>JAXEEN010000081.1:0-7505 GCA_034104065.1 Sutterella sp.
GCCGCCGCGCACCGATCGCCAACACGATCTGGCGCTCGACCATGCTGGCGCTGACCGGCGTGGCGCTTGCCACCGTACCCGCCATCCACGAGTTCTTCTCCACGATTCCCGATGCGCCGATCTACTTCCACGTTGGCATCAACCTGTCGTTCAGCATCCTCGGCGTCTTCTTCGTCGGTATCGTCGCCAAGATTGCCGAACGCATCCTCCCGGTTGAAGCCGACAACATGAAGCAGAAGAAGGACAAGGGCCTCTTCTCGAAGGAAAACCTCATCGGCGGCGGCATGTCGCTCAAGGTCGCTGCTTCCGAAATCGGCAAGATCACGGGCGAAGTCCGCGACTTCTGGAAGGACGTCGACGATCTGCTGCGCACCAATCCGCCGCAGGGCCAGATCCTCGTGCTTCACGACCGCCGAAACTACATCATGGAACGCTGCACCACGGTGTCGCGCTATCTCTCCATGGTGATGCGCAGCCCGCTGACGAAGGACGACGCCGTCGAATGGCAGTACCTGAAGAACGTGAACGCCTCGCTCAAGCTTGCTCTTGACGTCGTTGACCGCATCGTGACGATTACGGCCGACAAGAAGTGCGCGAAGAACCGCTCCTTCACGCCCGAAGGTCTTTCCGAACTGCAGACGCTCCACAACCGCGCCATTGCCTGCATCGACAAGCTCGGCACGATCGTTCAGACATCCGATCCGGACGAACGCAAGGCCGTCTGCGTGACGCTCCTTGAAGAACGCGAAGCCATGATCAAGAGTTCCTTCGAACTCACCCAGCATCATATGGAACGCGTTTCCAAGGGTCTGACCGGCGCCATCGAGACGAGCGCGCTCCATCTTGAACTGCAGTCGCTCTTCACGCGCTTTGCAAGCATCATCTGCACGTCCGTCAACTTCGAAGCGGTCACCGTGCCGAATTCGCACGAAGAGATCTGATCCGATTTCCGGTTTTCGAAGCTCTGACGAACAGAGCTGAACGATGTCGGTCTGTTACGCGGGGCATGACGCAAGTCATGCCCCGCGTGCTTTACGTCTGAGGAAATCCGCCCTCTGAAGCGCCGAAGGCAGACCGCCGGTCTCGGCGAGATCTGACGAAGTGCACCCGGCGAAGGCGCTTCGCCCGGCAGCTTCCGGAACGAACATCGGCATTTCCGCGAAACATCCCGGTCCACACCGCCGTCTTTCGGTCTGAACTGCGTTCGTTATGCAAACTTTATTCCGATTTAAGCCGACTTATTAGGAGACAAAGTCCGCCGTTATCTCTGAAAAGTCATGCATAAGAGACATTGTCAGCAGTTTGCCTCGTGAGGGAACATAAATTCAACCAGGAGATCGCCCAGCGTGGCGCCCTCCGGCAGCGCATCGCGCTCGGAATCGGGTTCCGGGCAGACGGAAAGCCCGGCCTTTCTGCAGAGCGACGCGGTATAAAGCGCGAGGCCCATCTCCACGGTGGGCCGAAGATGAAGATGCCTGAGGAGAATGAAGAACAGCGCCGCGTCCTCTTCCCAGACGCTGGCCGGGGCGGGATTGAGTCCCGAATGGATGACGACGGGAAGGCGATTGCCCGGCGACAGGCACTCGGCGGGCGTGGGACAGGTTTCATCGGCGTAGCGGCGGGCAAGACCGTCGTACTCTCCTTCCGTCAGAAGAAGAGGATCGATTCTGGCACAGCGGACCAGTTCCTTCAGACGCCGGGCATAGCGTCTGCACCGATAATCACGCAGCAGCATGACGCACCTCGCAAGAAGCTTTCAACCTGTATCTGTCGTTAATCCTACGCGAAGCTTGCCTGTTCGGAGTTCATCCGACCTGAACGCGGTATGACGCTTGCAAGTTGCGCCGGTTTGTGCTGTCCCGCCGACGGCCGTGCCGCCCGGCGGCCGATGTGCTATCTTGCCTTCGTTTTGTGAGCACCTCCCGGATACCAGCCTATGACCACCGCCGTTCCCGGCCTCTTCAAGGAAGACCTCTTCAGCTTCAAGCCCGGCGACAAATACGTCCTGACGCTCGGCGCCCTGACGCCCGATGCGCTGGCCCTCGCACAGATGGCCGAAGCCTGCCGCAAACAGGGCGAAAAGCTGCTCGTCGTGTGCGCGGATCCGATGGATGCGGCCCGTCTGGCGCAGGAAATGCCGTGGTTCGACAAAGACGTCTCTGTGCGTGCCCTTCCGGACTGGGAAACGCTTCCCTACGACGTGCTCTCGCCTCAGGAGGAAATCGTTTCCGACCGACTGGAAACGCTCTACCGCATGACGGCGGGACGCGGCCGCACGGACGTGATCGTCGCCTCCGCCGTCACGGCGGCGCAGCGCATGGCGCCCGTCTCCTACGTCGGCGCCAACACCTTCTTCTTCAAGTCCGGCGACACGCTCTCCGTCGACACGCTGAAGGAAAACCTCGTCAAGGCGGGCTACGCCAACGTGAAGCAGGTGCTCGCCGCCGGCGAATTCGCCGTTCGCGGGAGCATCATCGACGTCTTCCCGATGGGCTCCGACAAGCCCTTCCGCCTCGACATGTTCGACGACGAGATCGACTCCATCCGCTGGTTCGACGTCGAAACCCAGCGTTCGATGGAAGTGGTGAAGGACATCCGCCTGCTTCCCGGTCATGAATTTCCGGTTGATGCCGAAGCACTGACGGCCTTCCGTCAGCGCTGGCGCATCCGCTTCCCGGGCGATCCCGGCAAAAGCCTCGTCTACCGGGACATCGGCAGCGGCGTGCTGCCTCCCGGCATCGAATACTATCTGCCGCTCTTTTTTGAAGAGACCGCCACGCTGGCCGACTATCTCGGCGCCGGCACGCGCGTCGTCCTCATCGGCGACGTCGATGCCGCTCTGCGCGCCTTCATGCGGGATACGCAGTCCCGCGCCAGGATGCTCGAGCGCGACCTCGAGCGTCCGTCTCTCACGCCGGAGGAACTCTGGCTCACCCCCGAAGAATTCTTCGTCAGCCTGCAGAAGTTCCCGCGCTTTTCGTTCCGCCGCTCCGGCACGCCGGAAGAGGCCGGAGCGCTCGGCGGCGTGACGGTCGAACGCAAAAGTCAGAATCCCCTCTCCAACCTCCTCAACTTCACGGCAGCCAATGCCGCCCGCGGCCGCCGCACGCTGATCGCCGCCACCTCCGTCGGCCGCATGAGCACGATGTCGGATCTCTTCCGTTCGTCGGGCCTGGTGTTTTCCGAAACGGACGGCTGGGAAGACTTCCTCGCCGGGTCGGACCGCGTCGGTCTGACCGTCGCGCCGCTCTATTCGGGCGGCATCGTCGGGACGCCTTCGATTGCGATTCTGACCGAAACCGAACTCTATGCGGCCAGTCCGAGAAGAGCCCGCCTGAGACGCAGCAGCGCCGCAACGAACATCGAGATGATCGTCCGCGACGTCTCGGAACTCAAAACCGGCGATCCGGTCGTGCATCTCGAACACGGCATCGGCCGCTATCAGGGGCTCGTCCATATGGAGACGCCCGACGGCGACGCCGAATTCCTTCGCATCGACTACAAGAACGACGCCAAGCTCTTCGTTCCGATCGCCAATCTGCATCTCATCTCGCGCTATTCGGGCGCGGACGTCGAAAACGCTCCGCTTCATACGCTCGGGCGGGGCGACTGGGAGAAGGCCAAGCGCAAGGCCGCCGAACAGATCCGCGACACGGCGGCCGAACTGCTGCACCTCTACGCGCTGCGCGAAACGCGCAAGGGCTTCGTCTTCCCCATCGACACGAGAGACTACGAAGCCTTCTGCGAAGGGTTTGCCTTTGAGGAAACGCCCGATCAGGCGGCCGCCATCGGCGCCGTCCTCAAGGACATGACCACCGGGAGGACGATGGACCGTCTCGTCTGCGGCGACGTCGGCTTCGGCAAGACGGAAGTGGCGCTGCGCGCAGCCTTCGTCGCCGTTTCCGCCGGCAGGCAGGTAGCGGTGCTCTGCCCGACGACGCTGCTCGCCGAGCAGCATGCGCAGACCTTCCGCGACCGCTTCGCCGCCTGGCCCGTGCAGGTTGCCGAACTCTCGCGCTTTCGCACCGGCAGGGAAACGACCAAGGCGCTCGAAGGCATTGCGGCGGGCACCGTCGACATCGTGATCGGCACCCACAAGCTTCTCACCGACAAGGTGAGCTTCGACCGGCTCGGTCTCGTCATCATCGACGAGGAACACCGCTTCGGCGTGCGTCAGAAGGAACAGCTCAAAAAGCTCCGGGCCGAAGTGGACGTGCTGACGCTCACGGCGACGCCCATTCCGAGAACGCTCTCGATGTCGCTTGAAGGCATCCGCGACTTTTCCGTCATCGCGACGGCCCCCGAACGCCGTCTCGCCGTCAAGACCTTTGTACAGACCGAGGAACCCGGCATCATGCGCGAGGCGGTCATCCGCGAACTCAAGCGCGGCGGCCAGGTCTACTTCCTTCACAACGAAGTCGAGACCATTGAAAACCGCCGCGAGCAGCTCTCGCAGCTCATTCCTGAAGCCCGCATCGCCGTGGCCCACGGCCAGATGAGCGAACGCGAACTCGAACGCATCATGCGGGAGTTCTATCAGCAGAAATTCAATCTGCTCCTCTGCACGACGATCATCGAAACCGGCATCGACGTGCCGACCGCGAACACGATCATCATGCAGCGCGCGGACAAGCTCGGTCTCGCCCAGCTTCACCAGCTGCGCGGCCGCGTCGGCCGAAGCCACCATCAGGCCTACGCCTATCTTCTCACACCCCCGTCGGGCGCCATGACGAAGCAGGCCCGTCAGCGGCTTGAGGCCATTCAGTCGCTCGAAGAGCTCGGCAGCGGGTTCTACCTCGCCATGCACGACCTGGAAATCCGCGGAGCCGGCGAAGTTCTCGGGGAACATCAGTCGGGCGAGATCGCCGAAGTCGGCTTCGACCTCTACAACCGCATGCTGACCAATGCAGTCCGCTCGCTCAAGCGCGGCGAAACGCCGAATTTCGACGGTCCGCTGATGGCAACGACGGAAATCAGCCTGCACGCTCCGGCGCTCCTTCCCAACGCCTACGTCCCCGACGTCTCCCAGCGTCTCGGCTTCTACAAGGAACTCTCCTCGGCTTCCTCGGTCGAAGACATCATCAGGACGACGGAAGCGCTGGCCGACCGCTACGGCAAGCTTCCCGAAGCCGCCGCCAGACTGACGCAGATCCACCGTCTGCGTCTTCGCTGCGAAGCCATCGGCGTTCGCAAGATCGACTGTGCGGACACCGCGACCGTCATCACCTTCACCCAGCGGCCCAACATCGAGCCGATGGCTCTGATCCGCTTCCTTCAGAGCAGAAAAGACGCCCGCATGATGGGCCCCGACCGGCTGAGAATCGACGCCGGCGGCGCCACGCCGGACAAGCGCCTGCTGCTCGTGCAGACGGTGCTCTCGGCGCTTGAAGCCAAATAACTACAGAGCTCAGAAACAGCAAAGCCGCAGAAACGTCCCGTCTGCGGCTTTGCTGTTTGTCGTCGGAAAACCCTTACTGGCAGCTTTCCTTTGACTTTTTCTCCTGATCGGCCTTTTCATCGGCCTGAGCCTTCAGCATCTTCTCGATCTGTTCGCGCATGCTGCCCTCGTCGAGATAGCCCGCATGCCAGCCGACCTCCTGACCGTGATGGTCGAAGAAGATCTGCGTCGGCACCGAAGTGATGCGGAACCATTCGAAAGCCTCGGGGAGAACTTCGGAATCAATGTAGCGGATGGCGACCCGGCCTTCGTATTCGCGGTCGAGCTTCTCAAGGAAGGGACGCATGAGACGGCAGGGCTGGCAGGACGGCGTGCCGAAATCCGCCATCGTGATCATGCCGGGCTCGGGCACGCGGCCCGTCAGGGCGGCGCCGGCCGGGGCGGAGAGACTGAGCGCAGCAGCGCCGGCAGCCAACAGGGCCGCAAATTGATGCTTCATAGTGAAATTCCTTTCGGCCGTCGGGCCGGTTGATCGGTCCCGATACTTTAGCGCAAAGAGCGAGAACGCCATCTCAGAATCTTCCCTGCCCGCCGCCGGACGCCCGGAATACGCCGTCACACATATTTGACACATCCGGAAACTACTTAGCGGCAGACCGATGCTACAATCAGCCGCGTCAGAGATTTCCTTAGTGGTTTTCACTGACTTTTGGCTGTTGACCGGCCCGGCGCGTCCCTGCGCCGGGCCGCTTTTTTTCGAGCCTCCTCTGCCGGCTCCCCCGGAGCGTCATGAAAAACCGTTATGAAAGATCCGCCGAACAGAAAACGCGAACAGGTAATTTGAACGGCGTACAGAGGAGAAAACCCGCATATCGTGCCGAAAACGCGCGTTTTCAGCGCTCTCTTTTGTCCTGCAGAGCATATTGGGGCATAAGCGCTTCTTATGCTTTTGATCTCAAATCATCATTTTTCTTTTTATGTCGGGCTGAACGACAATACACGTCAAGGAACACGGCCGCAGGCGATTCGAAGCCGGCGGACCGAATTAAACGACTTTTGACAGAAGGACACATCATGGCCAAGGAAATTGAACGCAAATTCCTCGTTGTCGGCGACGCCTGGCGCAAGCTTGCCGAAGGTACCCGCTATCGTCAGGGCTACCTCAACAGCATGAAGGAACGCACTGTCCGCATCCGCACGGTCGGCGACAAGGCCTTCATGACGGTGAAGGGCCCGACGGTCGGCGTCACGCGCATGGAATTCGAATATCCGATCCCCTACGAAGACTGCGTCACGATGCTCGACAACCTCGCCGAACAGCCGGTGATCGACAAGGCCCGCTACAAGATCCCGATGGGCGAATTCGTCTGGGAAGTCGATGAATTCTTCGGCGTGAACCAGGGTCTCATCGTCGCTGAAATCGAACTCAAGAGCGAAGACCAGGCCTTCGAAAAGCCCGAATGGATCGGTGAAGAAGTCTCGGGCGATCCCCGCTACTTCAACTCCATGCTCGTCGCTCATCCCTACACCACCTGGAACAAGTAATTCGGAGAATCATCATGGCTGATACCTACGCTAAGAACGTTGCCACTTCCGCTGAAGAAGCCGCCAAGATCGTTCCCCGCGCTGAATTCCGCGTGTTCGGCAAGGACATCATCGAAGGCGTCGTCGAACACATGTGGTGCTGCAAGGCCACGCTCTTCAAGGCCCGCGTGATGCCTGCCGAAACGTACATCCTCTCGAAGAAGACCAACGAAGCGAACGTCAAGGTCCGCGACGGTCTCCTCGACATCAAGACCAAGGTCGGCGAAACGCCCGAAGGCTTCGAAATCTTCCAGCCGCGCGGCAAGTTCCAGTTCCCGGTCAAGCGCGAAGAACTCGCTGAAATCCTTCGCAACCTCCAGGTCGAAATCGCACTCGACAAGGAAGGCTACACGTTCGACGAATTCTGCGACATGGTCCGCGCACATCCGGAACTCACGCTCGTCACGGTTGAAAAGATGCGCTACGGCTTCTCCGTCAACGGCGTGATCTGCGAATACGCCAAGGTCTGGTTCAACGGCGCTCTCGTTGAAACCGCCTGCTGCGAATCTGAAAACTACGAAGC
>JAXEEN010000082.1:0-48073 GCA_034104065.1 Sutterella sp.
AAGACGGGCGACAAAGGCCTTGTTTTCGCCTTCGGCCATCTGAATCTGCAGCTCCGGCGTATTCACCGCGCTCGGCAGGGCTTCAAGCACGGCGGAAGGATTCTTCTCCCGCGACAGAATTTCGAGGAGGCGTGCGCCGGCATAGACACCGTCGTCAAAACCGGGCCAGCGTCCGTCGTTGAAAAACAGATGTCCCGACATTTCGCCCGCAAACGGCGCCCCGGTTTCGCGCAGCTTCGCCTTGACGAGCGAATGCCCCGTGCAGCTGATTGTCGGCACGCCACCGCATTCCCTGATCCAAGGCACGAGACGCCGGGTGCACTTCACGTCATAAACAATCTGTTCTCCGGGATGATGCGCCAGAATGTCCTTGGCAAAAAGCATCATCTGACGGTCGGGATAAATAATTTCACCCGACTTGGTCACGACGCCGAGCCGGTCTCCGTCACCGTCGAAGGCGAGACCGAGATCCACGCTGCCGGTACGAACGACGGCCTTTAGGTCTTCGAGATTGGCGGGCTTGGACGGATCCGGATGATGGTTGGGGAAATGACCGTCAACGTCCGTATAGAGCTCGGCCACCTCACACCCGAGAGCCTTGTAGAGCTTGACGCCGACCGGTCCCGCCACACCGTTGCCCCCGTCGACCGCAATTCGAAGCGGGCGTGCGATGCGAACATCGGACAGAACTTTTTCAAGGTAGGCGGGAAGAACGTCCTCCTGACGAATCGTCCCGGGCACCTCCGCCGTCACCCATTCCTCTTTTTCAATGCGGCTGTGAATCGCCTTGATCTGATCGGCAAAGAGCGTAATGCCGTTCACCATCATCTTAAGACCGTTGTATTCGGGAGGGTTGTGCGATCCCGTCACCGCAACACCCGTGCCGCAGCCGTAGTGAACCGTCGCGAAATACAGCACGGGCGTAGGCACCATGCCGATATCGATAACGTCGGTGCCCGTGGACGCGATGCCGTCCATGAGCGCATCCGCCAGACGCGCGCCGGAAAGCCGCCCGTCTCTGCCGATGCAGAACGTGCTTCGGCCTGCTTCCTGAGCCATACTGCCGAGCACCTTGCCGATCAGTCTGACAGCGTCTTCCGTCAGCGTTTTGTCCACGATGCCGCGAATGTCGTAAGCCTTAAAAATAGAGGCGTCCACCGCCATAGCTTTCTCCCGAAATGCTGTTCGTGCAGTCGTTTGACCTTGTCCGTCAGGCGGAGCAGATGACTGCAGTGCTTAATCTGTTAATTCTAGCCAAAAGGGATGCATCTACTCAAAACTCCGTAACACCCGGCATCGTTTGTCCGCGCAGACGCAGGCCCCTCAGAGCGTTTACAATCCTCTGATACTCAACTCGTAGGGCGCCCGCAGTACGCGAGGCATCTGCCTGATGTACAGCCCCGGCCCGGCCGGCGGCGCCAGCCAATTTATGGATCGAAACACACTTAACGCCGCCCGTGTCCTTGTTGCCGGCGATGCCATGCTGGACCGTTACTGGTTTGGCGATGCCGAGCGCATTTCTCCTGAGGCACCGGTCCCGGTCGTGCGCATCGTGCGCACTGAAGAGCGCCTCGGCGGTGCAGCCAACGTCGCCATCAATATCGCCGCCGTCGGCGCCCGCTCTTCCCTTCTCTCTGTCGTCGGCTGCGACGAACCCGGCCGCACCATTGAACGTTTGGCGCTTGACGCCGGCATTGCTCCCGCGCTCCAGTTCGACAGCTCGCTCGCCACGACCGTCAAGCTTCGCATCGTTGCGCGTCAGCAGCAGATGGTTCGCTGCGACTTTGAAGCCAAGCCTGCGAATGAAGTGCTCACGAAGCATCTCGGTGTTTTCCGTGATTTGCTTAAAAGTCATGACGCACTCATCCTTTCCGACTACGGCAAGGGCGGTCTGTCGCATATCGTGAGCATGATCTCGCTCGCCCGGGAGGCCGGCATTCCGGTCCTGATTGACCCGAAAGGCGATGACTACTCCCGATATCACGGCGCAACGATTCTGACTCCGAATCGAGCCGAGCTTCGTCAGGTCGTCGGCTCGTGGTCCGACGAAAACGATCTCACGGTCCGCGCCCAGAATCTGCGTACGGCGCTTGATCTCCGCTACCTCCTCCTGACACGAAGCGAGGAAGGCATGACGCTTTTCCATGAGGGCGGCCAGTTCACCGTACCCGCCCAGGCTCGCGAAGTGTTTGATGTCTCCGGTGCCGGCGATACCGTCATCGCCATTCTTTCAGCCATGATGGCCACAGGCGCCGATATCGAAGAGGCAGTGCGCACCGCCAACCGGGCGGGCGGCATCGTCGTCGGCAAGCTCGGCACGGCTACCGTTTCTTTCGAAGAACTATTTAAGGACGCTTGAACATGAGCATTCTCGTTACCGGCGCAGCGGGCTTTATCGGCTGCAACAATGTCCTCGCGCTTAATGAACGCGGCATTACCGACGTCATCGCCGTCGACAATCTCGAAAAAAGCGAAAAATTCCTCAATCTTGCGAAGTGCCAGATCAGCGACTACTTCGACAAGCGTGATTTCATCGAACGCGTGCGCAAAGGCACTGCGCCGAAGCCTGAAGCAATTTTCCATCAGGGAGCCTGCTCCGACACGATGGAGCAGAACGGCCTTTATATGATGGAGAACAACTACCGCTACACGCTCGAGCTCTACCGCTGGGCGCAGGATCTCCACATCCCGTTCATCTACGCCTCGTCCGCCGCCACCTACGGCGCACACACAGAGTTCGTCGAAGACGTTCGCTTTGAGGGCCCGCTCAATGTTTACGGTTATTCAAAGTATCTCTTTGACCAGGTGCTTCGCCGCGAGATCAACTACCTCCGTTCTCCCGTCATCGGCATGCGCTACTTCAACGTCTACGGCCCGAACGAGCAGCACAAGGGCCGCATGGCAAGCGTTGCATTCCATCAGTACTTCCAGTACCGCCGCACCGGCAAGGTGAAGCTCTTTGAGGGCTGCCTCGGGTACGGCAACGGCGAGCAGTCCCGCGATTTCGTTTATGTCGGCGACGTGGTCAAAGTGCTGCTGCACTTCCTCGACAAGCCGGTATCCGGCATTTACAACTGCGGGACCGGCCGGGCTCAGCCTTTCAACGACGTCGCCCTTTCCGTCGTCAATTCGCTGCGCGAGCATGACGGCAAACCGCAGCTCACGCTCGAAGAGGCCGTCAGGACGGGCGAAATCGAATACATCGCCTTCCCCGAAGCTCTCAAAGGGAAATATCAGGCGTTCACTCAGGCCAACCTCACGAAGCTTCGTGCCGCCGGCTGCGACGTTGAATTCCGTACAGTGCAGGAAGGAACGCACGACTACATGCAGAACCTCCTTGCCGCTTATCCCGTCGTCGAATGAAAAAGGCTGCCTTCCTCGATCGGGACGGCGTGATCAACATTGACCGCGCCTACGTCCATAAAATCGACGACTTCGAATGGATCCCGGGCGTACTCGGAGCCGCCCGGCGTCTTCGCGACGCCGGATTCAGCCTGGTGGTCGTGACCAATCAGTCCGGCATCGGCCGCGGCTACTACTCCGAGGAAGACTTTGACCGTCTCACGGACTGGATGAAGGCAAGATTTGCCGAAGCAGGCGCACCGCTTGCAGGCGTGTACTTCTGCCCTCATCATCCGGAAAAAGCGCTGGACAAGTACCGGATCGACTGCGGATGCCGGAAACCTCGCCCGGGCATGCTTCTTCAGGCGGCCGAAGATCTCGATCTGGATCTTGCTAGATCTGTCATGTTCGGAGACAAACCCGGAGACGCCACGGCGGGCAAGCTGGCCGGATGCGCTGAACGCGTCATTCTCGGCGCGAACGGCAGCGACGAGCCGTCAGACGCACCGGATGCGACACAGCGTTTCCGCAGTCTTGCCGATGCCGTCGAATCAGACTGGTTTACCGATTTCAGCCGACACTGACCATGAGTACACATCTTCCCCCGCCCGAGTTTGAAAAGAAAATCTGCACGATGGCGGAACTGGCCGCGCGCGCCCGTGCACTCCCTCACCCCGTCGTCCTGACGAACGGCGTCTTTGACATTCTCCATCGAGGCCACGTCACCTACCTCGCTCAGGCCCGAAGCCTCGGAGCCAGCCTTGTTGTTGCCGTCAACAGCGACAGTTCGGTCAAAATGCTCGGCAAGGGCGATGACCGGCCCATCAATACTGAAACCGATCGCGCTGCAGTACTGGCATCACTCGAATCGGTTTCGCTCGTCGTCGTTTTCGACGATAAGGTGCCCCTCAAAGCCGTTGAGCTTGCCCGTCCCGACATTTATGTCAAAGGCGGCGACTACCGGATTGAAGATCTTCCGGAGGCGAAGCTCTGTGCGACCTGGGGAGCCAAAACCGTGACGGTTGCCTTTGAACATCAGCGTTCAACGACGGCACTGCTCAAAAAAGTCCGTGCATGCTGAACAAAGAAGAAAGCCCGCGAATGCGGGCTTTCTTCTTTGTGTTAATTGATTTTGAAGCCGCGCTTTCGGGCGAAGTGCACGGTCGCATCAAGGAAACCCTGCTTGCTGCCGCAGTCAAATCGTGTCCCGGTAAAACGATGAGCGTAGGTCGCCACGGTATCGAGCGACGCAGCAATACCGTCCGTCAGCTGGATTTCACTGCCGACGCCGGGCTTAAGCTGCTCGAGGAAGTCAAAGATTTCCGGTTCGAATACATAACGGCCGATGACGGCCATGCGCGACGGAGCCACCTTGGGATCAGGCTTTTCCACGATGCCGCGCATCTGGGAGGTCTGAAGGCTGGTGTCGTCCACGCTGACGATGCCGTACTTGTTTGTCGCTTCAGGCGCCACATCCTGAACAGCGATCACGGAACCGCCGCCTCTCGCTTCACGAACGGCAGTCAGCTGGCCTACGCAGGAATGCTTGGCATCAATCAGGTCGTCGGCCAGCATGACCGCAAAGGGCTCGTTGCCCACCACCGGCTTGGCACAGAGCACGGCATGCCCGAGGCCGAGCGCCATAGGCTGCCGGATATAGATGCACTTAACGCCGGGCGGAACAATGCCGCGCACGAGATCAAGCAGTTCATCCTTGCCTTTTGCCTCAAGCTCACGTTCGAGTTCGGGATGATAGTCAAAATGATCCTCAATGGCCCGCTTGTTTCGGCCGGTCACAAAAATCATTTCAGTAATGCCTGCCGCGGCGGCTTCGGCCACGGCGTACTGGATCAGCGGCATATCCACGACGGGAAGCATTTCCTTGGGCATCGCCTTTGTGGCAGGCAGGAATCGCGTGCCGAGACCGTTGACCGGGAACACAACTTTACGAACGGGCTTCATTGTTCTGAAAGACGGAAAAAGTAAAATACAACACTCGACGCAGCGGCCCGCAAGGCGCACTGCTTCTCAAATTTGTCGCTAAGACTAGCACGAAAACCAATCAACATGGCTCAACAGCAATATTTTGCTATCGGTGACCTGCAGGGCTGTCTTGAAAGCCTTGAAGGTCTTCTCGAACAGATCCCGGAAGACGCTCCGATTATTTTTGCGGGCGACCTCGTCAACCGCGGCCCGCAGTCTCTTGCCACGCTTCGCCTTGTCAAAAATCTGGGCGCCCGCGCGCGATGCACGCTCGGAAACCACGACCTGCACCTGCTCGCCGTCGCCGCCGGTGCACGCAAAGTTCACAAAAAGGACACGATCGGAGAAATTTTCGATGCGCCCGACTGCGATGAACTGATCGACTGGCTGAGACAGCAGCCGCTTCTGATAGAGATGCCTGAAGCCGTCTTTGTTCACGCAGGCATTCACCCGCTCTGGTCGCTCAAAAAAGCGAAAAAACTGGCACAGGAAGCTCACGACATGCTGTCGGGGCCCGATTGGAAAGCCATGCTGCAGCAGATGTACGGCAACAATGACTGGGATGACGGTCTGAAGGGGCCTGCCCGTCTGCAGGCCATTCTCAACTGTTTTACCCGGATGCGGTTTGTCGACCGTAAAACGGGGGCGCTCGACTTCACTCAGAAAGAGGACGTCGGTTCCGCTCCGAAGAATCTGATTCCCTGGTTTGAGTATAAAAAACGGGTTATTCAGGACACCCCGATCTGTTTCGGACACTGGTCCATGCTGGGCCTCATCAACAGACCGAACATCGTCGCCATCGATACCGGCTGCCTGTGGGGGGGACAGCTGACTGCCGTCCGATTCCCCGACAGACGGATTTTTCAGGAAAACTGCCCCTGCTGGGCCGATCCCTTCGCGTTCAAGTGATCAGCTACGGGAACTCTGACTGGCGGCCTGCAGCCTCTGCTGGCGGGCCGCTTCCTTTTCAGCCGTCGCATCGGGCACCCCAAGAGAGGCCGACATCAGCGCCGAGAGTTCCCGACAGAGCTGCTGACGGTCCTTTCCCTTGGAATCCACCGGATCAAGCACGGTGACCTCGACTCCCAAATCCGGAGTAAAGACAATCCGCTTCAGAACGGTGAAAAGCGATATTTTCCCGGCATAAGACGGAATCGTCGAAACGGCGCCGCGGCAGGTATAGCGGATGGTCACCGGAAGAATAAGAGCCTGCGACTGGGCTGCCGCCTGAAAAAGATTGGCATAAAAAGGCAGAAGTTTTTCTCCCTGTCCCGTCGTGCCTTCCGGGAAAAAGAGTACATTGCGCCCTTGCTCAATCGACTCCGCCATCAGTTCGGCAATCTCCAGCACTGCCCGCTTCCTGGAACGATCGATAAAGAGTGTATCGACCCCTTTCGCGATCGCGCCGAAGACGGGCCAGGATGCGATTTCCTTCTTTGCCACGAACCGGCAGGGAAGCACCGCATCAAGCACGAAAATGTCCACGAATGAAATATGGTTGGAACAGACCATATATCCGCAGCCGTCCGGCGTCACGCCGGATGTAAATGCCGGCTCATCCGGCACTCGCCCCTTCACCGTCAGTTTCATTCCAAGTGCTGCCGGGATCCATCCGGCAATGCGCCTGATCCATCTTCCGCGATGCTCTTTCGACATGAAGGGAAAGCAGAGAAAAATCGCCGCAAGAATGATCAGGATCAGAATCCCGACGGCAGCGAAACGGCCGCAGCCGATGATGTATCGCATCAATTAACCCCTGACGACGGGCGGATGCTCGTCGAAATACTGCTGCAGAATGACGGCCGCAGCCTCATCATCGATTTTGTCGGTTCCGTGTTCGACCATCACCGACGAATAGCGCTCGTCAACCGTAAAGACCGGACGGCGCATACGTCCGCCGAGCTGTCTGGCAAAACGCTCGCATCGCCCGGTCAGATCGCTCGGCGTGCCGTCCCCGTGACGGGGAACGCCGACCACAAAGAACACAGGCTGCCACTCCGCCGTCAGCGCTTCAATGGCCGCCCAACGCTCGTCGTTGGTTCGCGCATGAATGATCGTGACGGGCGTCGCCTGACGAGTGAGCGTATTGCCGGAGGCAACCCCCGTTCGCGCAAGTCCGAAATCAAAACAAAGCACCGATCCTTCCTGCATCTGCCGTCTATCCCGTGACGCCGGCACGCCGGCCGGCCTGTTGAACCTTCTGCGTATTGTATGGAGTCATCCGCCGCTTGGGTAAGCCTGCGGCTTTGCGATTTGATATCACCCGCCCGACGCGGGGTTCCGTTCGTTAAGATTAGAGGCGTCTCGTGTTTATCTGCGCCGTTCCATGAGCGGCTATCTGTTATGAAAATTCTCCTTACGGGCGGAATGGGCTTCATCGGCTCACATACCGCCGTCGTGCTGCTTGAAGCCGGTCACGACGTCGTTCTGTACGACAATCTTTCCAATGCAGACCGATCCGTGCTTGATCGTCTCGAAATCATCGCCGGCCGCAGACCGCAGTTTATCGAAGGTGACATTCGGGACAAAGCCGCCATGACTGCCGCGCTCAGGGGCGTGGACGCCGTCATCCACTTTGCCGGGCTCAAGGCCGTCGGAGAATCCGTCCATAAACCGATCGAGTATTTCGACAACAACGTGCACGGCACGCTTGTGCTCCTGGATGCCATGAGAGAAACGGGCGTCAGCCGCCTCATCTTCAGTTCCTCCTCGACGGTCTACGGCACGCCGGAGACACTCCCGCTGACGGAAGACTGTCCGACCGGCAAAGCAACCAATCCCTACGGCCGCACGAAACTGCACATTGAAGAAATTCTCTCGGACGTCTGCCGCGCCTACCCCGACTTCAGCGCAGTCTGCCTGCGCTACTTCAACCCGATCGGCGCACATCCGTCCGGTCTCATCGGAGAGGATCCGAACGGTATCCCCAATAATCTGCTCCCCTATGTCGCCCGTGTCGCCAACGGCATCCTCCCGAAGCTCCGCGTCTTCGGCAGCGACTATCCCACGCCCGACGGCACCGGCGTTCGCGACTACATCCATGTCATGGATCTTGCAGACGGTCATGCCAAAGCGGTTCCGTTCGTGATGTCGCACACCGGGTGGACTGCGATCAATCTCGGATGCGGACGGGGCTACAGTGTGCTGGAAATCATCAGAGCCTTCGAAAGCGCGAGCGGAAAAAAGGTCCCCTTTGAAGTGGCCCCGCGCCGCGAAGGCGATATTGCCGCCAACTGGGCAGATCCTTCGCGGGCACAGCAGCTTCTCGGCTGGAAGGCGACCAGAAACATTGACGACATGTGCCGGGACGCCTGGAATTTTGAATCTCATAAAACACATAAATCGCCGTAGCCGAAGCTGTGTTCTCTGAAACCTGAAAAGTTATCCACGGCCGGACGTCCTCCGGCCTTTTTCATCATTATATATTGTAATTAAACAAAATTATCGCCTGTCAAAATGACTTATCCACAACCCGGAAAATAGGCCTTTTACATTTTCCACAGACTTATCCACCGCCCTTTTCCAATTTTCAGGTTCTGAAAACGGCGCCGGGTCCCCGACGCCGAGCCGGCAGTTGAGCGGCCGTATGCCGGGAGCGAGCTTCGCATGTCCCATGTTTGCCCTGGCGTTGCTCATTGCCGAGGCTTCGTCATGCATCCCTCTTGCCGAAAGCAGTGCCTGCGCACGGGTGAGGATGTACGCCGCAAAGTCATATCGGGATATATATCCGCCGGCTTCGCGATAGTGACGGAGCAGCGCATGCCGTGACGCCGTAAGGGCAGGCAGCGCCCGGGCGGCCCACCGGGCAAGCGCGGCGGCGGAAGAGGGCGTGCCGACCTGATTGTCCACGACGGTCAGATCCGCCCCCGACATCGCCCTGCTCAGGATCGCCTCGACGAAATCGCGCTCACCGGAATGAAGCCAGCCGACACGGACAACCGCTCCTCTGACCCCTGATCGGAAAAAATAATTTTCGCCCTCAAGCTTGGACATCCCGTAAATCCCGGCGGGATCAGGACGGTCGCTCTCACGCCACGGTTCGCCGCCCTCTCCTGAAAAGACATAATCCGTTGAAAAATGAAGCAGAGCAACATCACGAACCGCAGCTTCGCGGGCGAGAATCCCGACACCGTGCGCGTTGATCCGATAGGCGTCGCGCCGATGGGTTTCCGCGCCGCTCACATCCGTCCACGCCGCCGCGTTGATGACCAATTTCGGCTTGATTCCCTCTAATGCCCGCCGCACCGCATCGGCGTCCGAAATATCCAATTCGCCGTGCTTCAGGGACACCGCACGCCGTCCTAGCACCTCGGAAAACGCTCTCCCGAGACGGCCGCCTGCGCCGGTAATCAGATAGTCCGCCGCCATCAGCGCCGTCCCCCGGATACATTTGTCGACTTAAGTATCCGAGCAAGATAGGGGCCCGTCACACTTTTATCACCCGCTTTGGCGATGGTTTCCGGAGTTCCCTCGCAGAGAATAAGCCCGCCGCCGGCTCCCCCGTCCGGTCCCATATCGGCAACCCAGTCCGCCCCCTTGATGACGTCCAGATTATGTTCAATAACGAGTACGGTATTTCCGGCACCGGTCAGTTTGCGGAGCACTTCCATCAGCTGCGCAACGTCGTGAAAATGCAGACCCGTCGTAGGCTCATCCAGGATATAAAGGGTCCGTCCGTTTTCCGGACGGGACAGTTCAGAAGCCAGCTTGATTCGCTGAGCTTCGCCTCCGGAAAAAGTCGTCGCACTTTGTCCCAGACGGATATAGCCGAGACCGACAGCCGTCAATGCCTTTAAGACGCGAGTGATCTTGGGATACCGTGCAAACAGGGGCAGTGCTTCATCGACCGTCAGATCAAGCACCTGAGCGATGTCCAGGTCGTGATACTTCACTTCCAGCGTTTCACGGTTGTACCGTCGTCCCCGACAGACTTCGCAGGGCACGTACACGTCAGGCAGAAAATGCATTTCCATACGGATCACACCGTCGCCCTGACACGCTTCGCAGCGTCCGCCCTTGACGTTGAAGCTGAAGCGCCCCGAACCGTAGCCGCGTTCTCTGGAGATCTGCGTCTGAGCAAAAACCTCGCGGATTTCGGAAAAAATTCCCGTATAGGTCGCCGGATTCGATCGGGGTGTGCGCCCGATGGGAGACTGATCGACCATGACCACCTTGTCAAAGGCCT
The DNA here is from genome assembly GCA_034104065.1 of Sutterella sp. GTDB lineage: Bacteria > Pseudomonadota > Gammaproteobacteria > Burkholderiales > Burkholderiaceae_F > Sutterella. Next base: position 10,511 of record JAXEEN010000082.1, read on the forward strand.
CGGCATTGTCAATAGACGCGTAGGGAAGCGGTGACATTTTGGCCCGGTTGACCAGCCCCGCCATGGCGGCATAAAGCGTATCGATGACGAGCGACGACTTTCCCGATCCGGACACGCCGGTGACGACGGACAGCAGCCCGATGGGAATGCGAAGCGTGACATTTCGGAGGTTGTGCCCTGTCGCGCCGGACAGCGTCAGCCATCCGTGATTCGGACGATGTCTCCTGCCGGGCACGGGGACAGCCAGTTCCCCTGAAAGATATCTTCCCGTCAGCGAAGTGCCGGCGGCCATGATTTCAGCCGGCGTCCCCGCCGCAATCACCGTACCGCCCTGCTCGCCGGCTCCCGGTCCCATGTCCACGATGTAGTCGGCCGACCTGATGGCGTCCTCATCATGCTCGACGACAATCAGCGTGTTGCCGAGATCCCGAAGTGCTCTCAGGCTGGCCAGAAGCTTGTCGTTGTCCCTTTGGTGAAGACCGATACTCGGTTCGTCCAGGACATACATCACGCCGGTGAGTCCCGATCCGATCTGACCCGCCAGCCGAATGCGCTGCACCTCTCCTCCCGACAGGGTATCTGTCCTTCGGCCGAGAGTCAGATAGCCGAGCCCGACGTTTTCGAGGAACCTCAGACGGTCCGCAATCGTACTGACGAGCCTGACGGCAACCGACTGATGCTGAGCATCAAACTCCAAAGTTTCCATCACACGGCGAAGGGCGGCAAGACTCATGCCGTCCATATCTCCGATGGTATAGCGCCGCTCACCGTCCCCCACCAGAACCGAGAGGACGTCGCGCCTCAGTCTTAGCCCCCGGCAGACCGGGCACACCGTTTCGGAACGGTAGGCTTTCAGACCCTCCTTCAGATAGGCCGATGTCTTGGAGTCGTTCCAAAGAGTACGGATCTCGTTCATGACCCCGTCAAAGGGCGGCATCATCACCCGGGAAGCTTCACTGCCGTAAAGGACGGTTTTTCGCGCCGACTCGGGCAGATCGCGCCACGGCGTCGTCACGGAAAACCCTTCTTTTTCGGCCAATAAAGCCAGACGTTTGAACTTTTTGGGATTTCTGGCATCCCAGCCTGCCAATGCCCCCGTTTCAAGCGACAGTTCGGGAGCTGCGGCAACCAGTGATTCGTCAAAATCAGCCGACCTGCCCGTTCCGCCGCAGTGCGTGCAGCAGCCGTTGGGGTTGTTGGGCGAAAACAGTGCCGGCTCGAGTCTCGGAACGGTATAGTCGCAAAGAGGACAGGCATAGCGCGTGGAAAAGGCATACCGCATGTCCGAATCCATTTCCTCCACGCAGACCCTTCCTCCGCCGAGCTCAGCTGCCGTCTGACAGCTTTCTGCCAGACGCGTTCTTGCATCGTCCGATATTCTCAGTCTGTCAACAACGACCTCGATGTCGTGAGATCTTCCGTCGTCAAGCGAGAGCGGCTCGTCCAAGACCTGAACTTCCCCGTCGATACGAAAACGCATGTACCCCTGAGCGAGACGTGATTCAAAATAACTTCGAAAATCACCTGCCTTCCGGGTGACTGCGGGAGCGAGAATCATGACTCTCGCTCCCCGGGAAAGCGCAATGGTTCGGTCGACCATGGAGGCAATCGAATCCATGGACAGCGCCTGTCCGTGCGTCGGGCAGTGCGGCACGCCGGCCCTGGCAAAGAGCAGACGCATATAGTCGGCTATCTCGGTCATCGTGCCGACTGTCGATCTCGGGTTGGAGGACGCCCCTTTTTGATCAATGGCGATGGCGGGAGACAGTCCTTCCACGGCATCGACGTCGGGTCTGGGCATGAGCTCCAAAAACTGACGGGCATAGGCGGACAGGCTTTCAACATACCGACGCTGTCCTTCTGCATAGAGCGTATCAAAGGCAAGCGAACTCTTTCCGCTTCCGGAAAGACCGGTGATGACCGTCAGCTTTCCCCGCGGGATTGTGAGACTGATGTTTTTTAAATTGTGCGTTCTCGCGCCGCGGATTGAAATGACTTCCATATGCGTCTTGTTAAGAAAAACGGGCCCTTCGGAATATAGACTGTCAGTCTTGTCCGAGTAAAGATGCCGGAAGGCTCTCTCCGGGCTGATCCCTCTACCGAATCTGAGCTGATGAAAGCCTCTGCCGCCCATATTGAACCCGCCGGCCGAATGACGCCGACAGAAAAGAAAGCCAGCATCTCCCTTGCAGGCATCTTCGCCCTGAGAATGCTGGGGCTTTTCCTCATTCTTCCTGTCTTCGCCGTTTATGCCAAGAATCTGCCGGGAGGAGAAAACGAATTTTTGGTCGGTCTTACGCTCGGCATCTACGGCCTGACTCAGAGCATGCTTCAGATTCCGTTCGGCGCAGCAAGCGATCGTCTGGGCCGCAGACCGGTCATTGCGGCCGGCCTGATTCTTTTTGCAGCAGGCAGCATTCTCGCCGCGGTCGGCACTTCGATCTGGACGGTCATGATCGGCCGTGCGCTGCAGGGCGCCGGCGCCGTCTCGGCCGCCGTCACCGCCTTCATCTCCGACAGCGTGCGTGACCGCGTCATTACCAAAGCCATGGCCCTCGTCGGCGCATCCATCGGCCTCACCTTTGCGTTCAGTCTTGTTGCCGCCCCTCCTCTGACGGAACTTTGGGGCGTCCCCGGTCTTTTCTGGCTCACCGCCGTCCTGTCGCTCGGCGCCGTCTGGGTTGTGCTTCGCGTCGTGCCCGAACCCCCGAAGCTCTCAGTCTCCGAAGCAGCCGAACTTGAACACAAGCCCTGGCCGCGCGTCGTTTTTGATCCGCAGCTTCTTCGTTTGAACGCAGGCATCTTCTTCCTTCACTGCGTTCAGATGGCATTGTTCGTTGTGATTCCCCCCAGGCTTGTTGACATGGGGCTGCCGGTTCTGCACCACTGGTATATCTATCTTCCTGCTGTTCTGATCGGCTTCGCGGTGATGATGAAACCGATCAGTTGGGCTGAACGGCATGCACGCACGACAGGACTGCTGCGGGGATGCGTCATCCTGCTCGGCGCCGTCTTCATCCTTTTCGGCTTTTTGATGCATTCCGTTTGGGAAATCGCATTCCTGATGACGCTTTTCTTCATCTGCTTCAACATTTTGGAAGCCACGCTCCCGGGGCTGATTTCCCGATGCGCCCCCAAGGCCGACAAGGGTCTGGCACTCGGCGTCTACAACACCACGCAGAGTTTCGGCCTTTTCATGGGCGGTGCGGCCGGCGGCTGGATCTCACAACATTTTTCAGCCGAAGCCGTGTTCATGACATCGAGTTTTGCTATGCTTCTGTGGTTCGTGCTTGCCCTCGGACTGCGAGAACCGGCCCCGAAAAAGCGTCACGAACAAGGTGAAGCAATTCAGGTTTAGATTTAGATATTCGTTTTTAGTTAGTTCATTATGGCTTCCATCAATAAGGCAATCATCGTCGGCAATCTCGGCCGCGATCCCGAAACCCGCTATACGGCCGACGGCGGCACGGCTATCACGTCGCTCAGCGTCGCCACGACCCGCCGCTACAGGAATGCGGACGGTCAGACGGTCAGCGAAACGGAATGGCACCGCATCGTGCTCTTCTCCCGTCTCGCAGAAATCGCGAAAGACTATCTTCGCAAGGGCAGCCTTGTTTACATTGAAGGCCGTATCCGTACCCGCCGTTATCAGGCAAAAGACGGCACGGACCGCTATGCCACTGAAATCATCGGCGAAACGCTTCAGCTTTTGGACCGCCGTCAGTCGGACCAGCAGGGAATGGATGACGGATTCGAAAGTGCGCCCCGTCCCGCTGTTCGTCCCAATCCCGCTCCCGTTCAGCAGCCGGCAGTTCAGCCTGCAGCGACGGCCGCCCCAATCGATCAGCTTGACGAAGACGTGCCGTTCTGATCAGCATCGTCTCCCCTGATCGCAAAAAGTCCGATCCGCGACTGCGGAATCGGACTTTTTGCGATTATTCGTGCCGAACTGCCTCTATCGGGTCAAGCTTCGCCGCCCTTCGGGCCGGGAAAAAGCCGAAGATGACGCCGGTGAGCGCCGAAACGCTGAAGGCGAGGGCATTGATGCCCGGATTGAAGATAAAGGGCACATCCATGATGCCGGCAAGGATCTGAGACGCACCCAGAGCCAGAAGGACTCCCAGTACGCCGCCGAGGCAGCCCAGCATCAGCGCCTCAATAAGAAACTGAAGCAGGACTTCTCTTTCCAAAGCGCCGATGGCGAGACGGATACCGATCTCCCTGGTTCTCTCCGTGACGGAAACCAGCATGATGTTCATGATGCCGATACCGCCCACCAGCAAGCTGACGGCAGCCACGGCGGCCAGAAGCGTTGTCATGATCTGGGTGGTTGATGCCACTTTGGCGGCAATTTCCGCCGTATCCAGGATCTGGAAGTTGTCATCATCGCCCTCGGAAAGACTGCGCCGTTCACGCATCAGACTCTTGATCGACGCTTTGAGCTGTTCCCTGTCCGACTGAGGATTGATCGAAAGCAGAAGCGCACCGACCTTCACTTTCCCCAGCAGCCTGCGCTGGACAGTTTTGATCGGCATCACAACGAGATCGTCCTGATCCCCGCCCATCGCGGCCGTTCCCTTCGTTTTCAGCAGCCCGACGACGCGGCAGGAAAAGTTCTTCACTCGAATGGAACGTCCGATGACATCGGACGACTCGCCGAACAGTTCCTTCTGAATCGTTCCTCCGATCACGCAGACTGCTGCGCCGGACAGCAGTTCTCCGGGCTCGAATTCTCTGCCGGAAACGATTTCCCGATTATCGATCGTGAAGTAGTTGTTGTCGGTCCCGACCACGCTCGTCTGCCAATTCCGACCGTTGGCAACAATCGTGAGAGACCTCGACGTTTGAGGCGCCACAGCAGTCACGCCGGCAATCTGGCTTGTCAGCGCCGTCACGTCAGCCATTTTGAAATCAGGGGCGCCGACCGAGCGGCCGGGACCGAGGCGCAGCCCGGGACGAAGCATCAGCTGATTGCTGCCGAAGCTTTCGATCTGTTCGCGTATCGCCTGGGATGCCCCGTTGCCCACCGTCACCATCGTGATCACCGCTGCGACGCCGATCACAATGCCGAGCACCGTCAGCAGACTTCGCAGAGGATTGCGCCAAATCTGCCTGATCGCAAGAAGAAAGGCGTTGCCGATCATGCCTCATCCCTCCGGTCATCCTGAATAAGCAGGCCGTCCCTGAAGATCATATGCCGTCTGGCGAATTTCGCCATGTCGGGTTCATGCGTGACCAAAACCACCGTGATGCCGTCCTCGCGGTTCAGTGCCGTCAGCAGCTCCAAAATTTCCACGCTCCGCGCACTGTCCAAACTGCCGGTGGGTTCGTCCGCCAGGAGAAGCTTGGGCTTGGTCACGATGGCCCGCGCGATGGCCACGCGCTGCTGCTGGCCGCCGGAAAGTTCTGCCGGTGTATGGTCCTCCCACTCGAGCAGCCCCACTCGCTCAAGTGCGGCACGCGCGAACCTGCGGCGATCCGACTTGGACATGCCGCGATAGAGAAGCGGCAGCTCAACGTTTTCAAGCGCCGTTGTTCTGGCGAGCAGATTGAATCCCTGAAACACAAAGCCCAGATACTTTCGCCTCAGAATCGCACGCTGATCCCGAGAGAGATTTTCCACGTGAATCCCGTTGAAAAGATAGGCTCCCGCGCTGGGCCGATCGAGTGCGCCGATGATGTTCATCGTCGTCGACTTGCCTGAACCCGATGCCCCCATGATGGCCACAAATTCGCCTTCGGTAAGGGTGAAGCTCACGCCCTTAAGCGCTTCAAAAGCGGCCTCGCCCGTTCCGTAGCGTTTTCTGATGCCCTGAAATTCCACCAGCGCCGTCATGACCGCTCCCTCATTTTGCTGTTCCGGCCTTCTGCTGATCCACAACGACCTTGTCGCCTTCTGCAATATCGCCCGATACAATTTCCGTCTTCATGCCGTCGGTGAGCCCGGTCACGACTCTCACCCGAACCGGCTGTCCGTCGCGAAGCACATAAAGAGAGCGCTGTGTCTCTCCGTGCTGAACAGTCACCTTGGCCTGCTTGGCCGCAGCTGAATGAGGCGGACGGGGTGCCATCATATTGGCCATGCTGGCCGACTTTTCCGGACTTTTCTTCGGCGCGAATCGGAAAGCCGAATTCGGCACCAACAGCACCTGATCCTTCTGAGCCGTCGAAATCGTAGCGGATGCCGTCATGCCGGGACGAAGCAGCATGTCAGTATTATCGACATCGAGGTAGGTCGTATAAGTCACAACGTTTTCCGTTGTCTTGGCGCCGTAGGCCACTTTTTTCAGAACGGCCGGGAAGCGCTTATTCGGATACGAGCTGACGGTAAAGTAAGCTTTCTGCCCTTCCTTCACAACACCGATGTCGGCTTCGTCGACCGCCACCTGAAGTTCCAGCGACTTGAGGTCGGTCGCCAGCGTCAGCAGCTCCACTGCCTGCAGACTGGCCGCCACGGCATAGCCCGGCTCCACAGACCTTGCCAATACCACGCCGTCAATAGGCGACTTGATCATCGCCTTCGACAGGTCGGTTTCTGCCGTCTTCAGTGACGCCTGTGCATCGGCGATGCTGGCTTCAGACACCGCCACCTGAGCCTTGGCAGTATCCACTGCCGCCTGCTGGGTCTCAAGCTCCGTTCGCGACGGCATCTGACCTCCGGACAAACGGTTGAGCTCCTTCATCCTCTTGAGCTTCAGTTCACTCTCCCGGAGATTCGCTTCACTTTCCGCCCGTTTGGCTCTGGCACTCTGAACCGCCGCACGATTCTGGGCGACTCGGGCCTCCAGATTTCTCGTATCAAGTTCAATCAGCGTCTGACCGTTCTCAACGAAATCATTGACATCAACATTCACCTTGCTCACAATGCCGGAAAGCTCCGAGCCGAGCGTCACCGTCCGCATCGGATTGAGTGTGCCGTCAGCCGATACCGTGACCCGAATACGTCCGCGTTCCACCTGTTCAGTCACATAATGCACCGAAGTGACCGACGACTTCATCGAATACCAATACCACCCGCCGGCGACTGCGGCACAGACGATCGCCGCCGCCAGCGTCTTGACGTACCAGGGGTACCCCGGCTCTCGCAGAAGTTCTTCCTGAGCCGCGTTCTGCTGCTTGCTTTGCATCGTCATCGTTATTCCTTCATCTGAATCTGGGAGTGCCTTCCATCCCAGGCCCCGCCCAGGGCCCGGTAAAGCATGACGTACTGGTTCGAACGGGAAGCGCGATTCGAAATCACGCTTTCCTCCACGTTGAGAAGACTGCGCTGAGCGGTAAGCAGCATCGAATAGTCTCCGATGCCGGATCGATATTCGAGATCGGTCAGCTCATACGTTCGACGAGCGTGCTGCAGGGCTTTGGCCAGCGATCCTTCGCGAAGCTCCGCCGACCGGATGCCCTGAAGCGCATTGTCCGTTTCCTCCAGCGCCTTGAGAATGACGGAAAGATATCCCGCCTTGGCTTCATCCAGGGCAGCCGCCGAACTTTCTTCCCGGGCCCTGAGCGTACCCCAGTTGAGCACCGGCATGCTCAGTGCGCCGGCCAGTGCTGCAATCCCTGATCCGCTGGCACCGAGTGCTCCGACGGTGGCCGCCTGAGTGCCGACCGATCCCGTCAGCGACAGTGTCGGGAAATAATCCGTCTGCGCTTTTCGGAGGCTTTCAGCCGAACTGCGGATACGTGCAATCGCGCTCTGCACGTCCGCACGCCGCATCAGAGTTTCCGCCGGAATGGATACGGCAATGCCGGACGGGGCTGTCGGTATGCCGGCGTCCGAAGTCAGCGCCAAACTGTCCGCCGGCATGGACGTCAATCGAGCAAGCGTATTGCGGTAGCCGGCAACCGAGGCTTCGGTTTCCGGCATGCGGGCCTGCGACGTCTGGAGCTGAACGAGCGCATCCTCGGCTTCTGAACGGCTCACCAACCCGGCCGCAGCACGCCATCCGGCAATTTTCGCGGTCTTGGCATAGTTTTCGACGCTGTCTTTGATCACGCGCAGTTTTTCTTCAGCAGCCCGCAGGTTGATGTACGCCTGAGCCGTTTCTGCAGCAATCATTTCACGCACGTCCGCAAGCGACAATTCCTTCGCCAGGGCATTCCAGACTGCCGCATCTCGCGTCGCCCAGGTTCCTCCTGCCAGATTAAGCGTCCAGGACAGTTCGGCATCGGCACCGTAGCTTTCCCTGGTCGAACCGCCTGTTCGGCGGGTTTCCGCATCCGCTCCGATTCTGCCCGACGGCCACAGCGCCGCGTTGGCCTCCGTGAGCGAAGCACGAGCCGAGCGCAAACTGGCCAGTGCGGTCAGCACGTCGGGATTGGCCTTCTGCGCAGCCTCGATCAGCCTGATCAGCGTCGGATCCCCCCACCGGCGCCAATAATCCTGCATGGTCTGAGGATCTCCTTTTTGGACAACGTCCGCACTCCAGCTGCGGGGGGTCACCTCGCGCATGATTTCATCGGTATCGGGCATCTGAACTGCACAGCCCGCCAGGCACAGCGCAGCCATCAGTCCTGTCATTGTCATCGCCCGGGCAATAGGCTTGAGCATCCGGTCTCTCCCGAATCTGATTGTTCCTTGAAAATGCAGGCATTTCCTCTATTTCTAACTGCCATTGTGCTCCGCACATCTGTTGAGTTGCTTAGCAGAACAGTAAAGAAGCGGAAAAGGGACGTAACAAACTTTTTCGAGCAAGTTTGTTAACATGGAAGGTTGTATTGTTCCACATCATGCCGCCTTCCAGGGCCTTACAAATGTTCAAGCATCCCCGTCCCATTCTCATCGTCGACGACGACGTCGAACTCGTTACGCTTCTGGTTGACTATCTGCAGCTCGAGGGCTTTGCGCCTACAGCCGCCCACAACGGCACCGAAGCTTTAGAGATGCTCGAGAAGAATGAATACGAAATCATGGTGCTGGACGTCATGATGCCCGGCATGAACGGGGTTGAGGTGCTCAAGCGCGTGCGTGAAAAAAGTCAGATTCCCGTGCTGATGCTGACCGCCCGGGGGGACCCCGTCGACCGCATCATCGGCCTGGAACTCGGTGCCGACGACTACGTGCCGAAGCCCTGCCCCCCGCGCGAACTGGCTGCGCGTCTCAACGCCATTCTCCGACGCACGGCAAATAATCCGTCCGCCGTCGCTCCTGTCGTCGCCGGGCCGCTCACCATCAATCCGAGTCAGCGCACGGTGCTTGCCAACGGCATGCCGATGGATCTCACCGGAACTGAATTCACCTTGCTTGAGGTATTGGCGCGGAAAGCCGGGCAGCCCGTTCCGAAGGACGAGATCTACCAGAAGGTCCTCGGGCGAAGCATGCAGCGCTACGACCGTGCAATTGACGTCCATGTATCCGCCATTCGTCACAAACTGGCGGCACAGCTCGACAAAAGCGTAGCGATCGAAAGCATCCGAGGCGTCGGCTATCAGCTTGTCATTCGTTCACCGATCGCCTGAGGCTGTCGCCGTGCGGTTGAGACGCTATTTCAATACGCTTTTTGCAAAACTTTTCGCCGGCTTCTGTCTGGTCATTCTGCTGACAGGAGCCGGTGTTTGGCTGGTCGCTTATACGGCTCAGGTTCGTCAGGCCAACGACGTCGGCATTATTGAGTGGCGGCTGTCAGCGCGCAAAGCCGTCGATACCGCGGTCTCCGTCTACCAATACGGCGGCCGGGACGCTCTGCGCCGCTGGCTGCAGGACACGAATCTGAACAGTCATCCGACCGTCTTCATCATGAATGCCGACGGAGAGGAGCTTTCCGGACGAACCGTGCCCGCCAAGGCTGTCGCCATGCTTCCCGAGGTCAAGGCGCTCGCGTCCAAACCGAATTCGATTATGGGCAATATGCCTGCCGCAGCAGTCCGGACCATTGAAATCGAAGGTCGACCGTGGGACGTTTTGGCCGTACGAACAAGCGCCGGGCCCATCCGCATCATTCCGCCCAATCTTTACCATTTTCCGATCGTCCTTACGCTGACTTTAGCGTTTGTTTTCACGCTCGCCGTTTCCTGGCTGCTTGCCCGGCTTTATACGCGCAACCTCAGCAAACTGAATTCTGCTCTGCGTCACTTCGGGGAAGGAGAGTTCGGAACACGAGTGGCCGCCAAACTGGCATCGGCCGACACTGAAGTTGCCGATCTCGCGTCCGTATTCGACCGCTGCGCGATTCGCATTGAAGAACTCATCAACCGCCAGCGACGTCTTTTCCATGATGTGAGCCATGAAATTCGCAGTCCGCTCGCACGTATTGACGTTGCTCTTGAGCTCGCGAAGCGCAGTCCCGAAGCCGCGGACAAACAGTTGGAACGCATTCAGAAAGAGGTCAACAATATCGACAGCCTCGTTGACAACCTCCTGACATATGCCCGTCTGGACTCAGATACAGACATGCCGACCGATCCGATCGGCCTGGCCGACATTGTTGCCGAGGTCGCAGAAAATCTTCAGTTCGAAGCACAGAAGAAAAATGTCACGGTTGCCGTCAGCATCGGGTGCGACCCCGTCATCGAAGGCAACGGAACACTGCTGGCCCGGGCGGTTGAAAACCTCACCCGAAATGCCCTGCGCTACTCGCCAGACCATTCCACAATCACGCTGTCACTTGTCGAAGAATCGGAACACTATGCCGTGATCTGCCGTGACCAGGGGCCCGGCATGTCGGACGAAGACATAGCCGTGATGTTCAATCCGTTCGTTCGCGGTTCAAATGAAGCAACGGGCAGCGGTTTCGGGCTGGGACTGGCAATTGCCAAACGTGCCGTTAAACGGCACGGAGGCACGATATCCGCCCGCAACGCAGACCCTTGCGGGCTGGAACTGACCGTGCGGATTCCCAAACCCGACAAACCGCTTGTTTCCGACTGATTTCAGGCCAGAAGACGAAGCACTTCTTCATGGATGCCGCCTGCCGTGCAGACAGCTGACAGCTCTTTGAGCGGATTGCCGCCCCGAACACCGGTCAGCACGCCGCCCGCACCTTCCACAACCGGCAGCAGCGCCGCGACGTCCCAATAACTCAGATCCGGATCGATCATCAGATCAACGCCTCCGGTTGCGACGGCGAAATAACCGAAACAGTCGCCCCATGTGCGGTAGAGCTTGGCGCGGTCGACAATCTTCTGAAGACGTTCGTCGCCGACCTGTTCGGGCGTCGTCCAGTGGGAGGTCGTCACAAAGGTGGCGTCCTCAATGCGGCTGCAGGGACGAACGTGGACGCGGCGGACGGTGCGTTCGGAAAGCCACGGACTGTCAAGCGTCAGTTCGGTACCGTCGAGACTGCCGATCACCCGAACACCGGCCGCGGCAAAACCCACCGCGGAAAGCACGGGTCGGAAGTCTCCGTTCTCCTCATCCTGACGCTCCAGGGCGATCAGCGTTCCGAAATGATAGGAATTGGATATGAAGGCCCGGGTTCCGTCAATCGGATCAAGAATCCAACGGTAGCGGGGCCAGTCCCCCTTCGGTTCTTCAACACCGAACTCTTCGCCGAAAATGCCGTGGGCCGGGAAGCGCTTCGAGATCAGACCGCGAAGCAAAAGCTCCGTCGATTTATCGGCCTGAGTGACCGGAGTGCCGTTCGATTTGTCATCAACGTGAATGCCGGTCAGGAAATAGGGCGCGATGTTCCTGAAGGCCGCAGTCACCATTTCATCGATAAAGGGACGAAAGGCAGCCAACTCCTCACTGTTCAGCTTTCCGGACCATACCTGCCGCATTTTTCTCTCCTGACAACAAGACACACTGCAGAAATGCGCAATTTTTTAGTTTCGTGTATCTGCTGACAAAAAGCTAGTCCTAAATCACCTTAACGCGATATAGGTCAAGGCCTCCCTCCATAACGTGCTAGTCCCTGCAGACAAAGCGCAAAATTAAAAGACACGCACTCTTTATTTGTTCCGTTTTTTCAGCTAGAGGAGAGTCGAGCATGAGCAATTATGAGACCGAGAACCTTCGTACTGTAGCGCTGGTGGGGCACGGATCCTGCGGGAAGACCTCACTCATTGAAGCCATGCTCTACCGTACGGGCATGATCCCCGAACTCGGCACGATCGAACGCGGCAACACGATGTGCGACAACGATGCGCTTGAAAAGCAGGTACAGCACTCGATCCGTCTGGCCGTCGCTCACATCGATACGGCCCTTCCCGACCTGACGCCCGTTCGCATTCACGTGCTCGACACCCCGGGCTACCCCGACTACATCGGTCAGGACCTGTCGGCTCTCGATGCCGTCAAATCGGTCTGCGCCGTGATTGACGCCAGCAAAGGCGTCGAGCTCCTGACGCGCCGCATGATGGATATTGCGAAAGAACGCGGTCTTTGCCGCATGATCGCGATCAACAAGTTCGAAGATCCGAGCATTGACCTCATCAAGCTTCTCAAGGATCTGCAGGAAATTTGGGGCCCGGGCGTTCTTCCGCTCAACCTCCCTGCCAACGGCCGTACCTTCGTGATCGACTGCTTCGACAAGGAAGAAGGTGAAGCCGACATCTACAGCGTCGGTGAAGTCCATCGCCAGCTTATTGAGCATATCGTCGAACAGGACGACGAAATGCTTGAACGCTATCTCGAAGAAGGCCGCGTTGACTCCCGTTCGCTCCATCCGCTGATCACGAAGGCCCTCCGCGAAGGCACCATCATTCCGGTCTGCTTTGTTTCCGCCAAGACGCTGCACGGCATCCGCGACTTCATGAAGGCCATCATCCGTCACCTGCCCAGCCCCGCGGAAGCCAATGATGCGCCCTTCGTTCATGAAGACGGCACGCCGTTCATCACGCAGCCCGACAAGACTCTCCCCGTCGTTGCCCAGGTCTTCAAGGTCGTCAATGACCCGTATATCGGCAAGATCGGCATCTTCCGCGTTCACCAGGGCATGATCACCAAGGACACGGTTCTTTACGTCGACGGCGGGAAGAAGGGTACGAAGGCCGCTCACCCGCTTATTCTCCAGGGCAAGAACACCGCCGAAACGGACCGTCTCTGCCCGGGAGACATCGGCGCGCTCGCCAAGATCGAAGAAATCAACTACGGTTCGATTCTCCACTCTGATCCGAACCTCACCGACGTTCGCATGCGTCCGATTAATTTCCCGAAGCCCATGTTCGGCCTCGCGATCAAACCGGCTCGCCGCGGCGATGAAGCCCGTATGGGTGAAGTTCTCAGCAAGATGCTGTCCGAAGACCCGACGCTCGCCGTTGACCACGACACGGTTCTCAATGAAACCGTCATCCGGGGTCTGACCGAAATGCACGTCCGTTCGGTACTCGATCGTATGAAGGTCAACTTCAAGCTCGAAGTCGAAACCGGCGCCCCCAGCATCCCGTACCGTGAAACGATCAGCGCACCGGCAGAAGGCCACGCCCGCCACAAGAAGCAGACGGGCGGCGCCGGTCAGTTCGGTGAAGTCTATCTGCGCATTGAACCGCTCGAACGCGGCAAGGGCTTTGAATTTGTCGACCAGGTCAAGGGCGGCGTGATTCCGTACAACCTGATTCCCGCTGTGGAAAAAGGCGTGCGTGAGGTTCTCGACACGGGCTACCTCGCCGGTTATCCGCTTCAGGACATCCGCGTCACGGTTTACGACGGCAAGAGCCATCCTGTGGACTCGAAGGAAGTCGCTTTCGTGGCGGCCGGCCGCAAGGCCTTCCTGGACGCACTTGCCAAGGCCCAGCCGAAGATTCTTGAACCGATCGTCAACATCGAAATCATCGCGCCGGATCAGTATATGGGCGACCTCGCCGGCGACCTCGCCAGCCGCCGCGGTCAGGTTTCCGGCACGGACTCCCTGCCGGGCAATCTGATGGAAATCACCGGCACCGTGCCTCTGGCTGAACTTGACGGCTACGCCACCCGTCTCCATGCTCTGACGCAGGGTACGGGCAGCTGGTCTATGGAACTCGACAGCTATCAGCCGGTGCCCGCAGGCAAACAGGCCGAACTCGCCGCCAAGTTCGAACGCAAGGAAGAAGACTGATCCTTCTCTCTGAAGTCTGACTGATTGAAAGCCGTCCGGACACCGCCGGACGGCTTTTTTATTCTTTCTCACGGCAGTCTTCCTTTGTCTTCCTTATAATCTCCGGTCTATTTCCTCATTTATCCGAATACGCACACCATGCCTATCTACGCTTACAAATGCACGAGCTGCGGCTTTGAGAAGGATTTCCTTCAGAAAATGAGCGACAAGCCTCTGACGAAGTGCCCGCAGTGCGGTAAGGACACGCTGGTCAAGGAGCTCTCCGCCCCGGGCTTCGAGCTCAAGGGGACCGGTTGGGCTGCGACCGACTTCAACGGCGGTCACAAGGCACTGCCGGCTTCGCACACAAAATCCGGCGCCAAGAGCTGAAGCTGACGAACATTCATCGGGCCGCCGTGCCGCTCCCGCAAGGAAGTCCGCCGGCGGCTTTTTCATTGCCGCGATCCTGCTCTGCCCCTTCTTTGACTTTCAGGCGCACGATGCCATCAGGATTGCGACAAAAAACCTGAGAAATTGCCGCCCAGCCTGTCTTTTACAGCTGTTAGCGGTAAACTTATTCATTGCGCATTCAGTTTGAAAAACTGCTTGCTGAAACAATCATGCGCGCGGCTGCTTTTCCTGGCGGTCGCCCGAAATACTGAGCCGCTTCGTCATCGCACCGTCGAAGCGCGATTATTGTCGTTGTAAACGCGCCAACCAGCTTGTTGGCCTTTTTATCGGAGCTTTTATGCGAACCGTTTACTCTGGTCTGGTCAATGAATCTTTCATCGGTCAGACCGTGACTCTTTACGGCTGGGCTCATCGTCGCCGCGACCACGGCGGCGTGATCTTCATTGACCTTCGCGACCGTGAAGGTCTGGTTCAGGTTGTCTGCGACCCGGACCGTCCTGAAGTCTTCGCCACGGCCGACAAGTGCCGCAACGAATTCTGCCTCAAGGTCGTCGGCGTCGTGCGCGCCCGTCCGGAAGGCACGAAGAATGAAAATCTTATCTCGGGCGGTGTTGAAGTCCTTTGCCACGAGCTCGAGATTCTGAACCCGTCGCTGCCGCCTCCGTTCCATCTCGACGACGACAACCTCTCCGAAACGACGCGTCTCACCTACCGCGTGCTCGACCTGCGCCGTCCGGTCATGCAGAAGAACATCCGCCTGCGCTATCGCGCGGCCATGGCCTTCCGCAAGTTCCTTGACAAGCACGGCTTCATCGACATTGAGACGCCGATGCTGACTCGTTCCACGCCCGAAGGCGCCCGCGACTACCTCGTGCCCTCCCGTGTGCAGGACGGCTGTTTCTACGCTCTTCCGCAGTCTCCCCAGCTCTTCAAGCAGCTGCTGATGGTTGCCGGCTTCGATCGCTACTACCAGATCGTGAAGTGCTTCCGCGACGAAGACCTTCGCGCCGATCGTCAGCCCGAATTCACTCAGGTCGATATTGAAACGTCCTTCCTCACGATGGACGAAATCCGCGCCCTGATGGAAGAGCTCATCCGCACGGTCTTCAAGGAAGTCCTCGACGTTGATCTGAAGAATCCGTTCCCGGTCATGCTTTATGACGACGCCATGGCCAAGTACGGCTCCGACAAGCCGGACCTCCGCGTCAACCTCCAGCTCGTCGAAGTGACCGATGCCGTTGCCAATTCCGCATTCAAGGTCTTCTCCGGCGTGAAGAATCTCCACAACGGCAAGGTCGTGGCGCTTCGCGTTCCGGGTGCCGCCGCCATGCCGCGCTCCGAAATCGACGCCTACACCGAATTCGTCAAGATCTACGGTGCCAAGGGCCTTGCCTACATCAAGGTGAACGACCTCGAAAAGGGCCGTGAAGGCCTCCAGAGCCCGATCGTCAAGAACCTCTCCGACGAAGAACTTCGCATCATTATGGAACGCACGGGCGCTCAGAACGGCGATGTCGTCTTCTTCGGCGCCGACAAGGCGAAGATTGTCTGGGACAGCCTGGGTGCACTGCGCCTCAAGATCGGTCATTCCGAATTCGGCAAGTCTCACGGCCTCTTCACGCCGGGCTGGCAGCCTCTCTGGGTCATCAACTTCCCGATGTTCGAATACTCGGAAGAAGATCAGCGTTGGGTGGCCTGCCACCATCCGTTCACCTGCCCGCTCGATGGTCACGAAGATCTTCTGCTCAGCGATCCGGAACATGCCTACGCCAAGGCCTACGACATGGTTCTCAACGGTTGGGAAATCGGCGGCGGCTCCATCCGTATCCATCGTGAAGACATTCAGGAGAAGGTGTTCGCCGCTCTCAAGATCGGCCCGGAAGAAGCCCGTCAGAAGTTCGGCTTCCTGCTGGATGCCCTCCAGTTCGGCGCGCCCCCGCACGGCGGCCTCGCGTTCGGTCTCGATCGCATCATTACGATGATGTGCGGCGCCGATTCTATTCGTGACGTCATTGCCTTCCCGAAGACCCAGCGCGCTCAGTGCCTGCTCACCCAGGCTCCGTCGACCGTGGAAGAAAAGCAGCTGCGCGAACTCCACATCCGTCTGCGCAACGAACCGAAGAAGGAACACGACATTGCCGGTCAGTAATCCGGTAACTGCCGAGCTCTTCTGAACGCATAAGGGAAGGGGCGAAGCCTTTTGGTTTCGCCCCTTCTTTTCACTCTTCAGTTTCGTGAGCAGCTGCTCGTGCCTTCTTCCGTCGTCCGAGCGCATGACGTTTCCCGGGCACCCGGTGGCTCGATTGACTTTTCACCCACACGTCGTTCCAGTCATAGCCCTCGACTTCCGGAATTCGTACAGCAATCTCAAGGTCCGGATACTCTCTGCGAAGACGGGCGGCAAGCGCCCAGGCCCCGGCCTGACCCGCAAAACTTTTGTCGTTGTCACCGAAAATGACGAGTCTTACGATCCCTTCGGGAATCGCCTTCAGATTCTGAAAGCCGCCTACGCTGATTGCGCTCCAAACGGGGATCCCGCACAGGCAGTGTGCCGCAGCGGCTGTTTCAATCCCTTCGGCAATGCCGAGTTCACCCCCTTCGCCGAGCGGATAGAGTTTGACCAACCCTCCTTCAACCGAACCGGACATCAGTTTTTTGGGAGAGGCGACCGGCGCCTTCTCTCCCTCCTCAGTCACATACGTACGATGAAGGCTCAGCAGCCGTCCGTTTTCATCCGTCACCCTTGCGAGCATGGCCGGCCATCGTCCTTTGAGCACGGCTCCCTCTTCTTCCTGCTCCCAATATTCCAATTCGGAATGACTTCTCAGATCGAGAGTTCCCCAGTCATTTGAAAACGCCAACCCCCGCCTGCTCAGATACTTCACAACGGGATTATCTTTGTCTGCCCTGCCGAGAGGTTCGGCCTCGTTCCAGATTGCTTCGAGTTTCTCTTCACGTTCTCTGCGTCGCTTCTCTTCCGACGATTTCGCGCGCACCCACTCTCCGGAATGCTCTTCCTGCCATTCGGGCAGGCCGAGTATGCGTTCCAGATAGCGCAGCGTATCCATAAACCCGTCCTGACGCCATTCCTTCAGCAGCTGAATGCCGTCCCCGTGACCGCAACCCCGGCAGAACCATCCGCCGTCTGCTTCACGGCGGAAAAACGTAAAGCGGTCTTTGCCGCCGCAGAGCGGGCAGGGCCGGTTAACACGGAGAAGATGAGTCTCCGGAATACCGGCACCTGTAAGAATTTCGATCCACCGGCCGGCGGCGGCCGTTCTCACGCGGGATATGCGTGCTGAAAAGTCGTCGTCTCGCATCGCCGCCTCAGAATACGAACATTGAACCGTCCCGATCGCGCCACGGATCGAGCGTATAGCCGACCTCCGTTACAACACCTTCGGTATCGAACTGCACCCAGCAGGCCATATAGAAAAAGCCGTCGTCAAGGAAACGGTACATCCAGGCCGTCTGATTGATCAGATGGAACGTGCATTCCTCAGCATATTTGCCGAACAGATTCCATACGTCTTCCTTTGTGCTGACTCCCGGCTGAATCAGGGCAAAATGCTTGCGATTGAGAACTTCTTCTTTGCCGACGAGCGTACCCGTCTTGTCAAAGGTCAGCCACCAGACCTCCTCTCCGAACGGCTGCATCGAATATACCCAGCGGCTCTGACCGTCAGGAAGCATGACTTTGGCATGAGGAGCACCGAGTTTGGCTTCCACAGTCTGTTCGGCCATCCCGCCGTCCATCAGCTGCGGATGAGCACAACCCGCCAAGACAGCAACAGCTGTAGCGGCGGCTGCAATATTTCTGAGTTTTTTCAGCATCTGTATCACTCCTTTGCCGTCGAACGGGACTCGACCGGCTGAGTTTTTTCCTCATAATCACACCGGAGCGCATCGACGAGACGGTGCAGTTCTGCCTTAAACGCTGACTTTCCGCAGCCGAGAAGCACGGCGTCTTCATACATTTCCTGAAGCAGCTCTTTGGCCTCGCTCCAGTTTTCGTTGAGAACCTTGACACTTTCTGTACAGGAAACCGTCGAGCCGTCTGCACGAAGCCATCTGTCGGGTGCCTCAGGCATGGCTGCCTCCTTCGGAAATCGCCGGCTGCGGCTGACCGTAAGTTTTAAAACGTTCCGCGATCCGATCCATTTCCTCATCGTCAATCAGTTTCGGTTCGCCCAAAGATCGTACGACCGTGTACTGATGGGCGAGATTTTCGACTTCAGCCGCCAAATTCAGTGCCTTTTCCAATGAGGCACCGCAGGCCAGGACCCCGTGATGTTCAAGAAGGCAGGCATTCTTTCGTTCCAGCCCGACCGCCGCAGCCTCGGCAAGCCTGGACGTGCCGAACGTCGCATAAGGCACGACGTCAATCGACTTTCCCCCTGCGGCCGCCACCATATAGTGAAAGGCCGGGATGGCCAGTCCCTGACAGGCAAGTGCCGTCGCATGACACGAATGCGTGTGAACCACGGCCGACATCTCCGGACGGGCAAGCAATACTCGGGCATGCATTTCCCATTCGGATGAGGCAAGTCTCGCTCCCCGCGCGCCATCAAGAGACGGGGGATCGGACAGCGGCACCCAGACGATGTCTTCCGGTGTCAGAACTTCGTAAGGAACTCCCGTCGGCGTAATGAGAAAACCGTATTCGCCTTCAGCACTGACTGCTCGGACGGATACATTGCCTGACTTGTTAACATTGATGCCGCGTCTATTCATGGCGCGTGCACATTCAATCAGAGCCTCTCTGAGGCCCTGAGAATCCAAATTCTGTGACATGACTTTCGTTACATCTTCGGCTGCTGATCGGCAAAGACCTGAACCAAATCAGTCGGTCTGACCACACCGCGCTCCGTAATGATGCCCGTCACGAAGCGGTTGTGCGTGACATCGAACGCCGGATTGGCCACGCTTTCCTCAGGAGAGGCGATCTGAACGCTGGCCGGCGTCCCGGTCCTGTCAAGGCCGTTCACGACCAGCAGCTCGGAACCGGAACGATTTTCAATCGTTATCTCCCGCTTACCGTCGTTAAGTGTCCAGTCTATGGTCGAGGAAGGAGCGGCAACGTAGAAGGGTACTTCATTGTCTGCCGAGGCGAGTGCCTTCAGATAGGTCCCCACCTTGTTTGCAACGTCTCCGCGGCGCGTAATGCGGTCCGCTCCGACGATGACGAGATCCACGTCCCCCTGCTGCATCAGCTGACCGCCCGCATTGTCAGCAATGAGTGTGTGGGGTACGCCGTGCTGGCCCAGCTCCCAAGCGGTAAGAAGCCCCTGATTGCGGGGACGGGTTTCATCGACCCAAACGTGCAGAGGCGTCCCCTGCTCAAACGCCATATAAATGGGAGAAAGTGCCGTACCGTAATCCACTGTTGCGAGCCAGCCGGCATTGCAGTGCGTAAGAATATTCACCGGACGACGCAGTTTTGAATATAGATCCGCAATCAGCGGACGCCCCGCTTCGCCGATGGCACGGCAGACCATGACGTCCTCCTGGGTCATGCCTTCCGCAAGCTTTACCGCCGCCTCGAAACGAAGCGACGGATCCCGCGGCATCAGCGTATTCATCATCCGTCTGACTGCCCACATCAGATTCACTGCCGTCGGACGTGCATTGGCAATGACATCAGCGGCCCGCTTCAATGCGTCATTGGCAGGATTCTCTTTTACCGCGAGAACAACCGCCCAGGCACCGGCGATACCGATAAGAGGAGCGCCTCGAACGCGCATATTCCTGATGGCTTCGACACAGTCGCGCCAATCGTTGAGGACGCGTTTCTCGAAGCGATAAGGCAGCAGGGTCTGATCGACAATTTCAACCGCCGTTCCGCCGTCGATGGATCGAATGCTTCGTGTAGGTTCGCCGTAAACTTTCATAGACTCACCGCGAGGAAACTTGCGTCTTCAGACGAGGGATGAATCGCGGCTTTCTCCTTTTTAAAAAGTTCGGTTAAATAGGTCTTTCGGTTCCCATCAGCCGGATCTTTCCGAAGGAAAGCCGGCCGACAGCTTCTTTCCGATCCGTCTTGCGACCAATCGGAGTCCCCGCCGACGCAGTTCCCTCCTTCGAGTTCGCTCAGGCTGGTCTTGCGGCCGAGCCGCTGTCTTCGACGGAGGGCGGGTTAATACCGCTCACGACGACGGCGATGCTGCAGAATCCGGATACAGAAAGCCCGGCCCGCCGCATCCTCACACTTCAAGTGTACTCAATTTCCATTCGCCGGCCTTGTCCTTCTGCTTTTTGAACTCAGGGGCGCTGAAACGACTAAACTCAGCAGAAAGCATCTCAACGGGAGTCCCTCGTGTCCAACGAACGTTCATCGCTCAGCAGAGCTCTCTGTCCGGAAACCGTCGCCGTGATCGGCGCGAGCGACCGTCTGCGAAGCCGAGGTTCCTATGTTTGGCGGGCAGTCAGCCGCAGCGCCCTTCTTAAAAATGCCTGGGCCATCAATCCCAAATACAAATACATCGGCGAAAGGCCCTGCTTCTCGAAAATCGGAGAAGTGCCCGGCGACATTGACCTTGCCGTCATTTCCCTGAGAGCCGACCGCATCCTTCGCACCCTTATTGAAGTCGGCGAACGCGGTGCCGGAGCCGTTCTCATCACCCCCGACGAAAACGCGTACTCAAGCGATCGCCTTTGGCTTGAAAAGCTGCGGATCATCGCTGATCAGTACAGGCTTCGCCTCATCGGCCCCGACTCCATCGGTCTGATGAATCCGGGGATCGGCGTCAATGCCAGCTACTGGCCCAACCTGCCGAAACCCGGCAACATCGCGCTGATGGCTCAGTCCGGCATGATCGCCACGGCACTCCTCGATTATGCTCAGGAAGCCGAACTCGGCTTTTCGGGCGTCATCGCCACCGGAGCAGGCATTGACATCGATCTGCCGGAGCTTATTGACTACTACAGCCGCGACAAGAACACCCGCGTGATTGCTGTCCACGTCGAAGGCATTCGTCAGCCCCGAGCTTTTTTCTCAGCGCTCCGCGCCGCCTCCGCCGTCAAGCAGGTCGTCGTTCTCAAGGCTGGCAGCAGCGCCGGCTTTGCCGCCGACAGAATCGCCAGCTTCAAACTCGGCACAGACGCCGGCCGGGACTCAGCCTTCGAAGCGCTTGTTCGCCAGGCGGGCGCGATCCTGGTTCCGACGTTTGAAGAATTCACTGCCGCGATTGCCGCCTTTGCCACGAGCCGAATTCCGCGCGGGAATCGTTTGGCCGTCATCGCCAACGGTTCAGGCTTTGCCGCTCTGACGGCCTCCGCCGCCCAGTCCAGGGGCATTGATCTGCACGGTCTTTCCAACAGCACCATCAAACTGCTGCAGGACGCCTACCCCTCGCAGCAGATTGCCGTCAACCCCGTCAACGTCGGCGTCACCGCACCCGCGGAGCGCTATCGAAAAACTCTTCAGATCGTTCTTCAGGATCCGATGATTGACGGCGCGCTTGTCGTCGTGGGCCCCGGACCGGTTTCGACGATAGATCCCACCCTGCGCTATTTGGCCAAAACCGCAGCCGGTTCATTCAAACCCGTCATCACGGCCTGGGTGAGCGACCGCACCACCAGAAGCGTCAGAAAGCAGCTTCGAAGCGTTCCCAACGCACCGATCACCGCGATTCAATCCCCGGTCGCGGCCGCCTACGCCTTCGGCTATTTGGCAGAGCATGCCAAGCAGCGTGAGTGGCGTTTGAGAACGCCTTCCGACGCACAAGTCGACATAAGCCGGGACGCCCTTTCCGAAGCCAGAACCATCATCCGAAACGCACTCGATGCCGGACGGCATGCGCTTTCTACGGCTGATGCCGCCCGATTCCTCGGCCTCTTCGGACTGCCCAGTGTGCCGATGAAGTTTGTCCGCACTCCGGAAGCGGCGCTGGAGGCAGCGGAATCACTCGGCTGGCCCGTCGCCCTCAAAGTGCAGGCTGAAGGACTCGGCCATAAATCTGATGCCGGCGGCGTCGTACTCGACATCGGCGATGCCGACTCGCTGACCGCCGCCTGGACGCGCATGATGCAAACCGTCGGCAGGCGCTCGCCCTTTACCCCGATCGAAGGTGCTGTTGTTCAGAAAATGATGCCGCATGCCTTCGTACGCGAACTTCGTCTTGCGGTCTCGCATGACAACGTTCTCGGTCCCGTTATTGAATTCGGAGCAGGCGGGCTCGGCGCCGATATTTATCAGGACACTGTTGCAGCTCTCCCCCCGTTCGGCCTGAATACAGCCGGCGATCTGGTGAATGCCGCGAGAATTTCCCGTGCCCTCGGCAACTACCGCGGACTCGATGCTGCCGACCGGACAGTATTGGCGAGAGCGCTCAGCCGGCTGTCGATTCTCTGCGCGCTGATTCCCGCCGTTCGCGACATCACCGTCAATCCGTTGGTATGGACCGAAACCGGACCGCGGGCGCTTGACGCCTCGGTCAATCTCTGCGATCGGCCGCAGGAACCCGACCTGCTGTTCAGCCATCTCACGATCTGCCCTCCTCCCCTCGAAGATATTTCCGTCGTCCCCGTCAAAGGCGGAGAACTCACGCTTCGCCCTCTGCTTGAGAGCGACTTTGAGCTTCTGCGTGCCTTTATGAAACGGCTGTCCGACAAATCCGTCTATCTGCGCTTCCATGCCTCCGTGCAGATTTCCGACGAGCGGATCACGGAACTCTGCACTTTTGACCGGGCGCGGGAATCCGCCTGGGTGCTTTCGGATGCCGAAGGCATTCACGGCGTCTCCCGCTGGCACCTGACCGATATCCCGGACGAAGCGGAATTCGGCATTGTGGTTGAAGACGCCTGGCAGCGCCGAGGTCTCGCCGGCCATCTGATGAAAAAGATCGAGCTCACCGCCAAAGAGCGGGGCATCCGGCGCTTTATCGGCCATGTTCTCAAAGGCAATGAAGCCATGCACGGCATGATGACCGCCTTCGGATACCGAAAGGAAGAGACCGACGCCCGAGATACCGATCCCTGGTCAAAGTTCCTCTCAGACGATGGCAACGACGTATAATTCCGCGCCTCAATCAGTGAAAAATAAGGAATCAACCATGTCTATTCTGGCCCACAAGGAATTCGGCGTCCTGCGTCTTACGATCAGCCGACCGGAAAAGCGCAATGCGATTAATGCCCGGATGTTTGACATGCTTACGGAAGCGTTCTCCGAGGCGGCCCGAGATGATGCAGTCCGCGTCGTACTGGTTGCAGGTGATGATCGTCTTTTCTCCGCAGGGGCAGATCTGGAGGAAATGCAGAGTACCCCCGAAGAACTGGAACGGGCCATGAGTGCGTTCTTCGCAGAGCTTCGCGGTTTTCCGAAGCCCGTCGTCGCTCAGGTCGCCGGTCCCTGCGTCGGAGAAGCCTTCATCATGCTTCTTTACTGCGACCTCGTCTACGTTTCTGGCGAAGCCCTGTTTTCTCTTCCTGCGGTGGCTCTTGCAAGAACGCCCCGGTTCGGTTCGGCAGCCATTATTGAAGCGGCCGCCGGCCTGCCCAAGGCTGCGGAAAAGCTGCTCCTCACCGAACCGATCAGCGCAGAAGAAGCCGTCTCCATGCGCCTGGTTACCGCGGTCATCGAACCGGAACATCTCGAACAGGTCGTGGCCGCCAAGACCGCGCGGCTTGCCGTTCTGCCCCCGCAGTCTGTTCAGGCAACCAAAACCCTGCTCACGTCCGCCCGAACCCGACGTCTGGAAGCGGATGCCGAATCCGAAGAAGCCGTCTGGCGCCGTCAGGTCAATTCCGATGAGGCCCGGGAAGCTCTCGACGCCTTTCTCCACGGAAGGAAGCCGGTTTTCCGTTCTGCGGAATAAGCCTCGGGCTTTTGCAAACTCTCACTCCGGGACGTTTCTCCGGCACGGGGAAACCCCGGCGTCCCGCCTTGAACCGTGCATCCTGGTTCCGGGCTCTGCTTCAGCCCGTGCCGACGGCAGACTATTTTGACGGTGTCGATTTTCAGGATCCCCCTGCATGACGGCGCAGCCAGATTTGATGTACTCTTTGGCTGCTGTCTGCTATCTTGCCGTTTCTCTGTCGCTTTCTCTGCTGATTCGTCGACTGCAGAAGAAAATGAGCACGGCTCAGGCCCGCGAAGCATCTATTATTTGAAACAGGATATCCCCCCATCATGGCAATGATTGAAATCAAAAACATCAGCAAGTGGTACGGCAACTTCCAGGTGCTGAAGAACTGTACCGTTGATGTTGAAAAAGGCGAGGTGGTTGTTGTCTGCGGCCCTTCCGGCTCCGGCAAGTCCACGCTCATCAAGACGGTCAATGCGCTGGAACCCTTCCAAAAAGGCGAAATCATCGTTGACGGCATTTCCGTCGGCGATCCGAAGACCGACCTGCCCAAACTGCGCAGCCGCGTCGGCATGGTATTCCAGCACTTTGAACTTTTCCCGCATCTCTCCATCCGAGAAAATCTTGTGCTTGCTCAGATGAAGGTTCTCGGCCGCGGCCGTGAGGAAGCGATTGAGCGCGGTCTCAAACTTCTCGATCGCGTCGGCCTGCTCAAGCATGCCGACAAATTCCCGGGTCAGCTGTCCGGCGGTCAGCAGCAGCGTGTCGCGATTGCCCGCGCGCTTGCCATGGACCCGATCTGCATGCTCTTTGACGAACCGACCTCCGCACTCGATCCGGAAATGATTAATGAAGTGCTGGATGTGATGGTGCAGCTTGCCAAGGAAGGCATGACCATGATGGTCGTCACCCATGAAATGGGCTTCGCCCGCAAAGTGGCCGACCGCGTCATCTTTATGGATGCCGGCGAAATCATCGAAAACCTGCCCGCTCAGGAATTTTTCGGTGCTCCCCACACCGAACGAGCTCAGCAGTTCCTTTCGAAGATCCTCCAGCACTGAGTTTTGCGCTATGAAAAGCCCCGCAGATTCTGCGGGGCTTTTCATATTCTGAGGTTTTGTGCCCTTCCATTCGCTATCATTAATAGATTGATTCCGTTTTTTCGCCTGAAGGGAACACTCATGAACCACAGCCTGAATTCCGATGCCGCCCTGCAGCTGGGACGAGAAGTCCTCCGTCAGGAGGCTGCCGCTCTTACCGTCATAGCAGACGGCCTCGGTCAGGATTTCGCACGAGCCGTATCGCTCATTCTCAACTGCCGCGGCCGTCTGATTGTTTCCGGCGTCGGCAAATCGGGCCACATCGGCCGCAAGCTTGCCGCCACGTTCGCGTCGACAGGAACCCCAGCCTACTTCGTCCACGCCGCCGAGGCTGCGCACGGCGACCTCGGCATGATTACGAGCCACGACGTTGTCCTCGGCATTTCATACTCAGGCGAAACCAATGAGCTTCTGACCATCGTGCCCACGCTCAAGCGTGAAGGCGCGCAGCTGATCGCCATGACCGGCAATCCCGAGTCGAGTTTGGCCCGTTATGCGGACGTTCACCTGAACTGTCATGTCGAACGCGAAGCGTGTCCGCTTAATCTCGCCCCCACGTCGTCGACGACGGCGACGCTTGCTCTGGGCGATGCCCTCGCCATCGCCTGCCTCTCCGCGAAAGGTTTCCGTAAAGAGGATTTCGCCAGAAGCCATCCCGGCGGAGCACTCGGCCGCCGTCTGCTCATTCACGTGCAGGACATCATGCGTACAGGGGACGATATTCCGTCTGTAAGAGAAGACGTTCCGGTCCTTGATGCCGTTCGGGAAATTACTCTCAAGCACATCGGCATGACTGCGGTCGTCGACGGCTGCGGCCGTCTCGTCGGAATCTTTACCGAAGGCGACCTTCGCCGGCTGATTGAACGCGTGGGCGATATTCGGCAAGTCATCATTGCCGATGTGATGACTCGAACCCCGAAGACCATTGCCGCCGACGAACTGGCCGCCGCGGCAGTCAAAAAGCTCGACGAACACCACTGCAACCAACTCCTGGTCGTCGACAGGGACCAGCGGCTCATCGGCGCGCTCCACATGCACGACCTGATGACGGCCAAGGTTCTCTGATCCGATGACTTCGAACGACAGGCATACTCCCATGACCACCGTTTCTTCCAGAGCTTCTCGCATCCGACTTGTCATTCTCGATATCGACGGTGTTCTTTCCGACGGCGCCATCAATATTTCGGGCAGCGGAGAGCTGTTCAAACGCTTCTATGTCCGCGACGGTCTCGGCATCAAAATGCTCCAGAAAGCCGGCATTGAAGTCGGCATCATCACCGGCCGCACCTCGGCGATCGTGGCAGAGCGCATGCGTGAGCTCGGCATCACCCGTATCGCTCAGGGTCAGCTCTTCAAGACGACCGCTTATGAAAACATGCTTCGGGAAACCGGACTGACGGATGAGGAAGTCGCCTACATGGGCGATGATGTTCCCGATCTTCCTCTGCTGATGCGAGTCGGACTTGCCACAACGCCTTCCGACGGCAACCCGTCCCTGCTCGAGTATACGCACTGGCAGTCAAATTTCCGCGGCGGAAACGGAGCTGTCAGAGAACTGTCCGAACTCATCCTCAAATCTCAGGGCGTATGGGATAAACTCGTCTATGACACTTATGTTCTGGGCAGATAATGGCTAAGAAAAGCATCGTCATTCGTGAGCGTATTACCGCCATCATCGGCGCCGCCCTGCTTCTCATTCTGGTCGCCGCAAGTTACTACTATTCGGTCCAGATCCAGCTTTCCTCGCTCAAGTACGTTCCCAGCGAGTCGAGTCCCGACTTCATGGCCAAAAACGTCACCATGACCGACTTCGACGAACGCGGTACAGCCGTGCACCGCATTTCGGCCAGCACGATGGAACACTTCTCCGACGAGCGTGTTCGCGCAACGGATGCCCGCTATTACTCTCTTGACCCCGGAAAGCCCCAGTTTACCCTCGTCGGAGACAAAGCCTGGAGCAACGACAGCCTCGAAACAATGGAGCTGTCCGGCAGCGTGACGGCATCGCGGGCCGCCACCGATAATGAGCCGGCTCTTCTGCTTCGCTCCGACTACGTCAAGGGTTATCTTGACGAACACCGCCTCGAAACGTCCCGCCCCGTTTTCATGAGCCGGGGCGAGGACACTACGCAGTCCGAAGGCGGAATGAAATATGATAACGTCGGCCGCACGATTGAACTCAGCGACAGAGTCGTTTCCGTCTTTCACCCTCGGAAGAAGACTGATGAACCTTCTTCCAAAGCCGTAACAGCACCATGAAAAACACCATCATTCTCGGTTTTCTTGCCACTGCTCTCGCCGTCCCGGCGTGGGCGCTCAGTACGGACAATGAGCAGCCTATTGAGGTTCATGCGGATCAGTTCAACGGCGACGAAGTGAAGCAGACGGCCGTCTATACGGGCAACGTCATCGTTGACCGAGGCTCCATCCATCTCACCGGCGCACGGCTGGAGCTTGCCATCACGCCTAAAGGATATCGCCGCGTGACCATGACGGGATCGCCCTCCCGCTTCAAGCAGCAGCGCGATCCGAAGACCCCCGGCATTGACGAATGGGTTCACGCCCGTGCCGACCGCATCGTCTACGACGAAGAAACCGACAAGATCATTCTTTCCGGAAAGGCTCAGCTCAGCCGTACGGAAAACGGCGTTCAGAAAGACATGACGAGCGGAGAACGAATCGTCTACGACATGCGCAATGCCCGTTCGGAAGTCAACAGCGGCGAAGGCAAACGCGTCACGACGATCATTGCTCCGAGAACAAAAACGAACGAGGCGTCTCCTCGCCAGGGAGCATCCCTGTCAAGCTCGACCAAAATCTCCCCTAAGGAATCAAAGGAATAAGCGTGACCGAAGTTCATAAGAGAATCCATACGCTGGAAGCGAAGGACCTCAAGAAACATTATGGTCCGCGCAGCGTCGTAAAAGGCGTCAGCCTCGCCGTGAAATCCGGAGAGGTCGTCGGCTTGCTCGGGAAAAACGGAGCCGGCAAAACCACCACCTTTTACATGGTCGTGGGACTGATTGTCGCGGACTCAGGCACGATTGAGCTCGACGGTCAATCGATTGCCCACATGCCGATCTACAAACGAGCCCATTTGGGCCTTTCCTATCTGCCGCAGGAAGCCAGCGTTTTCCGAAAACTGTCTGTCGAAGACAATATTCGAGCCATTCTCGAACTGCAGACAGATGACAACGGCCGTCCACTCAGCAGGGAAATTATCGAGAAACGGCTCAACGAACTTCTCGACGAACTGCAGATCCAGCACATCCGTACGAATATGGCCCTCTCGCTTTCGGGCGGTGAACGACGCCGTACGGAAATCGCCCGAGCGCTTGCCGCCAACCCCCGCTTCATTCTGCTTGATGAACCCTTCGCCGGCGTGGACCCGATCGCCGTGATAGAAATTCAGCGCATCGTACGCTTTCTGAAAGACCGCAACATCGGCGTACTGATTACGGACCACAACGTCCGAGAAACGCTGTCGATCTGCGATCACGCCTACATCATCAACGAAGGAGCAGTACTTGCCGCCGGAACTCCTGCCGACCTCGTCAAGGATCCGCAGGTGCGTAAGATTTATCTCGGCGAAAACTTCCGCATGTGAGTCCGTCGATGGAAACCCGGCTTCTAACCACGCTCAGACAGCAGCAGACCCTTTCTCAGGATCAGCAGCAGTCGCTCCGTCTCCTTCAGATGCCCGTCATGGAGCTTCAGGGAGAAATTGAGCTCATGCTTGAAGACAACCCTCTGCTTGAACGGGAGGAATCTGATGATGCTGATGCGCCTCCCCAAAACGAGGCTCCCAGGGAAAGCGCCGTCACAGAAGAAGATGCCGACGGTGATGCCGGTTCAGAGACAGTAGAAAAGCCCATCGACGAACCGTATGAAATCTGGCAGGGCTCCTCCGGAGAAGACTCTCCCTTTGACCATATCGCAGCCAATACCTCCTTTCGCGAGGAACTTCTTGCCGATCTCGGCTGTCTCGTGCTTGATGAGCGCTGCCGAGCCGCCGTCACCTGTCTGATTGAAGAGCTGAACGACAAGGGGTTCCTTGACACTCCGCTTGACGACATTGCTTCAGCCTACGCAGGCATTCTTGCGGAATCGGGTTTTTGCGAGCTCACGGTCGAAGAATGGCAGCTCGCTCTCAGTGTTCTGCAGAAGATGGACCCGCCCGGTATCGGCGCCTCCGGTCCCGTCGAGTCACTGCTTCTGCAGATTCGGCGTCTGGAAGACGAGCACGCTATCGAACATGATGCAGCTGAGCTGCTTCGTTCACTCGTCGAACACGATCTTCTTCAGATTGCCCGCAACGACCGAACAGCTCTTCTTCGTTTGGTCAAAGGCGATGAAGCCCTGCTGGATGAAGCTCTGACGACGCTGAAGCATCTGTCTCCCTACCCGATCTCCAATACCGACGCCCGCACGCAGTATGTCGTGCCGGATATTCTCATCCGTGAACGGCAGGGCCGCTGCGAAGCAGTGCTGAACCCGGCCTGCCACCGCGGAGTTCGTCTTCGCGAGCCGAATCTCAGCCTCAGAAATGTCCCGGCATCCGAGCGTACGTCGCTTCAGTCGCTGCTCGGCGAAGCCAAAGCGTTCATTCAGGGCCTTGAGGCCCGGCGCAGAACTCTTCAGAGAGTGGCGGACGAAGTGACTGACTTCCAACAGGCTTATTTTCTGCAGGGTCCTTCGGCACTCCGTCCGATGACGCTGTCGATGATCGCCGATCGTTTGGCACTCTCCGAGTCTACCGTTTCCCGTGCCGCGGCCGGAAAATTCATCCTCTGTCGTCACGGGACAGTGGAAATGCGCACCCTGTTTTCCTCTGCCGTTTATCGGTCTCAGTCGAATGACGAAGGGACTGAAGAGCAGAGCGCCGCCCAGATCCAATCCTTTATCCGCGACATGGTGGCCCAGGAGAATACCGCTCATCCTCTGACGGACGAAGCGCTCAGCCGGGCCCTCAAAGAGCGCGGTCTCATCGTTGCACGCCGCACGGTGGCCAAGTACCGTGAAATCATCGGCATCCCCTCTGCCAGAATGCGCAAGCGCTGCTGAAGAGGAACTGTCCGCCGGAACTGCTTATGATGACGTCTGCATCCAATCTTCTTGCTCCGCTTCTCACGTTGGGAACCGTTCGGCTCGGCCTTGATGTTGCAAGCCGAAAACGACTTTACGAGGAAGCCGGACTTATGTTCGAATCTTCCGCCGGCGTGCCCCATACAGAGGCCTTCGACGCGCTTTTTGCACGCGAGAAGCTCGGTTCAACCTGCCTAGGGGCCGCCTGCGCAATTCCTCACGGACGAGTTTCCGGCATCGACAAGCCCTGCGCCGTATTTCTGAGAACCGCAGCACCGCTCGCCCTTGATGCCCCTGACGGCCGCGCAGTTCAGCTGTTTCTCTGCATACTGATTCCCGACAGCGATTCCGACGACTATCTGAAAATTCTGAGGGAGACCGCCGCCTTCTTCTCAGAACGAGCCAATCGAACTGCTCTGCTCGCCGCACAAAGCGAAGTGGAAGTCTGCGAATGCATCCACAACTGGCAGGTGCCTGACGACCTTCACTTCGAACAGGACTTTGCGGAAGGCGACACCGAAGAAACCTGATTCCACGCACCGAGACCGTGAATACGGAGAACGACCATGCAACTCATCATCGTGACCGGCATGTCCGGGGGCGGCAAATCCATTGCCATCCGTCAACTTGAGGACTGCGGCTACTACTGCATCGACAATCTGCCCGCTGCGTTCCTGCTTCCGGTCTCCCAGGATCTCGAGCGCCGAGGCATCAAAGCGGCCGCCGTCGCCATTGATGCTCGTTCGCAATCCAATTTTGACCATTCTCTCGACAGCGTGAGGCAGTTGGAAAATGCGGGCTTTGACGTCCGGATTCTCTTCCTCACCGCCTCAACCGATGAGCTTGTGCAGCGTTTCTCAGAAACCCGCCGGCGCCATCCCCTTTCGGCTCAGGCGGAATCACGTGACGAAATCGTTACGCTGCAGGAAGCGATTCTGAGAGAACGAGACATTCTGGCACCGCTGTCCGCCGGCGGCGCCATCATGGATACGACGGGGCTTCTCCCGGCGCAACTCCGCAACTGGGTAAAAGAATTCGCCGGGCTGCCGCAGGCAAAAATGACACTGGCTTTCGAATCTTTTGCCTTCAAGCACGGGCTTCCCGTTGCTGCCGATCTTGTCTTCGACGTCCGCTGCCTGCCGAATCCCTACTACACGCCTGCCCTGCGTCCGCTCACCGGCCGAGATGAGCCTGTTGCCGCGTTCCTGCGGGCCAGCCCCGCCGTCCGCGATATGGTCGAAGATATTTCCGGTTTCATTCGCCGCTGGCTGCCGGCCTATATGGCTCAGAACAGACACTATCTCACCGTTGCCATCGGCTGTACGGGCGGGCAGCACCGATCCGTCTACGTTGCCGAAGAACTTGGCCGGCATTTTGCCGATGTGAACGGCGTCGTTGTCAGACACCGCATCATCGAACAAAAACGGATGCTTGAAGCCGCTAAGAGTCGCCAGAGTCTCTGATCTGAAGTCTCGGGAGCACCGTCCGAAGCTGTCTGCAGCTCTCGAGAAGTTTTCTCAGAGGCGTCGGCATGCCGAGCATCTCTGCCTCATCGGGCGCTACGGAACGGCCAGTCCCGGCCAACACGGTTCCTCTGCGCAGATCCGCCATGACCGGTCTGAGGATCAGACGATAATGCGTAAAGTCGTGAATGACGGCATCCAGCACCGCCGTCCTCAGCACGTCCTCATTCCTGAGACCGAAGCGTGCGGTGATCACGGATCCGTCGGCATCGTCGTCTCCCTCCAGCACGGGCACTGCCCACAGCCCCTTCCATACCCCGTTCTTTTCGCGCTTTTCCAGCCAAACGGACTCTCCGTCAAACGCGAAAAGCGCTGCCGCATGACGGACGGGGCGCTCTCGCCTGGGCTTTTTTCCCGGATATGCGTCGGGATGTCCTTCAGCAGCCGCGCCGCAGATCGCGGAGACCGGGCAGCATCTGCAGTCCGGTTTGCGTCGGCAGACAAGCGCTCCGAGGTCCATCAGCGCCTGAGTATAGTCAGCCATGTCTTCCGAACTCGGAAGAAGATCGGACGCCAATGCCCAAATCTCTTCCCTGAACCGTGTCTCCGTTGAATTTCCGGGAACGGTAAAAACTCGGGAGAGTACCCGCTGAGCATTCCCGTCGGCCATCACTGCCCGCTCTCTGAATACAAACGCCGCGACAGCGCCTGCCGTCGAAGGTCCGATCCCAGGCAGTTCAGCAAGCCCTTCCGCCGTCGAAGGACATTCTCCGTTTAAGTCGACGACAATGCGGCGCACGGCTTTCTGAAGATTTCTCGCCCGGGAGTAGTAGCCGAGCCCTGCCCAAAGCGCCATCACCTCATCTTCGGATGCCTGAGCCAGCTTCTGCGGCGTCGGGAAAGCCTCCATGAACGCCAGGTAGCGGGGGAGAACCGTCACCACCTGGGTTTGCTGCAGCATGACCTCGGACACGATTCTTGAATACCAGTCCTCCTTCTGCCAAGGCAGGTCATGTCTTCCGCCCTCGGCATACCAGCTGAGCAGTCGGGCGGTAAATAATCTTTTTTTCGACTCAGGCATGAAACAGCCGCTTTCGATGTAAAGTTAGAACCGACCTACAATAGCTTAATTTGACTTCCGAGGCTGACTCCATGTCCGGCAATCCGATCAAACAGACCGTACTTTCTCTGCTGCTGACTGCTGCGGCGCTTTCTGCTCAGGCCTTTCCTGGGATGCCCGCGGGACACCCGAAAATCGCGCACTTTAATCCTGATCTGTTTGAAGTCATCGCTGCCGAAATCGCCATGCACCGTCAGGATCCGGAAACAGCCTGGCAGCTGCTTGAGCGCACGACTGAACGCACTCAGGATCCTGAGGTGGCGGCTCTTGCCTGGCATGCCGCCGTTCAGACCGGCAACTCGGAAACTGCGGTCAAGGCTGCACGCACCTGGGCCAAACTTGCTCCCGACAACGAGGCTCCCCACCAGACACTCCTGGCGGATGCATTGGAAAACAATCGTGGGGAAGAATTCATGGCCGAGCTTGCGCGTCTTTATGAAAAGGCGAAAGACAAGGCCGCCTGGACCGCCCGAATTACGGTGATGGCCGCCCGCTCCGGTCTGAATCTCAAGCTGGCGGAAGTCGGACTCCAGCCCTATTGGGAGAAAGAGGCCAAAAGCGCCGACGTCCGTCTTGCCGTCGGACTTTTTCGTCAGACCCTGAGAGACGGCACCGGCGCCTGCCGTGCCGCACGTGAAGCCGTTGCCCTCGATCCGTCGAGTGAAAAAATTGTCTCCGCCGCCGCGGATCTCTGTTGGCCGACGGACCAGCAAGAAACCCGACGGATGTTGGAAAAGTTCCTCTCCGAACAAGGGAACAGCGCCTCGGTCCGTCTCATCTACAGCCGAGTGCTGGCAAGAACGGGACAGCTCGAGCATGCGCTTTCTGAACTGAAACTTGCCGTCAGAGCCGCGCCCGACAGCCCTCTCATCATGCTGAATGCCGGTCAGCTCGCCTTCGACTGCAAGGCTTTTGAGCTTGCAGAAGAGTACTTGAGCCGATTTGTCTCGCTGTCCGAAGACGCCGATCTGTCCAGGCACGAGGTTTGGCTGAAGCTTGCCGCCGCACTGCACGAAGAAGGACGTCATGACGAAGAAGCCGGCCGCCTATCCCGTCTGACGCGAGGACCGCTTGTACCTCAGGCCCGTATTCGCGAAGCCGGCGCCATGACCGAATCAGGACGTCTTGACGACGCACGGGTTCTCCTTACGCGTGCGGCCGAAAATGATCA
Organism: Sutterella sp.; assembly: GCA_034104065.1. Classification (GTDB taxonomy): domain Bacteria; phylum Pseudomonadota; class Gammaproteobacteria; order Burkholderiales; family Burkholderiaceae_F; genus Sutterella. Next base: position 44,616 of record JAXEEN010000082.1, read on the forward strand.
GGAAAACCGCAGTCTCTACCTCTCTGCAGAAGCCCAGCTTCTCATCGATGCAGGCCGTCAGGAAGACGCGCTTTCCATTCTGGAAAGCGCCTTGAAGGCTTCTCCCAACGATGCTTCTCTGATGTATGACGCCGCGATGACCGCTGAAAATCTCGGCCAGCATGCGCTTGCAGAAAAATTGCTCAAAACGCTGATCGATCAGGAGCCCGATCACGTCCAAGCCAACAATGCTCTCGGCTATATCTGGGTCAGCAACGACAAAAATCTCTCGGAAGCACGCCGTCTGCTTGAGCATGCATACCGTCTGGCCCCGCTGGATCCTTTTGTTCTCGACAGCATGGGCTGGCTCTGCTTCAAGGAGGGGCGCTTTGATCAGGCAGCGGAATTCACACTGACGTCTCTCAAAAAAATGTTCGACGTTGAAGTTGCCTGCCATCTCATTGAAATTCTGAAAGCCGCCGGCCGTGACAGCGATGCCTCTTCGCTTTACAGAGAGCTCCTTAAGCGCTCTCCCCGTGACGAACGGATCCCCGAACTCGGACGTCGCCTCGGGCTTCAGTCTCCGGGCAGTGTGAAATGATGCGCCGCAGATCCGTCTTTTGCGCGTTGGCGCTGTTTCCTCTGATGATGTCGGGCTGTGCCGTCCCTGACGCCGATCTGCTCTATGCCTGCAGCGGCCGTTTTTCCGTGTCGGGCACCGACCGGGACGGTAAGCAATTCGCGGCCAGCGGAAGATATGATTTTCGCCGCCGCCGAGATCTGATCCAGCTGGATCTGATGACGCCGCTCAACGGCATTTTGGCCCGCATTGATGCAACTTCGACAGAAGCATCTCTGACCCTGCACGGGAATGAAGATCCCCTGACGGCATCGGATCCCGAAAGTCTGATGATGCAGCTGCTCGGTTTCAGTTTCCCCGTTGATGCCGTCGAACGCTGGCTTAAGGATGACAGACCGGAATTTCACGAATACGGTTGGAGAATTCGTATTCTCCAGCGTTTCCCGGACGGCTCGGCAAAGACAGTTCGTGCGGCAAGAACAATGCCGGCAGTTACCGTCACTCTTGCAGCCGATCCCCGGTAGCTATTTCTGCCGTCGTCCAATCCCTGACTGAACTGAGAAAGGAGGAAGCCGCGATTCCTCCCTCGCCTGAGTGCGAAGGTTTCCTCGCGGCGAGTCTATGAAACCCGTACGTTCGCTGCTGGGACTTCCGGCCCCGGCCAAACTGAATTTATTTCTTCACGTCATCGGCCGCCGTCCTGACGGCAAGCACCTGCTTCAGTCCGTCTTCATTTTGCTGTCGCTTCACGATACGATCGATCTCACGCTTCTGGATGAAGATCGCATAGAACGTACCGGCGACGTGATCGGCGATAAGAACAGGGATCTCTGCGTCCGCGCTGCGCACCTGCTCAAGACCACCTACGGCATCCGTGCAGGGGTGCATATCCGAGTTACCAAACGAATCCCGGCGGGAGCCGGCATGGGCGGCGGCAGCTCCGATGCCGCCACAGTGCTCATCGGTCTCTCCCGTCTGTTCGGGCTGCATCTGTCACGAGACACCTTGATGGCTCTCGGCGAAAAACTCGGCGCGGATGTGCCCTTCTTCATTTGGGGACGCCCCGGCTTCGTCGAAGGCATCGGAGAGCGGATCCGGCCGGTTGACGTGCCCCCCGCTCGCTATGCGGTTATATGGCCAGGAACAGGGCTTTCCACGGCTGAGATTTTTGCCTCCCCCAACTTGACAAGGGATACCGAATCTATGACAATAGCCGTCTTTTCCGATGCAGTTCATCACGTTTGGCCCGTGCTCTACGGCCGCAATGATCTGCAACCGGTTGCAGAAGCGCTGGAGCCTCGGGTCAGTCAGGCCCTCGAGATGCTCGCCTCCTGCAGCAGCCCGCGGATGACGGGCTCCGGCAGCGCTGTGTTCGGCGTTGTCGGCACAAAGTCATCGGCCTCATTTAAACTTCCGGCTTTGCCGGATCAGTGGATCGGTTTTACCGCCGAGTCGCTTGCAGAGCATCCGCTCGCAGCCTGGCTTGACGGAGAATGATTCGGACAGGGGTATAGCCAAGCTGGCCTAAGGCACCGGATTTTGATTCCGGCATTCGAAGGTTCGAATCCTTCTACCCCTGCCACGTTTATGCTTGATTATCTGATGGGAGGCAACGAACTTGCCCTCCCTTTTCTGTTTTGAGGCCGTCTTTGTGATACGCTGACGGTTTCCTTCATTTTGTTAACTGCGAGAGCGCAAGCCCCCGCGCAACCAACGATAAGAGCTTAAATCATGGATCCCATGGTGCCGGAAAGTATGATGGTCTTCACGGGCAATGCCAACCCGAAGCTTGCCCAGGCTGTCACCAAATATCTCAACATTCCTCTTGGCCAGGCGACCGTCAATCGCTTCAGCGACGGCGAAGTCATGGTTCAGCTGCAAGACAACGTCCGCGGCAAGGATGTGTTCGTGCTCCAGAGCACCTGCGCTCCGACCAATGACAACCTGATGGAGCTCATGATCATGGTCGATGCGCTGAAGCGTGCATCCGCCCATCGCATTACGGCAGCGATCCCCTACTACGGATATGCCCGTCAGGACCGTCGTCCGCGTTCGGCCCGTGTCGCCATTTCCGCCAAGGTCGTCGCCAACATGCTTCAGGCCGTCGGCGTTGACCGTGTCCTCACGATGGACCTTCATGCCGACCAGATCCAGGGCTTCTTTGACATCCCCGTGGACAATATTTACGCCACGCCTGTTCTGCTCAACGACCTCGTCGCTCATCACTACGAAGATCTGATGGTGGTCTCGCCCGACGTCGGCGGTGTTGTCCGCGCCCGTGCGATGGCCAAGGCCCTTGAAGTTGACCTCGCGATCATCGACAAGCGCCGTCCGCGCGCCAACGTTGCTGAAATCATGAACATCATCGGCGACGTCAAGGACCGTACCTGCGTCATTACCGACGACATCGTTGATACGGCCGGCACGCTCTGCAATGCTGCCGGAGCCCTGAAGGACCGAGGCGCCAAGCGAGTTGTTGCATACATCACCCACCCGGTGCTTTCCGGCGCCGCCGTGGAACGCATTACGAATTCTGCTCTCGACGAGCTCGTCGTGACGGATACCATTCCGCTCTCGCCGGCCGCCGAAGCCTGCCCGAAGATCCGTCAGGTTTCCTGTGCCGCGATCATCGGTGAAACGCTTTCGCGCATTGCGCGCGAAGACTCCGTGAGCAGCCTGTTTACGGAATAACTTTATTTTTCAGTCCGTTCCCGCCGTTGGTCGCGACTGCGGGAACCTTTTTCTTATCTTTAGGAGTCATCCAATGAAAGTCATCGCCACCACGCGTAACGTGCAGGGTACGGGTGCGAGCCGCCGCCTTCGCCGCGCGGACAAGCTGCCGGGTATTGTTTACGGCGGCAAGGAACCCGCTACGCCGATCGAGCTCGAACACAATCCG
>JAXEEN010000083.1:0-22079 GCA_034104065.1 Sutterella sp.
ACAACGACCGTGCCGACGTTTACGCGACCAGTGTTGGTAAACGACGCTTCTTTATTAACTTCAAGAGTACCGTCGTAGCCGTTTCCTTCATCATCCTGAACCTGGTCAGAATCGAGATTGATCGTACCCGTGTTGGTAAAGCTACCCTTATAACCGATCGTCAAACCCCCGAGATTAAGCGTACCGGCGTTGGAAGATCCCTCGGGCAGAACCGTAAGAGATTTGTACGCGCCGTCAGAGTCAACAGCAGTAAGAGTACCAGAGGCGCCAACATTGAACTTTTCAGTAACAGTGGCATCAGAAGCAATAGTGTCTGTGCCAGTAACTTCAATCTTTGCAACCGTACCATCTTCACCGACGGTAATCTCTGCAGCCTGAGCAACACCAGCAACGCCGGCAATCATGGCAGCAACGGCTGTCGCGACAACCGTCTTCGTGCCCTTGGCCTGAACGGAAGATGTGACTTCGTTCACCACCATCAGAGCACCGCGTGCCTTATTGAAAACAACCTTGAATGTGGAATTCATAGTGTTTTTTTGCTGTCAAAAAATCTACATAGACGCGTGACGCTCACGCGCACGATGAAGTCTGAAATATGCGATTTTTAGGGGGGGGGGGGTAAACCCTTATGAAAATTTAGAATTAAAGTTTATCATTGATAATCTTTAAGTTTCGTTTGATGCTTAATATTTCACCTAGTGACACTATTACAACATCACAATTTGCATGACTGCATCAGTAATGGAATCACACTTCTCCAAAAGAGGACTTCACCCCGCATCAGTCCTCCCGACGTCACCTGTCCTCTTTGCGTGAAGCTCGGCCGCAAAGGCCGTCAGTTCTCTTTCCCCTCCCGACATGAGATCTCCGGCGATTCCGCCTCACTGAATCCCGAGCACTGACATGTCTCATCCTTCATGCTCAGCATCATGCTGGTCCACGAAGTCCTTCGTTTGGCGACGGGACAACAGCCGAAGTCGCTCTCATGACCCGAGTCCGACAGGCTCACGATACAATGCCGGCAGTGTGCTTCTCCGTTAAGCCCATATCCCGGCAGATTTTCGGTCTTTGCGGTCTGCGGCCTGGGTCCAGGGGTACGCGATGCCGAATTGCCGATCTCAGGTACCAGGCGGGCGCCTGAGAAAGCACACGAACCTTCTTCGCGCAGGTTCCCCGTTAAGCTCATTTCCCGGCAGACCCTCGGTCTTTGCAGTCTGCTTCTCGGCTCCAGGGGTACGCGTGGCCGAGACGCCGATGTCAGGTCCCAAGCGAGCGCCTGAAAAATCTGCGTGAATTCCGCTCCATCCTCTTTCGAGCATCTCTCCGGCAATGCCTGCTGCTCCGGGCCTCATCGACCCACATGACTGAATGCCGACGGGAGAATCTGTTCCCAATGTTTCTCGGCCTTTCCTGTGACCGGAACATTACAGAGACCGACAGTCAGCCAAACCTTCTGAGAACGGTCATGTTCAACCTGAGAGCTTCGACGTCAAAACTCTCAGGGGAATATTCCCCCCTCTGCCCCTCCAGACATCAGCTTTCAAGCCGCATTTCCGGCATGCAGTACCGAACTCACCGTCTTCCGAGTGCTTTGAAAATAAGAAAGGGAGGCTTTTGTTCGTCCTCCCTTCCTTCGATGATCAGCTGTATTCAATGGCGGTTGAAATCACCTCGCCGCTCTGGCGCAGCTCCATGCGCAGCGTATCCACGTCGCCCACGGTGAAGGGCAGATACATGCGGCCCGAAGCGCGCTTCGTGTCGATGTCGATCGCCACGGTCACGCCGGTGTCTCGGGCGGCGCCGCGGATCAGATCCGAGACCTTCTTCAGATTGTGCGGCCGGGTGCCGTCCATCCGGATCTGCAGACAGGTCGCCGCCGTCGAACGATATTCGTCGAGCGTCATAGCGGATTCGACCACCACGGACATGCGCTGACTGTGCTCGTCGTAGCGCACTCGCCCTTCGAGGAACACCACCGCATCGGGTTCGAACTTGAGGCGAAGCCGTTCCCAGTTGTCGTTGTAGCAGACCACTTCGATGACGGCCGTTCCGTCGTCGAGCGTCACGGCGCCCATGCGGCCGCGCTTGCCCTGAATGATGCGGATGCCCGTCACGACGCCCACCATCTTCGTGAGCTCTCGGCTTGGCTGCAGCTGGGCGAGCGAGGCGGACGTGTAGTGCTCGGCCTCGTTTCTGTAGAGATTAAAGAGATGCCCGGAAATCCAGAAGCCGAGCGCATTCTTTTCTTCAATGAGCTTTCGGCGTTCGGACCAGGACGGCGCATCGACCCAACTCACGATTCGCTGAGACTCGCCTTCGTCACCGAAAAGGCAGCTCTGACCCGCGCTCGCAGCCACCGCCTGCCCGGCCGCAATCGCCTGCTGCACGTTGCCCGCCAGGCGTCCGCGGTCCGGTTCGATGGAGTCGAAGACGCCGACCTTGACCAGCGCCTCGAGAATGCGGGCCGACAGAGTCGGCACGCGGGCCGTCAGATCGAAGATGTCCCTGAAGGGGCCTTCCTTTTCGCGGGCGGCGATGATCAGATCCACGAGCTGCCGGCCGACGCCCTTGATGCCGCCGAGGCCGTAGCGGATGTGCTTTTCATCCGGCACCGTGAAGAACCATTCCGAGCTGTTGATGTCGGGCGGCAGAATGTCGATGCCGTTCACGACGGCGTCGTCGATCAGCACCTTGATCTTTTCGCTCTGGTCCATGACCATGCACATGTTGGCCGCCATGAAGCAGGCGGTGTAATGCGTCTTCAGGTAGGCCGTCTGATACGCCACGTAGGAATAGGCCGCGGCATGCGACTTGTTGAAGCCGTAGCCCGCGAACTTTTCCATCAGGTCGAAGATCTCCGTCGCCACGGATTCCTTGACGCCGCGCTCGCCGGCGCCCTTCACGAAGACCGCGCGCTGACGCTTCATCTCCTCGACGTTCTTCTTGCCCATGGCTCGGCGAAGCAGGTCGGCGCCGCCGAGCGAATAGCCGCCCACAACCTGCGCCACGCGCATCACCTGTTCCTGATACACCATGATGCCGTAGGTTTCCTCGAGCACCGGCGCCATGCGCTCGTCGAGATACTCCACCTTCTCCCGGCCGAACTTGCGGGCGATGAAGGACGGAATGAGGTCCATCGGGCCCGGACGGTAGAGCGCGTTCAGGGCCACCAGGTCTTCCAGGCGGTCCGGACGGGCCTGACGAAGGAGCTGCTGCATGCCCGCCGATTCAAACTGGAAGACGGCCGCCGTATTGGCGTTCTGGAAGCAGCGGTACGTTTCCGCGTCGTCGATCGGAATGCGCTCGAGCTCGAAATCCTGCTCCGGATAGAGCCTGTCGATGTATTCCTTGCACTTGGCCAGAATGGAGAGCGTCGTCAGACCGAGGAAGTCGAACTTCACCAGACCGACGTTTTCGACGTCCTTTTTGTCGAACTGGCTGATGGTGTTTTCCGGTGAACCGTCGGAGTTGTAGAGCGGACAGAAGTCCGTGAGCCGTCCCGGCGCGATCAGCACGCCGCCCGCGTGCATGCCGAGGTTGCGCGTAATTCCTTCGAGCGGCCGCGCCAGACGCATCAGTTCCTTGTATTCGTCGTCCTGCTCGATGGCTTCGCGGAATTCCGGCACTTCCTTGAGCGTATCGTCGAGCGTCACGTTCTTGCCGGGCTGCATCGGGATGAGCTTGGAGAGCCGGTCGGCCTTGGAATAGGCCATCCCGAGCACGCGGCCGACGTCGCGGACCGCCGCCTTGGCGCCGAGCGTGCCGAAGGTCGCGATCTGACTCACGGCATCGGCGCCGTACGCCGACTTCACGTATTCGATCGTGCGGTCGCGGTTGTACTGACAGAAGTCCACGTCGAAGTCGGGCATCGAGACGCGTTCCGGATTCAGGAAGCGTTCGAAGAGGAGGTCGAACTTCAGGGGATCAAGGTCGGTAATGCCGAGCGAATAGGCCACCAGCGAGCCGGCACCCGAACCGCGCCCCGGCCCGACCGGCACGCCGTGGGTCTTCGACCAGTTGATGAAGTCCTGCACGATCAGGAAGTAGCCCGGGAACTGCATCTTCTTGATGATGCCAAGCTCGTATTCGAGACGCTCCAGATAGGCCGGGCGCTTCTGATCCCGTTCCTTCGGATCGGCGTAGAGAAAGGCCAGACGCTTTTCCAGGCCTTCTCTCGACAGCTGATCCATGTAGTCGTCGAGACTCATGCCGTCGGGCGTGGGAAAGAGCGGCAGCTGCGGCTTGGAGAGCACGCCGTCGAGGCTGCAGCGCTTGGCGATTTCGACGGAATTTTCCAGCGCCGACGGAATGTCCGAGAAGAGTTCGCACATCTCTTCCTCGGACTTCAGATACTGTTCGCGGGTAAAGGACTTGTCGCGGCGCGGGTCGCTCAGCGTATAGCCGGCGGCGATGCAGCAGCGGACCTCGTGCGCCTCGAAGTCGGCGGCATCGAGAAACTGCACCGGATGCGTGGCCACGACGGGAAGCCCCTGCTCCACGGCGAGATCGACCAGAAAATGCAGATGCCGCTCGTCGGACGGACGTCCGGCGCGCTGAAGTTCCACGTAGAGGCGGTTCGGGAAGCGCTTCGCCATGGCGGCGAGCACCGCCCCCGCCTGCTTTTCGGTGCCGTTGTCGTACATCTGCGAGAGGCGGCCGAGCGGTCCGCCCGTGAGCGCGATCAGGCCGTCCGTCGCGCCGGGTTCGTCGAACCAGCTGTCCGTGATCTGGCCGCGGTAGGGCTCGCCGACCTCGAGAAACGCCCGGGTGAGCAGCACGCAGAGCGAGTGATAGCCCGTATGGTTCATGCAGTAGAGCGCCATACGGAAGGGCTTCTCCGGAAAACGGTCGTTTCGGATCTTCACGTCGCAGCCGAGAATGGGCTTGAGACCCGCCGAGAGCGCGTGCGTATAAAACCGCAGACCGCCGAAGACGTTCATCAGATCGGTCACGCCCAGAGCGACGCCGCCCGATTCCATCACGCGGTGAATGGCAGGATCGACCCGGACGATGCCGTCCGTCACGGAATACTCCGTGTGCATGCGAAGGTGAACAAATCTGGGTTCAGTCATGACCTGATGGGCGCCGGTTCCGGGAGTTCTACTCAAGAGTCGTCAGTTTAACGGAGTCGTCGGCCGGCGTCACAGCGGCCGCCGCCGCGGGCGTCACGACGGCCTCGGTCATGTTCGCGTGCATGACGACGGCCTTCAGCGCCGGGCGCTGCTTCAGAAACGCCCGGGTTTTGTCCCAGCCCATGGCGAAAAGCGCCGTGCAGAGCGCGTCCGCGCGGGCGCCGTCCCTGTCGATGATGGTGACCGAAGCGATGTCCGTTTTCGAAGGCCGGCCGGTCTTCGGGTCGAGAATATGCGAATACCGCCTGCCGCCTTCTTCAAAATAGCGTTCGTAGGCGCCCGACGTCACGACGCTTTCGTCGCTGACCGCCGTCACCGCGAAGTAGCCGCCCCGTTCCTCGGCCGGATGCTGAATGCCGATCCGCCAGGGCTGCCCCGGCGCCTTTTCACCGACCGCCACGACGTTGCCGCCGAGATCGAGCAGCCCGTGCGTCATCCCCTCGGCCTTCAGAATTTCCGCAATGCGGGTGCCGATCCAGCCCTTGGCGATGGCGCCCATGTCGATGCTCTGGCCGGGCGCGATCCGGATGAACCATCGGCCGTTTTCTTCAAAGACCGACGCCTTGGAACGGTCCACGAGCGCGACGGCGTCGGCGATCGCCTTGTCGGAGGGCACATGCTCGCCGCCTAAGCCGATCTTCCAGAGATTGACCACCGGACCGATCATCGGCTCAAACGCGCCGTCGGTTTCTTCGGCAATGCGAAACGCCCTGATCGTCATGTCGGCGATCTCCGCCGGGACCTCCACGGCCTCGCCGGCGCGGCGGTTCACCTCATTGAGGGGAGACGACTTGTGAACGGACATCATGTCGTCGTAAAAGCGCATCTTCTCCTCGACGGTTTCGGCCAGGCGTTTGACCTTGTCCGGATCCCGGTCCATGACTTTGGAATGGATCAGCGTTCCCATATGGAGATTGCTCCAGTCGAGCATGTATTCCGCCGGCGCCTCCTCGGGACGGGCCGCCTCCGCAGCGCAGACCGGCAGGACCGACGCCGCAGCCATGACGGCCGTCATCAGCGCCGCAAGAACTGTCTTCCTCATCATGGATTCTTCTTCCTATTCAATAAAAAAGGGGATACGTCGGCGTATCCCCTTCGCGATGACAGGGACGGTCAGCCGTCCGTCATATCTTACTTGGCCTTGGCGAGCGCGTCAGCCACAGCGGCCTTGATGCCGTCGCTCGAGAGCGTGGCACCGCCGACGGATTCAACGCCTTCCACGCCGTTCTTGGCGACGATTTCAGGAATCATCGTTTCGATCGGAGCAGCGATGATCATTTCGGTTTCGCCGTGCTTCAGAACCTGAACGGCGGCGATCTTGCCGCCCTTCACGTCGACCTGGACCTGAATCTGAGATTCGCGGCCCTTGCCTTCGCCCGTGTAGGTACCGTCCTTGTACGCAGCCTGAACACCGGCGGCCATGAGAGCGGCAGCAGCCACAACAATCATCTTCTTCATCATGATGAAAAAATCCTCAATGAGTCTGGTTGTTTCAAACAAGCCTTGAAGGCTTTACCGCGGCCTAGTCCGATTAAGCCGCCCAATCGAATACTGCAGACGGAAAACTGTCGGCGCCCCGGCATCCGGCATCAGCCGCCGCTGATTCAGAGGAGCCGCATCTGCAGGCGCATCGATCATACCACAGTAGTCCTGTAGGTCTTTGTGTGCCAACACACAGAAAACCGCGCCGTGTCGGCCGGCAAAGAGCCGTTCCCGAATTCGGTGTCTTTCTTTGCGTCAAAGGGCGAAGCCCGCGCTTCGCCCCTTGACATGACCCTTCCGAAGTCCGGACTTACTTGCCCCAGGAATCCTTCAGACCGACGGCGAGATTGAAGACCGGCTTCTCGGCCGTATGGTCTTCGCGGTCGGCCACGAAGTAGCCGTTGCGCTCGAACTGGAACTTGTCGTCCCTGGCCGCCGCAGCGGCCGCCGGTTCGACGTAGGACCGGAGCACCTGCTTGGAGTTCGGCGTCAGACGATCAAGGAAGCTGCCCTCGCCTTCATCGGGATGCGGCACGTTGAAGAGACGGTCGTAGACGCGGACTTCCGCCGGCACGGCCGTGCGGGCGTCGAGCCAGTGAATCGTCGCCTTCGTCTTCACGGTCATCGACCCTTCCGTGCCCGACTTCGTTTCGGGGAGGTAGTTCGCATGAACGGCGGTCACCCGGCCGGATTCATCCTTGTCGAACGAGGTCGGGACGATCACGTAGCCGTAGCGCAGACGGACCGGCTTGGCCGGAGAGCCGTCGGCCGGCACGGTCAGGCGGCGGAAGCCCTTCGGCGGCACTTCGGCGAAGTCGCCTTCTTCGATCCAGAGCTCGCGGGAGAAGGTAATCGGACGCGTGCCCATTTCCGGATGCTGCGGATGGTTGCTCGCTTCGAGCGTTTCGGAGGCGCCTTCGGGATAGTTGTCGATGATGAGCTTGAGCGGACGCAGAACGGCGACGCGGCGCGCGGCGCGTTCCTCAAGGTCTTCGCGAAGCGACTGTTCGAGCACCGAATAGTCGATCCAGCCGCCCGCCACCTTGGAGACGCCGCAGCGTTCGGCGAAGTTCTGCAGGCTCGTCGGCGTGAAGCCGCGGCGGCGCAGACCCACGATCGTCGGCATGCGCGGGTCGTCCCAGCCGTCGACGTACTTGTCCTGCACCAGCTGGATGAGCTTGCGCTTGCTGACCACCACGTAGGTGAGGTTCAGACGGTTGAACTCGTACTGATGCGAGAGCAGGAAGAAGTTCGGACGAACCACGTCGAGCGCCGCCTGCATGAGCGGGGTGAAGTTTTCCGGGAAACGGAGCAGCGTGGCGAAGAAGAGCGTCACGCCGGCGTCGTTCAGATCCGCGGGAACGCCGTCCTGCCAGCCGTCCATCAGACGGGCGACTTCGGCTTCCGGGAGGCTGCCGCCCAGCTTGCCGCGGTTTTCGTAGGCCCTGCGCACGAAGGCCGGACCGCGGTCGTCCTCGCCCGAGGCCATGCGGCGGATGATGTCGAGCGCTTCGTTGTACTGCGGCGTGCGCAGCACCGGAATGATGCGCTCGAGCGCCCAGTTGTAGAAGGCGCGCTGGTCTTCGAATTCCAGCGTGCAGATCGAATGCGTGATGTTTTCGAGCGAGTCTTCGATCGGATGGGCGAAGGTGTACATCGGATAGACGCACCACTTGTCGCCCGTCGCGTGATGCTCGGCGAAGCGGATGCGGTAGATCGCCGGGTCGCGCAGATTGATGTTGGGGCTCGCCATGTCGATCTTGGCGCGAAGCACCATCGACCCTTCCGGATGCTTGCCGTCGCGCATTTCATGGAAGAGGCGCAGATTTTCCTCCGGCGTACGGTCGCGGTAGGGCGAATTCCTGCCCGGCTCCTTGAGCGTGCCGCGGTTTTCGCGCATCTCGTCCGCCGTCTGCTCGTCCACGTAGGCGTAGCCGGTCCGGATCAGATGTTCGGCGAAGGCGTACATGTATTCGAAGTACGAGCTGGCGAAGTAGAGATTCGTTTCGCCGCCGAACTTCCAGTCGAAGCCCAGCCAGCGGACGCTGTCGAGAATGCCGTCGACGTATTCCTGATCCTCCTTGACGGGGTTCGTATCGTCAAAGCGCATGTGGCAGGCGCCCTGATAGTCCCGGGCAAGACCGAAGTTCAGGCAGATGCTCTTGGCGTGGCCGATGTGGAGATAGCCGTTGGGTTCCGGCGGAAAACGCGTGCGGATTCTGGCCGTATCCGGCGCGCCCTTTTCCTGCTGTTCGCTGTACGGTGCAGGATGTCCGCACCAGAAGCGCGGCAGATTGGCCCCCTTGGCCAGATCGTCGTCGATGATGTTGCGGATGAAGTTCGTCACCTGCGGCGTCGCAGATGTTTCAATGTCAGAGGTCATCTCTATCCATCCCTTCCGGGAAATGTCTGTAATTCTGAGAATAGGGTCGGGGCGCGGACGTCTTCGCCCGCGCCGCGCAATGGCCCTTATTGTAAAGAAGAATCCGTCAGTCCCGCTTGGGAAGGAGCGTAATCAGGCTTGAGGTGTCCATCCGGCCGCCGCCCGTGCGCTGAATCTGCTCGTAGAAGCAGTCGACCAGCTGCGTGACCGGGAGCACCGAGCCGTTGGCTTCGGCCTCCTTCAGCACGATGCCGAGGTCCTTGCGCATCCAGTCGACGGCGAAGCCGAAGTCGAACCGGCCGTCGACCATGGTATGGCCGCGGTTCACCATCTGCCAGGAGGAGGCCGCGCCCTTGCTGACGGCGTCGAGCACCTTCTTCATGTCGAGACCGGCGTTCATGCCGAACGCGATGGCTTCCGAGAGTCCCTGCACGCAGCCGGCGATGCAGATCTGATTCACCATCTTCGCAAGCTGGCCGGAACCGGAAGTTCCGAAATGCGTGATCGCCGCGCCGTAGGCCTGCATGATCGGCCGGGCCAGTTCAAAGGCGAGCGGAGTGCCGCCGCAGAGCACCGTCAGGCAGCCGTTTTCCGCCCCGGCCTGACCGCCGGACACCGGCGCATCGAGGAAGGCGAAGCCGCGGCCGTCGGCCTCCGCGCTCAGTTCGCGGGCCACCTGGGCGCTCGCCGTCGTATGGTCGACGAACACCGCGCCCGGGCTCATGCCGGCGAACGCGCCGGCGTCGCCCAGCACGACGCTGCGCAGATCGTCGTCGTTGCCGACGCAGGCGAACACGAACTTCGCGCCCTGCGCGGCTTCCTTCGGCGTCAGGGCCATGCTTCCGCCGAATTCCTTCACCCAGCGCTCCGCCTTGGCGGTCGTCCGATTGTAGACGCAGACGTCGTGACCCGCCAGCTTCAGATGGCCTGCCATGGGATAACCCATCGTTCCCAGGCCGATGAAGGCCACCTTCGCCGGCGCCACGCACGCATAGACTTTGTCTTTCTTCATGTCATCCCTCAATGGTTAATAGTCCGAGCAGGCTTCGCCGAGGCGTTCGCCCCATTCGTAGAGCGCCTCGAGCACCGCCTGCTGTTCTTCATTCTCCCAAACCGCGTCCTGCAGCCGGTCGATCTCGTCGAAAAAGTCCGATACCGTCGGCAGGCCGTCGCGGCCTTCGATCAGACGTTCGCTGCAGAAGCGGCGCCACCGGGCGGTTTCTTCCGCGCCGAGCGTTTCCGGCCAGTTTCGGGCTCTGAACCGGAAAAGAAGTTCGGTGAAGCGCTCGTCGTCAAACGTCAGCCGGCCCGAACCGGCGAGCTCCGCCAGCGTTTCGGGCGAAGACCGCCGAACCGCCGCCATGGTGCTGCGGTCGGCGTCCGAGGCAAAGCCGCCGTCGTAAAGTCCGAAGTCCGGGTCGGAAGGCTTCGGACGCTCCTGACCTTCGGCCCACACGGAAAGCGCGCTCTGAATCAGCGGGAGCGAGCGCTGCAGCTTTTCGAAATTCGCCAGACACTGCTCGGGCGAAATCCCGTAGCGCGCGGCGCGGTCGGCCGGCAGCACCCTGAGGTTCGAGCAGATGAAGGGCGAGCTGTTGATTGCGAGCCGGTAGACCGGCAGCGGCGCCGTCCCCTCGGGAAGCGCGTCGCGGCGGACGAAGAGCCGGCTCTTCAGCTCCTCCGAAGTCATCCGCACGATTTCGTCCGGATCGCGGGACAGATCCCACATGAAGACTTCGTTCGGCTTGACGGGATTGGGCGAAATCATTGCCGCGATCGCCGCAAACCCCCGGGCCTGGCCGAAGCGGGGCGACACCCAGAGCACCGGGCCCCCGCTTTCGAGCGCCGCCTTCACCTTCGCCTTGCTGCGGTTTTCAAAAGCCCACTTCCAGAGGCGGGGCTCCTTTTCGGCGATCAGCTTCGCGAGTCCGAGCGTGGCCTCCACGTCGCTGAAGGCGTCGTGGGCGTGCCGGTGGACGATGCCGTTGGCCCGGCTCAGATGCTCGAGCTTGAAGCAGACCCCGCGGCGGCCTTCCTCCTCCGCCTTCGGACTGATGTCCTTCCAGAGCGGCCAGACGAGGCCGCTGCCCCGCAGGGACCAGACCGCGCAGGTCAGCGGATAGATGTCCCAGCGCGAGCAGCCGTTCTTCCACTGATGGGCGTAGGGATCGAGAAAGTTGCGCCAGAAGAGAAAGCGCGAGACTTCGTCGTCGAAGCCGAGCGTGTTGTAGCCGATGCTCACCGTCCCGGGCTGATTGAAGCGGTCCCAGACCGCGCCCGCGAACTCGCTTTCGGCAACGCCCTTCTCTTCGCAGACCTGGGGCGTGATGCCGGTGATCAGACAGCTGGCCGGATTGGGCAGGTAGTCCGCGGCCGGCCTGGCATAGAGCAGATCGCCGCGGCCGACCGGTTTGAAGGCCATGTCCGTCCGGATCCCGGCGAACTGCGCCGGCCGGTCCGTGCGCTTGTTCAGGCCGAACGTCTCGAAATCGTACCAGTAAAAAGTCGGCTTATTGTTCTTGTCCATTTGTTCCTCAAGCCAGAATCACGTCGTACTGTTCCTGGGTGTAGCTGGGTTCGACTTCGAGCAGAATTGGCTTTTCCACAAAGGCCTGAAGGAGCTCCAGGGCGGAGGATTCCTCTTCGAGCAGCATGTCGATCACGGTTTCGCTCGCCTGAATGTGGAATTCCTTCGTTTCCTGATACTGCTTCGAGAGGCGGACGATTTCGCGCATGATGGCGTAGCACACGGTCCGGGCGGTTCGGATTTCCCCCCGGCCGCCGCACATCGGGCAGGGTTCGCAGAGCACGTGGGCGAGCGACTCGCGGGTGCGCTTGCGGGTCATTTCCACAAGACCGAGCTCGGTGAAGTTGCTGACCGTCATGCGGGTGCGGTCCGTCGACACTGCGCGGCGCAGTTCGGCGAGCACCGCGTCCCGATGCTCGTCGCAGCTCATGTCGATGAAGTCGACGATGATGATGCCGCCGAGGTTGCGCAGTCTCAGCTGTCGCGCGATCGTCTGCGCGGCCTCGAGATTGGTCTTGAAGACGGTGTCGCTGAAGTCGCGCTTGCCGACGTACCCGCCAGTATTGACGTCGATCGTCGTCATGGCCTCCGTCTGATCGAAGACGAGATAGCCGCCGCTCTTCAGATCGACCCGGCGCTCGAGCGCTCTTTCGATTTCATTTTCGATGCCGTGAAGTTCAAAGAGCGGACGCTCGCCGCCGTAGAGCTTCAGACGGTCCCGGGCCGCCGGCACGAAGCGGTCCGCAAACGCGCAGAGCGCCTCGAAGTTCTCCCGGCTGTCGACCTCCACCGTCTGCGTCTGCTGATGGACCATGTCCCGGAGCACGCGCTGCGAGAGCGACAGATCCTGATAGAGCAGCTTGGGCGCGGCGCTCACCGAGGCTTCCTGATGAATGTCGTGCCAGAGGCGGCCCAGATAGGCCATGTCGTCGCGGAATTCCTCGGCGGTCGCGCCTTCCTCCGCGCTGGTCCGGATGATGTAGCCGCCCTTTTCGGTTTCCGGACGCAGTTCCGTCATCAGCGCGCGAAGCGATTCCCTCAGCGCCTCGTCCTCGATGCGCTGGGAGACGCCGATGTGGCTGTCCTTGGGCAGATAGACGAGCTTGCGGCCGGCGAGAGACACGGTCGTCGTGAGACGCGCGCCCTTGTTGCCGATCGGATCCTTGGCCACCTGCACCATCACGGACTGGCCTTCGTGAAGGATCATCTCGATCGGCGCGGGCTTTTCGCCCTCTCTGTGCGCCTCGGCGATGTCAGCCACGTGCAGAAAGGCGGTGCGTTCCAGTCCGACGTCGATGAAGGCGCTCTGCATGCCGGGCAGCACCCGGACGACCTTGCCGAGATAGACGTTGCCCACGAGGCCGCGGGCGCAGGTTCTTTCAATAAAGAGGTCCTGAAGAACGCCGTCCGCTACAATGGCCACCCGCGTTTCGCGCGGTGTACAGTTAATCAGAATATGTTCCACGATGGCGGCTCCTTGCGCCGGCCTTTGCGACAATACGCATTTGTTGACGAGTGCTGACATTGTATCGGGTCGGATCCGAAGAATCGAAGCCCGCCCGTCATTCGAGAATCAAGATGCTTTTTGTGACCGGAGGAGCCGGCTTCATCGGTTCCAACTTCATCACGGAATGGTTCAAAAACCGGGATGAAGGCATCCTCACGCTGGATGCGCTCACCTACGCCGGCAATCCGGCGAATCTGTCGGACGTCGCCCGGGATCCCCGCCACTGTTTTGTCGAAGGCAGCATCCTGGACGAGACTCTGACGGCCGATCTCATCGAGCGCTTCAGGCCGCGGGCAATCATTCACTTCGCCGCCGAAAGCCACGTGGACCGCTCGATTTCCGGTCCGCAGATCTTCGTCGACACCAACGTGAGGGGAACCGCGTCGCTCCTGTCCGTCGCCCACCGCTACTGGCTCACGCTGGACGAGGAGGAAAAGCGGGCCTTCCGCTTCATCAACATCTCGACCGACGAAGTCTACGGGTCCATGACGGCGGACACCCCGCCCTGTTCCGAAAACACGCCGTTCGACCCGAGCAGTCCCTATTCCGCCAGCAAGGCCGCGGCGGACCAGTTCGGCCGCGTCTACTTCAGAACCTACGGGCTGCCCGTCGTCACGGTGCGCTGCACCAACAACTACGGTCCGAGGCAGTACCCGGAAAAGCTGCTCCCCTTCATGCTCACGCGGGCGCTCGCCGGAAAGACGCTTCCCGTCTACGGCGACGGTCTGCAGATCCGCGACTGGATTCACGTGCACGACTTCTGCCGGGCGCTTCGCCTGATCCTGGCCGAGGCCGCGCCGGGCGACATCTTCAACGTCAGCGCCGCCCACGAAATGACGAACCTGGCCTTTCTGAAGGCCCTGACCGAGGAGCTGGACCGACAGCGGCCGAGCCGCACCTTCGCGTCGTATGCCGACCTGATCGTGCATGTGCATGACCGGCCGGGTCACGACCGCCGCTATGCGCTCAGCGCCGAAAAGCTCCGCACGACGCTCGGCTGGCGGCCCGAAACGGCATTCGCCGAGGGCCTGGCCGACACCGTCCGGTGGTACCTCGAGCGGATGCCGGCCGAGTAACCCTCGGAGTCATCGGCTGAAAAAACGGGAGCGGAAAAGCATCAGGCGGGCATCGCCGCCCGCCTGCGTGTTCAGCATTCCACGATGCTGACGGCCAGACCGCCCTTGCTGGTTTCCTTGTACTTGCTCTGCATGTCTCGTCCGGTTTCCATCATGGTCTTGATGACCTGGTCCAGACTGACGTAGTGCGAGCCGTTCCCGCGCAGGGCCATTCTGGCGGCGTTGATGGCCTTCACCGCCGCAATGGCGTTGCGCTCGATGCAGGGAATCTGCACCTGGCCCGCGACCGGGTCGCAGGTGAGGCCGAGATTGTGCTCCATGCCGATTTCCGCGGCGTTTTCAATCTGCTCGACCGTACCGCCGAGCACGGCCGCCAGGCCGGCCGCCGCCATGGAGCAGGCCACGCCGACCTCGCCCTGGCAGCCCACTTCCGCGCCGGAGATCGAGGCGTTTTCCTTGTAGAGCATGCCGACGGCACCGGCCGTCAGCAGGAAGGTCCGGACGTGCTCCTCTCTGCTTCCGATCACGTGGCGCAGGTAGTACTCGATGACGGCCGGCACCACGCCGGCCGCGCCGTTCGTCGGGGCCGTCACCACCCGGCCGCCCGCTGCATTTTCTTCGGCGACGGCCATCGCGTAGACGTTCACCCAGTCGAGCACGACGAGCGGATCATTGGGATTTCTCAGAAGGTCGAACATCAGCTTGCTCGCGCGGCGGGCAATGCGGAAAGGCCCCGGCAGCACCTCCGTCTGACGCATGCCTCTTTCGACGGCTGCCCGCATGACCGACCACAGTTCGTCGAGCCTGGCGAAGACTTCCGCTTCGGAGCGCGAGGCACACTCGTTTCTGAGCACGATCTCCGCGATCGTCAGCCTGTGCTTTTTGGCGAGCTCAATGAGTTCCGTCCCCGACCGATAGTCGTAGGGCCGGACCTTCGCGTCCTTGAAGACCTTCGGTATCACCGGCTGCTCGGGATCGTCCTCGCGGGCCGCCACGATGAAGCCGCCGCCGACGGAATAGTAGCGGCGCGCATAGAGGAGCTCGCCGCCCGCGTAGGCGGAGAAATCCATCGCGTTGGTGTGAAAGGCCGGCACTCTGTCCGGATGAAAGCCGATGTCCTTCTCCGGATCGAAGGCCACCGGACGATCGCCGCCGAAGGCGATCGTGCCGCTGCGGCGCACTTTCTCGATCAGGGGCTTCACCTCGTCGGGATTCATGCCCTCGGGAGAGCGTCCCATCAGGCCGAGCTGGGCGGCCGTATCGGTGCCGTGGCCCTTGCCGGTGGCGGCCAGGCTGCCCATCAGGTCCACCTTCAGCGCATCGACGCGCTCAAAGAGTCCCCGTTCCCGCACGGCGTTCACGAACGCCACGCCGGCACGCATGGGACCCACCGTATGGGAGGACGAGGGACCGATTCCCACCTTGAACAAATCAAAAACGCTGACAGCCATGTCGGGTTCCGTTGTCTTCTTTCTTAATGGTTTTCCGAATGATTCTTGAACTGGATGGTATAGAGGTGCTCGTAGACCCCCTTCTTCGCCATCAATTCGTTGTGATTGCCGATTTCGACGATCGCGCCCTCCCGCATCACGACGATGCGGTCCGCCCCTTCAATCGTCGAGAGACGATGCGCGACCACGAACGTGGTGCGTCCCTTCATCAGCGTTTCAAGCGAGGTCTGGATGTGCTTTTCGCTTTCCGTGTCGAGCGCGCTGGTGGCTTCGTCGAGAAGCAGAATCGGCGCATTCTTCAGGAAGGCGCGGGCGATCGAGATGCGCTGGCGCTGGCCGCCCGAGAGCATGCCGCCCGCCGCGCCGACCTGCGTGTTCAGTCCGTCGGGGAGCGAATCGATGAAGTCCGTCAGCGCCGCGGCATGGGCCGCCCGCCGGATGTCCTCTTCCGAGACCCGGTCCTTGCAGCCGTAGGCGATGTTGTCCGCGATAGTACCGTCGAAGATCATGACCTCCTGGCTCACCAGCGCGATCTGCCGGCGCAGGCTCGCGAGCGTGACCGAACTCTGCGGCACGCCGTCGAAATAAATTTCACCGGTGCTCGGCGCCCAGAAACGCGGGATCAGATTGATCAGGGTCGACTTGCCGGAGCCCGACGAGCCGACGAGCGCGATGATCTCCCCGGCCTTCACGTCCAAACTGAAGTGCTGCAGGGCCTGCTTTTCCGCATTCGGGTACGCAAAGGACACGTCTTCGAACCTCACGTCGCCCCTGAGCGAGGTGAGTTCCGTCGTGCCGGGATCCTTTTCCGGCTCTTCGTCGATCATGTTGAAGAGGCTTTCCGCGGCCGCCGTCATCGCGGCCGTGGAGCCGTTCAGTCCGGAGAGATGCCGGATCGGAGGCATCAGAAGAAGCATGGCGGAGAGGAAGGTCGTGAATTCGCCGATCGTCAGATTCCCGGCCTGCGCCTGCGCAAGCGCGAAGACGACCACGACGGAAACGCCGCTCATGGCGATGAGCTGCGTGAGCGGCGTACCGGCGGCGTTCACCCGCTGGGACTTGAGGACCAGCTCCTTCAGACGGCTGTTGACGGCTTTGAAGCGTTCCGTTTCGTACTTCACGCCGTCGTAGATCTTGACGACGCGCTCACCCTGATACGCCTCCTGAATCGTGCCGATCAGCACGCCGAAGGTCTTCTGCGTCTGCGTCGTCAGCGACTTGATGCGCTTGTTGACCCAGCGGAGCACCAGCGCGAGAAGCGGCGCCACCAGAAACGTGACCAGCGTCAGCATCCAGTTGTGATAGATGAGCACGCCGATCAGACAGACGATCTGGATGGTGTCACGGATGATCGTCGTCATCACGCCGGCGGCGTTGCTCAAAGCCGTCGCGGCTTCATTGATGAACTTCGACTGGACCTCTGCGCACCGGTGCTGCTGAAACGACGAGTCACCCCAGCGCAGGATGCGGTCGAACATCATGGTTCGGATCGTCAGCAGCACCGACTGCGAGACGCAGACGAGCAGATAGGAGCTGAGATACTGCGTGCCGCCGTGAAGAATGGAAATGCCGATCAGCGCGATCGGCGCCCAGACCGCCACCATGGAGCTCTGCTCGTAAAAGCCCATGTCCGTCAGCTTCCCGAGCACCAGTGCGATCAGGGAGGAGGCCCCGCCCCCCGCGATCATGGCCGCCGCCGCGCCGATGATGTACCACTTGTAGGGCGGCAGGTAGCGGAAAAGCCGCATCAGAAAGGGATTGCTGAGAACAGGAATGGCTTTCAACATAGACGGGTCCATTAAGAATCGTGCCTCATCATACATGCCTACCATATAAAATGAACACACTGTTTTCAACTTTCTTTTCCGAGCTCATAAATGCCTAATGTTCTTTGCCGTCTGCCGAACCACGTCGGCGACTGCTGCATGGCTCTTCCTGCGCTTCGTCTTTTGGAGGCCAGCGGCTTCACGCCGATGCTGACCGGCAAGCGCTGGGCTGAGGATCTGATGTCCGGCATGGGCTGGCGCTTCGACCCGATCGAGGGTCACGTGACCGAAGACCTGATGCGCATCCGCTACCTCAGCAACCACCTCGGTCCCCGTCCCCTGGGCCTGCTCTTCCCGAATTCCTTCAGCTCCGCCCTGCTCTTTTCCATCGGCCGCATCCGCAGCGCCGGCTTCCCCACCGACGGCAGAAGAATCCTGCTCGACAAGGCCGTTCCCGAACCCGAACCGATGCACGAGGTCCGGCGCTTTTTTGCTGTCGCCCACGGCGCCATCAAGGCCTGGGGCGGCACTCCGGCCTGGGACGACGTCCCGCAGGAACTGGGCCTGAAGGTGCTGGCCCGCCATGAGGCGGCGGCGAGAAACCTCATCGCCCAGCACGCCATTCCGGAGCGCTTCGCCCTGCTTGCGCCGATTGCGCGCGGTCTGCACCACGGCAAGGAAAAGCAGTGGAAGCACTTCAATACCCTCTGCGCGCCGCTTCGCGCGATGGGCATCGAGCCCATCGTGTTCCCGTCGCCCCGCGAGGAGGAGGCCAATCATCAGGCCTGCCCCGACGCCACGATTCTGCCGCCGACGACCCTCGGCAACTACGCCGCCCTGGCCAAGCGCGCCCAGATCGTGATCGCCAACGACTCCGGCATCAGCCATGTGGCGGCCGCCCTGGGAATTCCGCAGATTACCCTGCTCGGCGTCACCGATCCTGAGCGCACGTCGCCCTGGAATACGAAGGCCGTCGTACTCGGCAACTCCAAGGACGGCTGGCCGTCCGTCGAGACCGTTCTGCAAACCCTTGAAGCCGTACTGAAGAAATGAGCGCCTGCACTGTAGGAATTGCCTGCCACTCCTTCCGCATCGACGGCGGCATGGGGCGCTATGTCTACGGCCTGGCCGAGGGTCTGCTCGAGCTGGGCATCACGCCGACCGTTTTCACCAAAAAGATCGACCGCTCCCTGCCGATCGCCTCGAAGATCAACTTCGTTCACATCAACTGCAGGTTCCTGCCGAGCAAGCTTCGCGACTACTACTTCAACCGAAGGCTAGCGGCGGAGCGCAGGAAGCACCCCGTGGACGTCATGATCTCCTGCAACAGGAACACCCATTCCGACATCGGCATCTGCGGGGGCACGCACATCGGCTACTGCAAAGCCGTGAACCGTCCGCTGTCGTTCTTCGACAAGCTCATGATCAGCATGGAAAAAGCGTACTATGCGAACTGCCGGCTGATCATTGCGCACTCCGACAAGATGCGCGCCGAGCTGATCGAGTACTACGGCATCGATCCGGCACGCTGTCCGACGGTGTATCCGCCAGTCTCACCGGAGACCTTCGCCGCAGCCGACTTCAAGCCGATCGACTTCGGGGCGGGCGATCGCTACACCTTCCTGATTCCCTCTGCCGGAAATCATCAGGTGAAGGGGCTGGACCTCCTCGCCGGGTATTTCGAGCGCAGCGCGCTGCCGATCACCCTGCTCATCGCCGGACGCCCCTTCAAGCCGGAGAGCCCGAACGTCAGATACATCGGCTTCAGAAAGGACATGCCCGACGTCTACCGCAGCGTCGACTTCACGATTCTGGGCTCGCGCTACGAAGCCTTCGGCCTGGTCGGGATCGAAAGCGTCGCCTCGGGAACGCCGGTCGTGCTTTCGCGCAACGTCGGCTCGTCGGAAGTCATCTCGCCCGAGGTCTGCTCGACCTTCGACCCTTATTCCTTCGAATCCTTTGAAGAGGCCGTCTCGAAGTCGATCAGCCGCTGGCCCAAAAAGAAGATCACGGATCCGTGGCAGTATCTGTCCGTCTCAACGAGCAACAGCGAGCACGTCAGAACGCTGCTCGACCTCTATTCGGCCGTCAGTCCTCGTAAGTAGCCTGAATGCCGGCTCGGGGCAGCGTTCTCGTCACGTTCTCCAGCCTTTTCAGATTGTCCTTCGCCATGGTTCTGTCGGCTTCCCGATGCCAGAGATGGAAGCATGGCGAGGTAAATCCTCCCCATTTGATGCGGCAGCCGCTGTTGATGAGCCGCATCGCCATGTCCGAATCTTCATAGCCCCAGCCTTCAAAGGCCTCGTCCTGACCGCCGACGGCCATGAAGTCCTCCCTGAACAAAGACCAGTTGCATCCGCGAAGGAGCTGCCATTTCGTCGGTCTCCTCAGTCTGAGGCAGTCCAGATTGAGCGAAACGGCCGGCAGGCAGCGGTTGATTTTTCCCGAGCGGCTCAGGCGCATGAGTTCACGGAAGCTTTCCCGCCAGGCGATGTCCGACGAACCGAAGCAGGCCTTGGAAAAGTCTTCGGAAAGCAGGATTCTCTGACCCGCCACGACGCATCGCTTCTGCGCCAGACGGCGGTGCGCCGCCACGAAGTCGCTTCGCACGATGCAGTCGCCGTCGATGAACACCAGATAATCCCCATGGCTCTTCGTCACGGCCTTGTTGCGCGAGCGGGCCAGTCTGAAGCCCTTGTCCTCCTGCCAGGAATGGATCACCGGCACGGAGAGCCTGCGCTGCCAGGATTCCACCAGCCGGCGGGTGTCGTCCCGCGAGCCGTCGTCGCCGACCACGATTTCAAAACGGCCGTCGGTCTGCTCGGACAGGGACTGCAGAGACAGGTTGAGAGCCGCCGGCCAGTTGTACGTCGACACAATGACTGAAATCAGCGCGTCCATTAAAACTTCCCCTGACTTTCCTGAAGGAGATTGAATTTGGCGTATTTCATGAAAGTGTAATACGCATGATGAACGGCGAACATCAGCCCCATTCTGCCGTCGAGGAAGCCGCGGTTGAACACGTAGACCTTCAGAAACGCCCACGTCGGCTTCAGCAGGGCGCCCGTCAGAAAGCCTGTCCGTTTATTCTTCTCGATCTGCTGCTGCGCCAAATAGCTCGTGTACGAGTCGAGCTTGCGGATCATCGCCGACCAGTCCTCGTAGGGATAGTGGTAGAGAATGCCGGAAAGCCGGGTCACCGGATACCGACTGGTCATCTTCTCGTGCACGCGGCCCTCGATGGTGAGGCCGTCTTTGGGAAAGAGCCGAAGCACCCGGTCTCCCCGCATGGAGCCGTGCTGAATCGAATGATGCAGAAAACGGTTCTCCCGAAGGAGCTCGCAGGCGCGGGGCTCCTGCCCGACGACGGTCCGTATCTCCTCCGCGAGCGCCGGCGACACCACTTCGTCCGAATCGATGAAAAGAAGCCAGTCGCCCGAGGCCGCTTCCGCCGCAAAGCGGCGCTGGGCGGAAAAGTCTCCGTTCATCGCGTGAACGATGATCTTCGCGCCGCACGCCTCGGCGATCTCCCTCGTCGCATCCGTACTGCCGTCGTCGATCACCAGCAGCTCATCGGCAAACGTCAGCGAGCCGAGACAGTCCTTCAGGCAGCGTTCGCTGTTTTTGGTCAGCACAATCGCGGATAAGCTCATTTGTTGTGTCCTTTAATCATTTCCTGGGCGACGGTTCGCGTATTGGCGGAAATCGAAATCCCCGCCAGCATCCGCGCGACCTCTTCGACGCGTCCCGCCTCTTCGAGCACGCGCAGCGAGCTGACGGTCTTCTCGCCGTTGAACGTCTTTTCCACCTGCCAGTGGTTGTCGCCGCAGGCGGCCACCTGGGGCAGATGCGTGACGCAGAGCACCTGCCGGCTTTCTCCGAGTTTTTTCAGAAGCTGTCCGACGACCTCGGCCGTCGCGCCGCCGATGCCGCTGTCGACTTCGTCGAAAATCAGCGTCGGCACGGGCGTCGCCTGCGCCGTGATCACCGCGATGGCAAGACTGATGCGCGCCAGTTCGCCGCCGGACGCCACCTTGATCAGCGGACGCGTCTGAACGCCGGCATGGCCGGCCACCAGAAATTCGCAGTGCTCGTCGCCGCTGGCGGAAGGCCCGCCGGGCACGAGGGCGATCTCCAGCCGAGCCCCCTTCATCGCCAGACGCTGCATCTCTTCGGTCACGGCCTGCGCCAGCGCCCGGGCGCCCTTCCTGCGGGCCTCCGTCAGCCGGGCCGCTTCGGTCCTGTAGGCCTGCAGGGCCTTGGCTTCGGCCCGCTGCAGCGCTTCGACGTCCTTGGCGCTCGTCAGACTCCTGAGCTGCGCCCGGCTCGTCTCGAGGAGCTGCCACAGATTTTCCGGTTCGCAGCGGAATTTTCGGCCGAGATCGAAATACAGCGAAACCCGCCGGTCCACCGCTTCGAAGCGTTCGGCGTCCAGATCGTTTCTGTCGAGATAGCGGGAGATGTCTCTGCCGGTTTCATCGACGAGGTCGATCGCCGTCGAAAGCGTCGCGGCGATGTCTCCGAGCCGCTCGTCGTAACGGCTGAGCGACGCGAGCTTCGAATGCACGGCCGACAGGGCCGACGAGGCGGATTCGTCGGAATCCGTCAGCATGCCGAGCGCTTCGCCGAGCCCCTCGGCGATGGCGACGCCGTGCGCCAGCCGGGTGTGGTCCGCGCTCAGCGAATCCCATTCGCCCGCCTTCGGCGAGAGGCCTTCGAGATCCTCGATCATCCAGGTGAGGCGCTCCGTCTTCT
>JAXEEN010000084.1:0-2753 GCA_034104065.1 Sutterella sp.
GGTCGTTCGGGATGCCGACCTTGTCGCCGACCGGCGCTTCGGCGAAGCTCTTCACCTTCTTCGAATAGAAGGCCATCGGGAGCGTGGAGGCCTTGGCGATGATCGTGAACTTCCAGCCGTGGGCCTTCGTCTGGTCTTCAAAGAAGGGGATCGTCTGGAGACGGCGCCGTCCGTCACGATGTCGGTGACCGGCCCTTCGGACGTGATGCGGGCGCGCAGTTTGGTACGGGCAGCAAGTCCGATGAAGGAGTAGCGGGCGAAGCGCATGCCGCCTTCGACGCTTTCGAGAAGGAAGGTGTCGGGGCGGTTGGCGAGCTTCAGATAGACGGAAAGCGGGGTTTCGAGGTCCGCGGGACACTCGTGCACCAGCGTAATGCGGTTGTAGCCCTCGCGGGCCAGTGCTTCAAATTGCGACGGATTCATGTAGCCTCCGGCCGGACGGCACCGCAGGCTGACAGGCAGAAACGTCTCAGGGAGGGAGACTGACGGTCGGTGCGCCGGACTGATGTGGAAAAACGGAAGTGCCGGCGGCAGGAGCCGGCATCAGGCGGATGGCGCAGCAGACGTTGAGAGAGGCGATCCGGAACGGATCAGGGAGTCCTTTCAGCGGGCGCGCCGGACGGACGAACGGCGCCAGGACCAGGCTCCCCGCGCAAAGCGACCCTGAGGGTGCTGGGCGCGGCCCGGAAGGGCATGGACTCGAAGCTGAGAGGCGTGAGACATGAGCTGGGCCGTTGAGAAAAAAGAAAGGGAACAAGCGGACGGACCGCTGAATTATTGTGGCGAACCCTGGGGGAGAGAGCAATAGGGAGGATGGCCTATCCTGGACGGAAGACGTCATCGCCGCTTAAGGCGAGGGCGTTAACGTTAACAAAATACTGATTAACTATGTTAGGAGACGGCCGTGCACGCACTGCCTCCCTGGATCGTCTTCCACGTTCCGCATGATTCCTTCTATATTCCGCCGGAGGTTCGCAGGGGCATTCTGCTGAGCGACGCCGAGCTCGACAGGGAGTTTCTCCGCATGACCGACGTCTGGACGCAGGCGCTCTTTGCGGCGGGCGTGCCGCGCTCGCAGGTGACGGCGGCGCCGGTGAGCCGTCTGGTCGTCGACACCGAACGCTTTGAGGACGATGCCCTGGAAATCATGGCGGCGCGCGGCATGGGCGTCGTCTACGAAGTGACGCACGACCTGAAGCCGCTTCGCCGGAAGGTTTCGGCACAGGAGCGCGAAAGACTTCTGGCGCGCTGGTACAGGCCGCATCATCGGTGTCTGACGCAAAGAGTGGACGGCATTCTTGAGCGATGGGGCCGGGCGCTGGTGATCGATGCCCACAGTTTTCCGTCCCGGGCACTGCCCTATGAGGACGACGCGGCCGCGCCCAGGCCGGAAGTCTGCATCGGCACCGACGGCTTTCATACGCCGCCCGAGGTTGCCGCCGCCTTCAGCGAGGCCTTCTCACGGGCCGGGTGGGATACGGGACTCAATTCGCCGTTTTCGGGCGCGCTCGTGCCGATGAAGCACTTCGGCAGGGACCGCCGCGTGAGTGCTGTGATGATCGAAACCCGGCGCGATCTGTACGCCGACGAATCAACGGGCGCGCTGCATCCGGATTTCGTTCGCCGGGCGGCGGACATCCGCAGTGCCGTGGCGGCAGCGGCCGAAGCCCTCTAGCCGGGCATGAAAAAGGGCGGCCTCCGCAGGGAGACCGCCCGGATTGTCAGGCGCGTTCAGCGATCAGCGGCGGTTCTTGCGGCCGCGGCGCTTCATCGTGGGCTTGACGGCTGGCTTTTCGGCCGGTTCGGCAGCCGCCGCAGGCGCCTCTTCGGCGGGCGCTTCAGCAGCAGGCGCTTCTTCCGCCGGAGCTTCCTCTGCCGGAGCGGCTTCTGCGGGGGCTTCTTCTGCGGGCGCCGCTTCAGCTTCGCAGCAGCATCCGCAGCAGGGGGCCGGTTCTTCGGACTTGGCGCAGCATTCGGCGTCTTCCTTGCAGCACTCTTCGTCCTTGCAGCATTCGCCTTTCTTGCAGCAGCACTCTTCGCCCCTGCAGCATTCGCCGTCTTTGCAGCAGCATTCTTCATCGCCGCAGCACTCGGGTTGGGCCGCATAGTCGCAGCTGATGACATTGCCGAGACGTTCGAGGTCTTCAAGCGCGCACTGGGTGGCGATCAGCTTGAGATAGGCCTTCGGCTTCAGACCGTAGATGGTGCCCGCCGCACGGATGAGCGCATAGGCTTCTTCCGTGAGCGTCAGGGTCAGTTTGACTTTGTCCTTTTTCGACATGGTTGAAATCCTCCTCTGAATTTCATTCGGGCCGCCGACGGCGCCCTTTGGAACTAGTCTACCCGAAACGGACTGACGTCAAGCGCTGTTCGGCAGACTTTCGATTGCCGGACATCTTCGCCGTATGTCTTTCGAAAGACAAAAAAGGGGATTTTCCGACGGAGAAGGATGTCGGATTCAAAATGTCGACATAAAAAGAATGTGAAGTCAGCGCGCTGTGTCCGAGGGCGAGACGGTCAGAGGCGGCTCGATGTAGATGTCGTCCGGACCTGTTGGGATGATCTGCTCCGGTTTGACTGTGTGGTCTTTGTCGTTCGGAGAAACATGAAGAACGGGCTGTCCTGCCTTCTGAGCCGCCGTCAGTCGGATGTAAAACGCCGTCCAGGGTTTCTGGGGATCGGTCAGGGCGTTGCTTAGGCCTTCGAAACGAACCGTGCCGACAAGATTTCGATCGGTCTGTGCTAAGTAGTCG
>JAXEEN010000085.1:0-3437 GCA_034104065.1 Sutterella sp.
ACCTATCTCTTGATCTAGGAAGCCACGCGAGCGCAGAAAAGAGAAAGTATACGCCGTTCCCTGAACAGCTGCCACCAAAATATCCCCTTAAAAACAGAGGTTCAGCTTGACGTCCCCACCGTGTCAGTACAGGGCGTCGGGCAGTGCGCAGAATTCAGCGTGGAGCGCATTCTACCTGTTTTTTCCGTGCCGTGTGCGGTTTTTGCCAAAAAACTTTAGACTTAACCGATATTTTTTAAGTTTGAGGCATCCGATGAAGGTACTTCTAGCCCAGCCCCGCGGTTTTTGCGCCGGCGTGACCCGCGCCATCGCGATTGTCGAGCGCGCGCTCGCCATCTACGGCGCGCCGATCTACGTGCGCCACGAAATCGTGCACAACCGCACCGTCGTCGAAAACCTGCGCGCGAGAGGCGCCGTCTTCGTCGATGATCTCGCCGACGTGCCCGCCGGGGCCACGCTGGTCTTTTCGGCGCACGGCGTCCCGAAGGCCGTCGCCGACGAGGCTTCGCGCAGAGGCTTCCGTGTCTTCGACGCCACCTGTCCGCTCGTGACAAAGGTGCACCGCGAGGTGGCCCGCATGCGCGCCGAAGGGAAGACCATTCTGATGATCGGCCACGCCGGTCATCCCGAGGTCGAAGGCACGATGGGCCAGGTGAAGGACGGCATTCGGTTGGTGGAGAATACCCGCGACGTCGAGGCGCTGCCGTTCGCGGACGGAGATCCGCTCGCCTACGTGACCCAGACGACGATCAGTGCCGACGACAGCCGGGCGGTGATCGACGCGCTCAAGGCGCGCTACCCTTCGATTCACGAACCCAAGCGGCAGGACATCTGCTACGCGACCACCAACCGGCAGACCGCCGTGAAGGCGCTTGCGCGCGCCGGCGTCGATCTGGTGCTCGTCATCGGATCGGCGACGAGCTCCAATTCAAACCGTCTGAGGGAGGTGGCCGAGCGCGAGGGGACGCGCGCCTATCTCGTCGATACCGCCGAACACATCGACCTCGACTGGTTCAAAGACGTCAGGTGCGTCGGGATCACGGCCGGCGCGTCGGCGCCCGAATCGCTCGTTCAGGGCGTGCTTCGCCACCTGGAGGCGCATGCGGGCGCAGCGAGCGCCGAAGTACTCGAAGGCGTGGAGGAAAACGTCGCCTTCCCGCTGCCGAAGGGACTTTGGGAAAGCGATCTTGCCGCAGCCGAACGCTGAGTGCGCCTATATATAAAAGGAAGGAAAATGGCCAAGGAAAAACATCAGAGCCTGACGCCCGCCACGCAGTGGCTGAAGGCGCACAGGATTCCGTTTGAAGAACGCTCCTATGAATACGTCGAGCACGGCGGGACCGCGCTCGCCGCGTCGTCATGCGGGCTCGACCATCATCAGGTCATCAAGACCCTCATCATGGAGGACGAGCACGCCAAGCCGCTCGTCATTCTGATGCACGGCGACTGCGAAGTGTCGACGAAGAATCTCGCCCGCCAGATCGGCGTCAAGCACGTGGCTCCCTGCAAGCCCGAGCAGGCGCAGCGCAATTCCGGCTACATGGTGGGCGGCACCAGTCCCTTCGGGACGAGAAAGGCCATGCCGGTCTACGTACAGAAGACGATTCTCGAGCTCGACCACATCTTCATCAACGGCGGACGCCGCGGCTATCAGGTCGGCATCGATCCGAAGGTGCTGACCGAGGTGCTGGGCGCCAAACCCGTCGACTGCGCCAACGAAAAGGAATGACGCGCTGCGCCGCTGCATGACAAAAGCCCGCCTCGTCCTTCAGGGACGGGCGGGCTCGCTTCTTTGGGGACCGGGATCAGAGACCGGCAAGAGACCAGCGGGGACTGACGCCGAAGCTTCGCTTTGCCTTGAGCGCTTCTCGCTCTTCGGGCGTCATGGCTTCGAGTCTCGCCAGACCGGCGGCGGCGATCATGGCGCCGTTGTCGGTGCAGAGCCGCATCGGCGGATAGAAGATCGTTCCTCGGCGCCGGCGGACTTCCGTCGTGAGACGCGTTCTGAGCTGACGGTTGGCGGAAACGCCGCCCGCCACCACGACGTTCTTCAGCTTGGTTTCCTTCATTGCACGGATCAGCTTGGCGGCGAGCACGTCGACGACGGCGTCGACGAAGCCCCTCGCCAGATTCGCCCGGAACGCTTCATCGTTCGGGTCGGGGGTCGACTGAACCGCGGTCAGAACCGAGGTCTTGAGGCCCGAGAAGCTCATGTCGAGGTTCGGCGAATGAATCATCGGTCGGGCGAGCTCGACGGCGCCGGGCGTGCCTTTTTCAGCCAGGGCCGAGACGGCCGGGCCGCCGGGGTAGGGCAGACCGAGCAGCTGAGCGGTCTTGTCGAAGGCTTCGCCGGCCGCATCGTCAAGCGTTTCTCCGAGCAGCTCGTAGGAGCCGAACTTTTCGACGCGCATGATCTGGGTGTGGCCGCCCGAGACGAGTAGCGCCAGAAACGGAAATTCGGGGGCCGGATCGGAGAGCCGGGCGGCGAGCAGATGGCCTTCGAGGTGATGAACGCCGAGCACGGGAACGCCGAGCGCCCAGCCGACGGCATGGGCGACGCTGTTGCCCACGAGGAGCGCGCCGGCGAGGCCCGGACCTTCGGTGACGGCGACCGCGTCGATGTCTTCGCGGGTGCGGCCCGCCTTGACGAGCACTTCGTCGATCAGCGCCACAGCACGGCGGATGTGGTCGCGGCTCGCGAGTTCGGGAACAACGCCGCCGTAGGCGCGGTGCATGTCGATCTGGGAGTAGAGAGCGTCTGCGAGAAGACCGTCCTTGTCGGAAATCAGGGCGGCTCCCGTCTCATCGCAGGAGGATTCGATACCGAGAACTAGCATAGTGCGGAAAATTCTAGAGACTTTTTCCAACCCCTGCTCAAAAAAATCGGCATTTTGATTTGAATTCCGGAGGCGGTTTGTGTCAAAATGCCGGACTCCATGCGAAATCCGCGGCGTGCGCGCCGGGGACCGCGCAGGGATCTGCGCCGACCTCTCTTGTCCCGGAACCAGAGACGTCCGGTTTTTCAGCTTTTTTCCGGGTCATCACACTGTTTACTGAGGTTAGGTTCTAATGCCTACTATCCGCGTTAAAGAAAACGAACCGTTTGAAGTTGCCCTCCGCCGCTTCAAGCGCACCATCGAAAAGTCTGGTCTCCTTACCGAACTTCGCGCCCGCGAATTCTACGAAAAGCCCACCGCTGAACGTAAGCGTAAGAAGGCTGCTGCCGTCAAGCGTCACTACAAGCGCCTGCGCAGCATGATGCTCCCCAAGAAGCTCTACTAATCTGAGTTTCGCTCAGGGGTCGCGGCGGATAAACCGCCGGGATACCCGTGCAGCCGGTTGGGCGGCCGCACAAAGCATTTCCGACACAATTTACCCTCACGAAGGATGGTGATGATTAAGGACAGAATCCGCGAAGATATGAAGGCTGCCATGCG
>JAXEEN010000086.1:0-2995 GCA_034104065.1 Sutterella sp.
AGAAAGAGCTTCTCGAGCACGCCGAGGCCGTCGAGCTTCGGCATCATGATGTCCAGGATCACCGCGCAGATCTCATGACGGTGCGCCTGAAGCTTCTTCAGGCCGTCGATGCCGTCCTCGGCATGAATGACGGAGAAGGAATGAAAGAAGATGTTTTCCAGTATGGCGCGGCTTGTTTCGTCGTCGTCGATGACGAGAATCCGGCAGCGCTCGAATTCCGGCGTCGCGGGGGAAGGCGGAGGGTTGGTGCTCGGCATGTGTCGTCCGTTGTCGGGCACGCACACGCCGCGATGCGGCGCGCGGGCTTCTTGTTCTGTATTCTGCAGGGGGCACTTCGAATGCCCTGACCGGGCGCGATTATAGGGAACCATAGATACGGCGAACAATAGGCGTTTCTACTGCACGGGAGGCCGGGAGCGCCGGGACGGCAACGAAAAGTCGCAGCGCCGCATAAGAATCCGCATTGCTACATGAATAACACTATAGGGTAAACATTTTCCATTGATAGATACAATCGATTCAGCTTCCGGAACCGCTGCGCAAAGCGCGATCCCTCAGGATGATTTCTCGATCCCCGATAAGCAAAAACACCTATGCCGCAGGCCGATGCGGGAAAACACGCATCGGCCTGCCTTCCTCTCCGGGCTTCCCGGGGCCGTCCGTTCGGAAGCGGACCTGCACGTCCGTGCCGTCCCCGCCGAGGCCGAAGACACAGCCTGCACCCTCGTCTTAAAAGTATTTCTCAAGATACAAAAAGCCGGTCCCCGAAGCGGAAGGCCGGCTTTCTTGGCTCAGACACGGCAAGCGTGTCCGACGGAGACCCGAATCCTGGGCCGGATGAAGGGCGGAGAACTCGGATTTTGTAGCTTACAGATTACTCTTTCCCCGTCCAGCAGTACGTGCAGATCTTGTCCTTGTCGAGGCCGATGGCTTCAAGCAGACCGTCGATCGACTGGAAGCCGAGCGAATCAAAGCCCATTTCCTCGCAGATGCGGCGAAGCATGCACTGACCGCGTTCGGTCCTGGCGTCCGAGTATTCGTCGAGATGCTTCTGGCCTTCGTCGCCTTCAAGGTCCTGCACCACGCGGCGGGCAAGGAGTTCCATGTCGGAATTGCCGCGGGAGAAGTTGAGGTACTTGCAGCTGTACATGATGGGCGGACAGGCCGAGCGCATGTGCACTTCCTTGGCGCCCGACTTGTAGAGGAAGTCGACCGTTTCGCGAAGCTGCGTGCCGCGAACGATGGAGTCGTCGATCAGGAGGAGCTTCTTGTCCTTGATGAGTTCGGGCACCGGAATCTGCTTCATCTTCGCAACCTGATTGCGGATCTTCTGGTTGGTCGGCATGAAGGAGCGCGACCAGGTCGGCGTGTACTTGATGAAGGGACGGGCGAAGGCCTTGCCGCTTTCGTTGGCGTAGCCGATGCCGTGAGGCAGGCCGGAGTCCGGAACGCCGGCCACGTAGTCGACGTCGGGCGCAGTGCCGTCGGCCATGGCGTTTCGGGCCATGATCGCGCCGTTGCGGTAGCGCATGACTTCGACGTTCTTGCCTTCGTAGTTCGAATTGGGATAGCCGTAGTAGGTCCAGAGGAAGGCGCAGAGACGCATCTTCTCTGCGGCGGGCGAGAGCACTTCGATGCCTTCCGTCGTGATGCGCACGATTTCCTGCGGGCCGAGCTCGTAGTAGTCCTCGTAGCCGAGCTTCTGATACACGAAGGATTCGAACGACACGCAGTAGCCGTCGTCGTTTCTGCCGATCCGCACCGGCAGACGGCCGAGCTTGTCGCGCGCGACGATGATGGCGTCCTGCTGCAGGAGCATGATGGTTTCCGAGCCTTCGATCAGGTCCTGCGCATAGCGGATGCCTTCGACGATCGACTGCTTGCGGTTGATGAGCGCGCCCACGAGTTCGGTCGCATTCACCTTGCCCGAACCCATCGCGAGGAACTGGCTGTTGCCGTTGCTGAAGTAGCGCTCGATCAGGCTGTCCGCATTGCGGATGATGCCCACCGTCGTAATCGCGAAGAGGCCCAGATGCGACCTCAGAATCAGCGGCTGCGGATCGTCGTCGCTGATGCACCCGATGCCGCTCGTGCCTTCCATCTGCACGATGTCGGGCTCAAACTTGGTGCGAAACGGCGTATTGGTGATGTTGTGGATCTGACGCTGGAAGCCCTTTTTGGGGCAGTAGATCGTCATACCGCCGAATTTAGTTCCCAAATGGGAGTGATAATCAACGCCGAAAAAGGTATCGAGAACGACGTCGCGCTTGGACACTGCGCCGAAAAAACCGCCCATGATGCAGAATCTCTCAGTGGAATTAGGGGTTGGAAAAGAGGGTTGGCGAGATTATCGCATTACGCACGGATTTTGTGCTAACGGGAGGCGCGGAATCGGCCGAACGCAGCAGCGCCCCTCCCCTGTTCAGAGCATGCCTCGCACCGGTTCTGCGCCCGGCCTGAGCGGCAGGAACTCCGCAGCGGCGATCAGCCGTTCTCCTCGCGGCACTGCAGGCAGACGACGCCAGCCTTTCTCCACATCGCGACGACGCCCGCGCGGTCGTCGACCGCAAAAAGAATCCGTCTCCCTTCTGCGCGAAGCGTTTCAAGCATCTCCAGCTTCACCGGAACGTCGCCTCGGAAATCCTTTTCCGCACGCATCATCAGGCGCAGTCCGGCCGCTTCGGGCAGGTGCTTTCCGAACCAGCGCACCGTGTCGGCGCGCGTGCTCTCGGGCCTCCCCGTGCAGAGCACGACTTCGGCTTCATCAGCCTTCATGATCATTTGCAAAAGCCGGCACACGGCCTGCGCGGGCCGGTCTTCGGGAATCCGGGCATAAAACCCCTCCCAATCCGGAGGATTACGCTCAAGAATCAGCGGCAGCCTCGCGCTATGGTCGGCCAGCGTCCCGTCGATGTCGAAAATCACCGTATCCTTCATTGTCCGTTCTCCCTTCTCATGCCGCCCGAACGTACCTTGGCGAGCTCCTCCGAAATGA
>JAXEEN010000087.1:0-14775 GCA_034104065.1 Sutterella sp.
GTGGTCCACCGGCCTTCCGCCCAACTGGGGCCAGGGCGACCCGGTCCGCTTCTCCTTCAATCCGAAGTACGTCGTCTGGTCCGACGCCAGCTGGCACGGCATGTGGGACGGCATCAACTTCCTCGGCAAGCGCGACGTCAAGGATCCGGACTTCGCCTACAAGCCCAACGCCGCCAAGCTCGGCATCACGTTCAAACATGACGCCGCCGACGCGCCGGTCGCGATCAACGGCATGCTGACCGTCACGGGCTCGCGCGCCATCCAGGGCATCAGCCAGCCGGTCAACATGATCACGTCCGTGCGCGGCGAATACTATGCAGCCAGCAAGTACGACTTCTGGAAGCTCGACGCCGATCTCAAGCCCGTCGAACATGCCCAGATCGACCCGTGGTACAGCGCCAACGTGCTCGACATCGTCGGCATCACGCCCTTTAAGGACGACGCCTTCGTGCTCATGGGCATGAACAAGTCGATCGTCCGCGCCCGCTGGAATCCGAAGGCCGATGAAGTCAAGGGCTGGGCCAACTTCACGGCAGGCGCCGGCACGGTTGAACACGTCGGCGGTCTCGGCCGCGGCCGCATCGACACAGAACGCGCCAAGTTCAGCTACGTCCACTCGTCCGCCACCGACGGCAAGTACGTCTACCTCGCCACGGTGCCCGACAACAAGAACAAGAAGAAGTTCGTGATCTCGAAGGCCATGATGGCCGACTGGACGCTCTCCGCCGAATTCCAGCCTGCCGCCGCGCTCAAGGACAAGCGCAGCCTCGGCGAACTCTACGTCACCGGTCTCGTGTATGAAGACGGCAAGCTCTACGCCGTTTCCAAGAACCACAACGTGCTCATCGAGATCGACATCGCGAAGGAAGCCGTGACGCAGGCCTGGGGCCTCCCGGCCGACCTGACCGACATCCGCGGTCTCGTCAAGAAGGGCAGGACCATCGAAGTCGTCGACCACAACAAGGTCGTCACGCTCACGATGCCCTGACAGTGACCGCCGGCACTCTCCCCGTGCCGGTCACTGACGAAGACCGGTCGTGCCAAAGAGCGCGGCCGGTCTTTTCCCGCTTTCAGAATACTGAAAGCATGAAAAACGGCCTGCAGGCAGTCTCGCCTCAGGCCGTTTTTCGTCATCCGTTCAGCTGTCAGTGCCTGCCGCAGCAGCAGCCGTCCTTATGTTCATGGCTGTGTTCACCGCCGCAGCAGCATTCACCGTCCTTGTGTTCATGACCGTGTCCGCCGCACTGGCATTCGCCGTCATGATGGTGATGTTCGCCTCCGCAGCAGCACTCGCCTTCCTTGTGGTCATGGCCGTGGCCGCCGCAGCCGCAGCTGCATTCTTCTTCGTCATGATGGTGGTGATGGTGACCGCCGCAACCGCAGCCGCATTCCTCCTCGTCATGATGATGGTGATGATGACCACCGCAGCCGCAACCGCATTCCTCTTCATCATGATGATGGTGATGGTGGCCGCCGCAGCCGTCCTTATGCTCATGGCTGTGTTCACCGCCGCAGCAGCATTCACCGTCCTTGTGTTCATGACCGTGTCCGCCGCACTGGCATTCGCCGTCATGATGGTGATGTTCGCCTCCGCAGCAGCACTCGCCTTCCTTGTGGTCATGGCCGTGACCGCCGCAGCCGCAGCCGCATTCTTCCTCGTCATGATGATGGTGATGGTGGCCGCCGCAGCCGCACCCGCATTCCTCATCGTGATGATGGTGGTGATGGCCGCCGCAGCCGCAACCGCAGCCGCCGTGAGCATGACGTTCAATGCGGATCGGTTCGAACGCCTCCTCCGTCTCGGTCACTTCAAGACCGATCATGCCGAGCATCTTGGCGATGTTGGGAAGCGGAAGAACGGCAAAGCCTTCCGGCGCTTCGGCCACTTCGACGCCGCGGTTGATGAGCGCGGCGGCGGCCTCCTGCATCGTGCGGAAGTCGCCCGTCACGTGAAGCACCTTTTCCACGGCGGGACGAACCACCCAGAAATGGCCCTGATCGTCGACGAAGACGTCGTTGACGAGAAGCGGACGCTTTTCCTCGACAGCCACCGTCACGGTACCCGCATCGGTTTCAAAGGCGTCGCCCCAGCTCATGCGCTGGGCGGACGTCAGAACGAGAGGATGGGCACGGTCGAGAATGGGCTTGGCGGGCGCCGCTTCGGGCGGCAGCAGCTTGGTGAAAGTCGTCATTTATGAATCCTTGGTCCGGCAGAGGCGAAACCGACATGTTCCGCCGACGATGTCGGAAAAATGTTGTTGCGTATTGTACGGGATGCGACTCGGAAAGGTCTCGGAAACCCGACGTCTGAAACGGTTTTTCACAGCACGGCCTGTTCGAGCGCATCGGCGAGACGGTCGACCGCCACGACTTCGAGCCCTTCGATCGGCGTGCGCGGCGCATTAGCGCGCGGAATGACCGCTCGGGAAAAACCGAGCTTCGCCGCCTCGCGCAGACGTTCCTGTCCGCGGGGCGACGGGCGGATTTCTCCGGCAAGCCCGACTTCGCCGAAGATGACGAGTCCGCGGCGCAGCGGCTTGTTTCTGAAACTCGAATAGATGGCGCAGAGCAGCGCCAGGTCGGCCGCCGTCTCCGTAATCTTGACGCCGCCCACGGCGTTCACGAAAACGTCCTGATCGAAGCAGCCGACGCCCGCATGACGGTGAAGCACCGCCAGCAGCATCGAAAGACGCTGCGCGTCGACGCCGAGCGCGAGACGCCGCGGCGCGGGCAGGTGGGTCGAATCGACGAGCGCCTGGATTTCGACGAGCAGCGGACGAGTCCCCTCCTGCGTCACCAGCACGGCCGAGCCCGGCACGTTCGACTTGTATTCGGAGAGAAAGATGGCCGACGGATTGGTCACGCCCTTGAGACCGTGATCCGTCATGGCGAAGACGCCGAGCTCGTTGACCGCGCCGAAGCGGTTCTTGAAGGCGCGCACCAGACGGAAGTTCGAATGCTGATCGCCTTCGAAGTAGAGCACCGTGTCGACGATGTGCTCCAGCACGCGCGGTCCGGCCAGGGATCCCTCCTTCGTCACGTGACCGACGAAGATCAGCGTGGTGCCGAGCGTCTTCGCCATGCGGGTGAGCCGAGCGGCGCATTCGCGAACTTGGGAGACGGATCCGGGCGCACTGTCGAGCGCGCTCGAGAAGATGGTCTGAATCGAGTCGATGACCACGAATTCGGGCTTGCGCTCGGAGAGGACCTGCTCGATATGCTCGAGCTCGATTTCGCTCATCAGAATGAGACCGCGGGGCTCGAGCTGCAGACGCTGGGCGCGAAGCGCGATCTGCGAGGGACTTTCTTCGCCCGAGACATAGAGCGCGGAACGTCCGAGCCCGACCAGACGGGCCATCACCTGCAGAAGGAGCGTCGACTTGCCGATGCCGGGATCGCCGCCGATCAGAGCGACGCAGCCCTTCACGAGACCGCCGCCCATGACGCGGTCGAATTCGCCGAGTCCGGTCACGGTGCGGGGGACTTCCTCAATCCGGACGTCGGCGAGGTCCTGAAGCGAGCCCGTCGTGTCCACGAAGCCCGACGCGCTTCGGCCGGACGAGCCGAAGCGGGCCGCCGCGCCCTGAGCGGGCTTGAATTCCTGGAGCGTATTCCAGGCGCGGCAGTGCGGACACTGTCCCTGCCACTTGATGGTCGTTCCGCCGCACTCCGTGCAGACGAATTCGGTTTTGGTCTTCTGAGTTCTGGGGGCCATGAGGGTCCTTCGGGGTCGGCGGAATCAGTGTTTGATGCGAAGCGGCACGCGGCGGGCGAGCGCGCAGATGAGTTCGTAGCCGATCGTGCCGCAGGCGGCCGCGACGCGGTTGACGGGAAGGTGCTTCCCCCAGAGTTCGACCAGACTGCCGAGCTTCGCCTGAGGAATATCGGTAATGTCGATTTCGAGCATGTCCATTGACACGGCGCCCACCAGGGGCGCGATCTGTCCCTCCACCCAGGTCGGCGCGCCGTCGGGCATGGAACGCGGATAGCCGTCGGCGTAGCCGCAGGCCACGACGGCGATGCGCGAGGGACGTTCGGCGCACCAGCGCGAGCCGTAGCCCACCACCTCGCCGGGCGCGATTTCCTGAACGGCGATGATGCGGGCGGAGAGCGTCATGGCGGGAATGATGCCGAGTTCTTCGGACGAAACGTGGGAGTCGGGACTCACGCCGTAAAGGGCCACGCCGGCACGAACGCCGTCGCCCGCCACTTCGGGATGCCAGAGGATGGCGGCGGAGTTGGCCATGCAGGCTGCGGTCGCCGAATGCGCGAGCCGTCCCATGCGGGAGAGCTGTCTGGCGACGGAAGCGGGCGCCTCGCCCATATAGGTCGGTTCGGCGTTGGCGAAGTGCGTCACGACGCCCATCACCTTCACGCCGGGAATAGAAGAGAGAATGTCGTAAACGGTGCCGACTTCAACGGGCAGAAAGCCCAGACGGTTCATGCCGGAATTGACCTTGATGTGCACCTTGACGGAGCGCAGCGGCAGACGCTTCAGAATGTCGATCTGCCAGAAGGCGTGCACGACCGTTTCCACGTCGAGATCCTGCAGCGGCTCAATGTCCGTTTCGTCGAAAAAGCCTTCCAGAAGGAGCACGCGCTTGTGCCAGCCCGCCCGTCTTGCGCGCTCGGCGTCGCAGAGGTCGATGGTCGCGAAGCCGTCCGCGTCGGCAAAGGCCTCGACGGCGTTTTCCAGACCGTGACCGTAGGCATTCGCCTTGACGACCGCCCAGAGCGTGCGGCCGGCGGCGCATGCGCGCATGCGCGCGAGATTGTGTTTCAGCGCCTGAATATCAATTTCGGCATAGATGGGACGTGGCACTCAGTTCTCCCGAAGTCATGCGAAGCGCCCGAGCGTCGGGGCGTCCGCGGAAGTTCGGCTTAATCTTACTCGTCTCGACTGCCGCCCGCGAGGTTCGAAACGTTCCGAAACCGTCCGCAGCCTTCCGGCCGGCCCGGCGCCCGGCGGCCTCGGACTCCGATAGAAGACTCAGCGTTTATCCGAGACTTTGAGGATGACCGCCCGTGTCTCGGGTTACACTTAGAGATTACGCAGATTCCCTTATGAGGCACTCATGAACCGCGGCTTCTATACCATCATGTGCGCGCAGTTTCTCTCGTCGCTGGCCGACAATGCGCTGCTGATCGCTGCCATTGCGCTGCTGACGAGCATCAACGCTCCCGAATGGATGACGCCGCTCCTGAAGCTCTTCTTCGTGGTGAGCTACGTGTCGCTCGCCGCCTGGGTGGGAATCTTCGCCGACTCGATGCCCAAGGGCCGGGTGATGTTCCTTACGAACACGATCAAAGCCGTCGGCTGTCTCCTGATGCTCTTCGGCGGTCACCCGCT
Source organism: Sutterella sp. (assembly GCA_034104065.1). Lineage (GTDB taxonomy): Bacteria > Pseudomonadota > Gammaproteobacteria > Burkholderiales > Burkholderiaceae_F > Sutterella. Next base: position 5,351 of record JAXEEN010000087.1, read on the forward strand.
TCTTGCCTACGCCATCGTCGGCGTCGGCGCCGCCGCCTATTCTCCCGCCAAGTACGGCATTCTCACCGAACTGCTCCCGGCAAGAAAACTGGTGATCGCCAACGGTTGGATCGAAGGCCTGACGGTGGGCTCCATCATTCTCGGCGTCGTTCTGGGCGGCGTGCTCATCAAGCCTGAAATCGCCGATCCGATTCTGTCGATCTTCCATCTGAGCGCCATCGGCCTCTCGAGCTTCGCCGAAGCCGCCATCTTCGCGATCACCTTCGTCTACGTCGCCGCGGCCGCCGTCAATCTCGCCATTCCCGATACGGGCGTGCGCTATCCGCCGCAGAAGTTCGATCCGGTCGACTCGATCAAGGGCTTCGCCGAAAGCTGCCGTCTGCTCTGGCACGACCGCCTCGGTCAGATTTCGCTCTCCGTCACGACGCTCTTCTGGGGTGCCGGCGCGGTGCTGCAGTTCCTCGTTCTCAAGTGGTGCGACCATGCGCTCGGCATGGACCTCTCCCAGGGCTCCATCATGCAGGCCGTCGTGAGCCTCGGCATCGCCGTGGGCGCGGTGCTCGCCGCCGCCAAGGTGCCGCTCAAGAAGTCGCTCAACGTGCTGCCGATGGGCATCTGCATGGGCGTGCTCGTGATCGGCGCCTCCTACTTCACGCGCGACATGGCGCCCGCGGGCGGCCTTTCGCTCTTCGGCGCCGAACTTTCCTGGGCCGTCATCATCGCCGGCATCATCATGATCCTGGTCGGCATTTGCGCGGGCTTCTTCGTCGTGCCGATGAACGCGCTGCTGCAGCACCGCGGCCACGTGCTGATGAGCGCCGGCCGCTCGATCGCCGTGCAGAACTTCAACGAAAACTCCTCGATTCTCGTGATGCTCGGCGTCTATTCGCTCCTCATCAAGGCGGACCTCTCCGTCCCCGCCACCATGATGATCTTCGGCGTCTTCGTCTCCATCTCCATGCTGCTCGTGATCCTCAAGCACCGCCGCAACCAGGCGGAATACGACAGCACGCATCTGATCGGCGAAGAAAAGCGCCACTGATCCCGCCGCTTTTTCCGACTACGTTCCGACGGCCTGCCGCAACTTCGCGGCAGGCCGTTTTTTTCGGCGCACGGCTTTGCGGCGTCTCCGCGCAGGCGCGTCGTTTTTTCGCAAATTTGCGGCGCATGCGGCGGACGTCCCGCCCGTTAAACTGCCGCTTATCGGAACGTCCGCGCCGGCATCGAGAAGCCGGCATGACCGGACGCCGCCTTCAATCAATACGGAGCGCTGATGCGATTTCTGCACACTTCGGACTGGCATCTCGGGAGAACACTCTGCAACTGCCGCAGAGACGATGCCTTCCGCGATTTTCTCCGCTGGCTCGGCGAACAGATCGCCGAGAAGCACGTCGACACCCTGATCATGGCGGGCGACGTCTTCGACACGACGACGCCCCCGCACTACGCGCAGACCCTCTACTACAACTTTCTCACGGATCTCGTGAAGGGCGGCATCTGCAGGAACGCCGTGATCGTCGGCGGCAATCATGATTCGCCCTCCTTTCTCAATGCGGCGGGCGATCTGCTTCGCTGCATGAACATCACCGTGATCGGCGAGGCGCTCGAGTCCCCCGAGGACGAAATCGTCCGGCTTCGGGATGCCGACGGCCGCGTCACCGGACTGGTCTGCGCCGTGCCCTTCCTGCGCGAGCGCGACATCAGCCGGGGCGTGGACGCCGACAGCATTTCCGCCCGGGAAGCGCGCATCACCGAAGGCACGGCCGAGCACTACCGACGAGTGACCGAGAAAGCCGCCGCCCTGCGCGCCGGGCTGCCCGACCCCGAGGTGCCGATCATCGTCACCGGGCATCTCTTCGTCACCAACGCCAAGGCGAGCGAAACCACGCGCGACCTCTACGTCGGCGGCCTCGGCCGGGTCAGCGCCGACATTTTCGGCGAAGCGCCCGACTACGTCGCGCTCGGCCACCTCCACGTGCCGCAGAGGCTCGGCGGCAATCCCGTGCGCTGCTACAGCGGCGCGCCGATGCCCTTTGATTTTTCGGAGGCTGAGAGCGAACGCTTCGTGAACCTCGTCGAGACGGAGGGCCGCCGGTGCACGGTCACGAAGGTGCCGGTGCCCCGCTTCGACACGCTCAAAACCCTCGAAGGATCGGCCGCCGAACTCGCCGACGCCGTCCGCGCGCTCGCCGCAGCGGGCGAACCGGTGCTCGTCGAAGCCCGCCATACGGCCGACGAACCGGCCGCCGGCCTGAGCCGCGAACTCAGCGACCTTGCCGCCGGGACCTGCGTATCGCTTCTGCGCATCACGGAAGCCGCCCGTCCGGCCGTCATGCTCGGCAGCGACGACATGGTGATGCGGCTCAGTGAAGTGACGCCCGAAGGCATGTTTGAACAGCTGCTGGAGATCCGGGAGATTCCGGCCGAGGAACAGCCGAAACTCAAAGACGCCTACGCGGAAATTCTCTACGACATCGTCAACCGGGACGAGAACGCCGAAGGAGACGCCCAATGAAGATTCTGACGATTCGCCTTCGCAACATCAATTCGCTCAAGGGCGACTGGGAGATCGACCTCACCGACCGACGCTACGACGAAAGCGGCATCTTCGCCATCACGGGTCCGACGGGCTCGGGCAAGACGTCGATTCTCGACGCGGTGACGCTGGCGCTCTACGGCCGCACACCCCGCATTGCGTCGATCGGGAAAACCAACGAAGTCATGACGAGAGGCGCAGGAAGCTGCTTCGCGGAAGTCGTCTTCCGCGTCTCCGGCGTTCGATACAAAGCCGACTGGGAACAGCGCCGCGCCCGCAAGAAGGCCGACGGCACGCTGCAGAACGCCCAGAAGAACCTTTATCGCGACGACGGTGCCGGCAACTGGCTTCCGATCGCCGATAAAAGCGCGGTTCCCGGCAAAGTGGAAGAACTGACCGGCATGGACTTCGACCGCTTCACGCGCTCCGTCCTCCTCGCGCAGGGCGGCTTCACCGCCTTTCTGAAGGCCAAGCCCGACGACCGCGCCGTCACCCTGGAAAAGCTGACCGGCACCGAAATCTATTCGGAAATTTCCATGGCTGTGCAGCGCCGCTTTTCCGCTTAAAAGCAGTCGCTGCGCCTTCTCGAAGAAAAACGCGACGCCGCTCATATCCTGTCGGACGAAGACCGCCGGGCCGTCGAGAAGCGTCTTGACGACAGCCGCCCCGAAGCCGCCCGGCTCGATCTGACCGTCCATGCGCTCACCCGCGCCCAGGGCTGGCTCACCCGGCTCGCGAAGGTCCGTGCCGAAGAAAAGACGGCCGCAGACGAGGCCGAGGCGGCGCTTCTCGCGCAGTCGCAGGCCGAACCCGAGCGCGGGCGCCTGGCCGCCGCCCGGCGTGCGGCCAAACTGGACGGCGAATACCTGATTCTGAAGAGCGTCAGGGAGGATCTCCGTCTGTCCTCCGCGGAAAAACGGCTGCGGGAAGCGGAAACGCCGCGTCTCGCCGCGCAAAAGGCCGAGGCGGAAATGCTTCGTGCTCAAGCCTCGCTCGCCGTCGAGACGGCGATGAAGAACAGAACCGACGCCGCGCCGACGATCGTCGCGGTCCGGGAACTCGACGTGAAGCTTGCCGAAGCCGGCCGTGAACTCGCCGAAGCCGCCGCGTCCGAAAAGTCGGCACGGCAAACGGAAAACCAGCGCCGCACTTCGACGGCTGAAGCGACGGCGAGACTGACCGGCATCAGGGCCGAGCTCGGACGCGTGACTGAGGTCCTGGCAGGCATCGCCGCCGACGCGCCTCTCGTCGGGGTGCGCGAAGCCGTCGCCTCGTCGGCACTGAGCACCCGCAGAACCCTCGAGGACGCCGAGCGCCGCAGCAAAGCTGCGGCAGCCGCCGCAACAGAGTTCAGGAATGCCGACGGCAGGACCCGCTTGGCGGAAGCCGCTCTTGCCGAGAAAACCTCAGCCGCCGAGGCGGCGGCCGGGGCGCTCGCCGACGCGGAAGCCGAGCGGGACCGCGTGCTTGAGGGCGAGGACGCCTCCTCTCTCCCCGTCAGGGCCCGGCAGTCGGCCGAACGCGTCGTCGGGATCGATTCGCTCCTCCGCACCGAAGCCGAGATCGCCGTCGGCGAAAAGCAGGCAGCCGAAACGGCGCTGAAGCTCGAGAAAACCCAAACCGCGCTTGAAGCGCTCTCCCGGGAAGCCGAAGCCAAAACCGTCGTGCTGAATGCCAAAAGGGAAACCCAGGCTGCGATTCAGGCCGAAATCGACGCGCTCAGCAAACTCGAGCGCTTCGCCTTGGAGCGCGCCGACCTAGAGGACGGCAGACCGTGTCCGCTCTGCGGCGCCCTGCACCATCCGTATGCCGAGTCCCTGCCGGGCGACAAGGCGGAAGCGAGCGTACGCCTCAGGACGGTCGTGAAGGCCGCCGCCGAACTCGATGCCGAGGTCAGCCGTCTGACCCGCGACATCGCGTCGGCCAAGGGCCGTTCGGAAGCGTTGGAAGCGGCTGCCGCCGACATCCGGTCCGCCGTCGCCGGCATGAAGACCCGGGCCGACGCGCTCAGAGCGTCGCTCGGCATCGCACCCGGCAAAGCCGCCGAGGCGATGGCGACCGAACAGGCGGTTCAGAAGCAGCTCGCCGATCGGCTGAACCGCTATGCCGAAGCGGAGAAGCGCATCACGGGCTGCCGCCGGGCCGCCGCGACATGCGAAGCGGACAAAGCCGCCGCCAAAACGGCCGCCGAAAAAGCCGGTCTTCTCCGTGAACGCACGGCCGAAGCGCTGAAGACCGCCCGTGAAGAATCCGCCGCGGCCGGACAGGCCGCCGCTGAAGCGCTTGCCGCTTTCAACGAGACCGTCTCGCCCTTCGTCTCGGCGCCTGCCGCCGGGAAGGCCGACGTCGTCCGTCAGGCGGCTGCGCTTGCCGAACGCGCCCGCGTTTATGCCGAGACGTCCGACAAGAAGGAAGCGCTCGTCAGGGCACGGGATCTGGCCCAAAAGGATGAAGAGAGCTGCCGCGCCCTGCTGACGGCGGCAGAGAAAGACGCCGGCGAAGCCGCCGGACGGCGGATCACCAAGGCCGCCGCTCTGGAGGCCCTCGTTGTCGGACGCCGCGAGCTCTACGGCGACAGGAATCCCGACGCCGAGGAAGCGCGTCTGGTTCAGGCGGAACAAGCGGCGAGGCAAACGCTCGAAACGGTGCAGAAGCGTCTGGCCGAAGCGGACAAGGCCTGCGCGGCCAACGCCGAGCGGCTCAGCGCGCTGGCCGAACAAATCGACCGGAAGACCGAGGAGTGCCGGACCCGCGAAAGCGGCTGGATGCTCTCCCTCGCCCGCGAAGGCTTCGCCGACGAAGCCGCCCGGGAGGCGGCGAGTCTGACGGGACCTCAGACCGAAGCGCTCGAAAAAGCCCTCGCCGACATCGACAAAGCCGTGCATGCCGCCGCCGAACGCCGCCGGGTGAAGACGGAGCAGCGGACGGCCGTCGAAGCGGAACACCTGACCGAGGACGCACCCGAGAAAGTGGCCGACGATCTTCGCCTGGCCCGCGAACAGCTCGAGGCCGTCAACCGGTCGATCGGCGCGGATACGGAAAAACTCAAAACCGACGACGCTCAGCGGGATCAGCAGAAGCAGATTCTGGCGGAAATCGAGAAGCAGAAGGCCGTGACCGCCGTATGGGACCGCCTCGACAGTCTGATCGGCCACGGCGACGGCAAGACCTACCGCATGTTCGTGCAGGGTCTGACGTTTGAATCGCTCGTCGTGAGCGCCAACCGGGCGCTCGCGAAGATGACGCCCCGCTACACGCTCAAGCGCGACGAAAGCGAGCCGCTCAAGCTCAACGTCATCGACGGCTATCAGGCCAATACGGAGCGCGCCTCGGACAATCTGTCGGGCGGCGAATCCTTCATCGTCAGTCTGGCCCTGGCTCTCGGTCTGTCCGAAATGGCGGGCAGCCGCTCGCGCGTCGACTCGCTCTTTCTCGACGAAGGCTTCGGCACGCTCGACCCCGAAGCGCTGGAATCTGCGCTCGGCGTTCTCGGCAGCCTCAACAGCGAAGGCAAGCTCATCGGCATCATTTCGCACGTAGGCGAGATCCGCGACCGCATACCGGTGCTCATCGACGTGAAGCCGGCGGGCGGCATCAGCACCGTTTCCGGTCCGGGCGTCTCCGATCACTTCTCGGAAGACCGGCCGTCATAAGCCGGATCTCACGGACGAAGACAGGGCGGAAACCTCTTGAGGTTCCCGCCCTGCGTGTCGTTTCACGGGGCCGGATGCCGCCGGATCACGGCCGGCATCCGCCGATGAGCTCGGCTGAATATCAGAATTCGCCGGCCTTGTTGAGCACCGCCACCATGTCTTCGAGGTACATGCGGGCGCGGTCGAGCGGCGACATCGTGAGCGCGAGGTCGGCGTTGCAGGCTTCGATCGAGATCGGCAGGTTGGGCAGATGCTTCAGAAGCTGCGGCAGGTCGGCGGCGCCGGTGCCCGGGGAGAGACGGTAGTTGCGGGCCTGATAGAGGATGCCGTCCATCGTCTTCGGCTTGTCGGCCGTGATGTCGCAGATCTGGCAGTAGCGCAGCGTGCCCTTGGGCAGATTGTCGATGTCCTCGTACTTGTTGTCGGCGCGATAGAAGTGGATCGGGTCGACGAGGATGCCGGAATTCGGACGGTTCACGCGCTTCATGACTTCGCCGCCCTGCTTCACGGTGCTGATGTTGCACCAGGGCATCGGTTCGATGCTGAGGTTCAGGCCGAACGGATGAGCGATTTCGCAGAGCTCTGCGTAGTTGTCGCACAGACGGTTGAAGTCGGGGTCGTTGCCGGCGCAGAGCACTTCGGTGGCGCCGAGACGGGCGCCCGTTTCGAAGAAGGCCTTCCAGTTGACGGCGCGGGTGTCGGGCTTGATGCGGAGAATTTCGATGTCGAGCACCTTGACGCCCGTGGCCTTCAGATTGGCTTCAACCTGACGGAGCATCGGCGTATCGCCGATCATCGAATACTGCGTTTCTGTCGGGGTCGCCGGGTAGAGACGGATACCGACGTGGGAATAGCCGGCCTTGGCGGCGCAGAGCACCTGGTTGGCGGGCGAGACGTCCAGAACGGTCAGCGCGGCAAGGCTGATCGGGCGCGGCAGCTTGATCGGTTCGAAGCTGCGTTCCTTCATCGTGACGGGCGCGACCTTGGCGTGGGCCGAGGACGTCCAGCCGGCGGCGGCAAGACCTGCGGCGGCAGCACCCTGGAAAAAGCGGCGACGAGTCTGATTCATGTTGTTCTCCTTCTGATTCATGGGGAATGACGGCCTTCCTTTGCCTCTGAGAGTAAGGTTTATCGGAAAGCATCACTGAAGGAGATGATAGGGAACCCGTCCTTTTTCGAATACAGTCGGCGGGCGGTCGCCGCAGGCGGTGGGATTTGTCCCCTCTTGACAGCGGAAAAAGACGGGAGGCCGGAGGGACCTCCCGGAAAGACTTCCGAAAAAAGGAGAAACCGGAAGCCGCCGCCTACTCGCCGCAGGGCGGTCGGCGGAAATCAGAGCCCGATCAGGCGTTCGGGATGGGAATAAACGTTGGCGCGGCCGCGGCGGCAGAAGGCGGCGAGCGTCAGGCCGCAGTCCTTTGCGAGTTCGACGGCGAGCGCCGTCGGCGCGGAGACGGCAAAAAGAATTTCCACGCCGCACATGGCGGCCTTCTGGACCATTTCGTACGACGCGCGGGAACTGATGACGAGGGCGCCGTCGTTCCAGCCGCGACGGGCGCGAAGCCCGAGCAGCTTGTCGAGCGCGACGTGGCGGCCGACGTCCTCGGCGCCGCCCGCGAAGCTTCCGTCGGGATGGACCCAGACGGCGGCGTGCGTGCAGCCGGTAAGCCGTCCGAGCTGTTCGACCTCGTCGAGGTACGACATGGCGGCCGGATAATGCTTCATCGAAAAGCGCTGCGTATCGGGCACGCGGCGCTTCTGCCGGATCGCCCCTTCGAGGCTTTCGACGCCGCAGATGCCGCAGCCCGTGCGGCCCGTCATCGACCGTCGGTGCGCCTTGAGCCGCCAGAAGCATTCGGAGGAAATGCGCATGCGCACCTCCATGCCGCGGCAGGCTTCGTGCACTTCCATTTCATAGATATGAGAGGCGTCGGGAACAATCCCTTCGGCCAGAGAAAAGCCGAGCGCAAATTCCTCGAGCATCGTCGGCGTCGTCATCATGACGGCGTGCGAGATGTCGTTGTAGACGAGCGCGACCGGCGTTTCCTCGGCCACCCAGTCGGTCTCGTCCGACGGGCCGTTGAGCCGCGTGACGGCAACCGCACGCGCCCCGAGGGGGCTCACGGCGTCGGACTGACCCGCAGCAAGTCCCGCCGTGAGCTCAAAACCCGAGCCGGTGTCGTAGATCGCGCCCGAGGCGCGCTTCAGTCCTTCTCCCATGACTGATCTCCTTGTCCGAGGGGGCGGCCCGCCCTGTTGTCCCGATCAGGCTTTTTCGCCGCCGACGGACGTATCGTAGAACATTTCGAGGCCGGTCATGACGATCTGTTCGACATCAGCGTTGAAGGAGAGGGGATCGCCGGCAAAAACCGTCGGGAACGCTTCGCCGCAGGCCCGGCAGACGTGGAGGCGGTGTGCGTCGTCGGCTTCGTCGTGCACGTAGGAAAGGTCGGAGACGGCCTGATCGCCGCAGTGCGCGCAGCGGATGCGCTCAAAGAGCCAGTGGCCGCCGCAGCAGGTGCACCAGAGCTTCTTCACGTTGCCGTTGACCGGCGTTTCGACGACGGCGGCGACGGCTGCTTCCGCCCCGCAGACCGGGCAGCGGAGCGGACGGTTGTGGTGCGACGTGTCGCTCTTCGTTTTCGCGATGCGGTCGCTCGCCGCATCGGCGGCGCCGTCAAGAAAGACGCGAAGCGCCAGACCGAGCGTCGGAAGAATGTAGATGTCGAGCAGATCGCTTTCGCCGGCGAGCGCCTCAACCTTCTCCAGATAAACGAGAGGCGCCCGGGCGGCGTCGGCCAGCAGTTCGGCCGACGCGAACGGCGTCCAGTCGACCGCCCGGCAGGCGGCAAGAAAATCGCCTTCCGCGCCGAGCGAAGAGAGAAGTTCGGCGGCGATCGCCTTCGCCGCCTCAAGATAGGCGGCGGGATCGATCGTCACGGCGCCCGTCGAAAGCAGCGCCAGACGTCCCTCGCGGGCAGCCTCGATCTCTTCGTCCGTCCAGGCGGGTTCGGCCGCGGGCAGCGCGGCCTTCAGATCGGCCGCCCTGAGAAGGGCCGGACCGAAACAGGCGAGGCGCGCCCTGACGGCCTCGTCCTTGTGATCGGCATAACGGGCGAGCGAGCGCTCGAGAGACTTGCGGTTAAGCATGCTGATGGCTCCTTTTGTAGGGGATCGGCAGGCGGAGAGCGTCGTGCGCCCTCTTCTGCGCTGCGCGTCCGATCCCGGTTGTCGTC
>JAXEEN010000088.1:0-7308 GCA_034104065.1 Sutterella sp.
GGGGTTGGGGTGGCCGCCTTTGGGGTGCTGGTGGGCCGGGGGGGGCCCCCGGGGGGGGTACCGCGGCGGCCCGACATGATGGTCTCGACGGTCGAAGACTGGCGCCGAGTTGTCGACGAGCAGGCGGAAATCCTTTCGCGCGAAGTGAGCGAGATGTGGTTGGGCGGCTATTCGATGGGCGGCAATCTGGTTCTCGACTGGGCTGCGAAGCATCCCGGCCGGACGGCCGGGCTGATCCTCTTTTCGCCGGCGGTTGAAGTGCGTCCGGCGCTCGCCTGGGCGGCCTCCGCCGCCTCCAGGGTCATCGACTGGCTGGTCCGGCCGGAAAGCCGCCCGGACGGCGGGCGCAACCCCTTCCAGTACTTCGTCATTCCGATGAAGGGCTTTGCGGCGTTTTATCCCACCATGACCGCGGCCGACGAGGCGCTTTCGCGCTTTGAAAAGACGCCTTACGAAGGGCGAAGCGCCGTCATGCTGGCCCGCCGGGACGGACTGGTGGCTGCGGAAAGGCTGCTGTCCCGTTTCGACCGGGCGTTTTCCCATCCTCAGACCCGTCTTCTCTGGTACGGCGATCCCGAAACGGCGAAAGGTCTTTCCGGCCGAGTCGCCGTGCTGCCGGAATCCGTGCCCGAGATGCGCGTCACGAGCTTTTCGCACATGAGCATGACGTATCGCCCGGACAATCCCTGGTACGGTCTGAAGGGCAGGGTCAGAATCTGCTGGAACGGTCAGAGCAGGGAGGCCTCGAGGCGCTGCGAAAAGGGCGAGACCGTCTGGTATTCCGGAGAGAAGCATCAGCCCGATCCCGGGAAAAACCATGCGAGGCTGACCTTCAATCCCTGGTACGACCGTCAGTTCGAGCTCGTCATGGAGGCGATCGGGAGAAAAGCGCGCTGAAGGGAAGCATCGGCCGCTCCTAAGCGGTGCAGGACAGCCGTTTTGACGGCTGTCAAAATCCGAAGCGGTCCTGACGCGCCGCCGATGCACCCTGAAGGATAATCGCCCGACGGGCTCTGCACTCCGACGGTGCGGCCCGGGATTTTTTCGGATTGATCATGATCGGACTCGGCACACTCATCAACGTCGCCGGCATCATCGCCGGCGGTCTCGCGGGGCTCGTCTTCCGGCGGGCCATTTCCAAGCGCTATCAGGACAACATGATTGCGGCGCTCGGACTCTGCACGCTCTTCATCGGCATTCTCGGCGCCTGCGAGGAGTCGCTCAGGCTGGCGGACGGCGCCCTGAAGTCGACCGGCATGATGATGATCATCGCATCGCTGACGATCGGCATGCTGATCGGCACGTTCTTTCGCATTACGGAAGGGATCGAGGCGCTCGGCGAATGGCTGAAGGCCCGCTCGGGCAGTGCCGACGATGCGAAGTTCGTGCGGGGCTTCGTCGTCGCGTCGCTCACCGTCTGCATCGGCGCCATGGCCGTCGTCGGTTCGATCAAGGACGGTCTCACGGGCGACATTTCCATTCTGACCGCCAAAGCCGTGATGGACATGATCATCGTCGCGGTCATGACGGCCTCTCTCGGCAAGGGCTGCATCTTCTCCGCCGTGCCCGTGGGGCTTTTTCAGGGAGCCATGACGATTCTTGCCCGGTTCATCGAACCCTTCCTGACGCCGCAGGCGGTGTCCAATCTCTCGCTCGTCGGCTCCATCATGATTTTCTGCGTCGGCGTCAACCTGATCTGGGGCGACAAGTTCCGCGTGGCCGACCTGCTCCCGGCGCTGGTGATCGCCGTGATCTGCGCCTTCATCTGAGTTTGTTCGGCGGCGGGTTCGGCCGCCGGCCGTAAAAAAGACCGCTCTTCGTTCGGAAGCAGCGGTCTTTTCGTTGATGCCGGATGCGTCTCAGAGTTCGATGTCGAAGCCCGCGCGCCGGGCGGCGAGAAGCGCCTCGGTGCGGTTCGTGGCGCCGAAGGCGCGGTAGATGGCCGAGACGTGAGTTTTGATCGTGCCTTCGGACAGGTTGAGATCAAGACAGATGCGCTTGATGGGCGCGCCCTGGGCGAGCAGCATCAGAACTTCCTTCTGACGTTCGGTGAGGTGGACTTCCTCGGAGGGAGAGCGCAGACTCTTGGCGGTTTCGGAGAAGAAGCCGGCGCGCTGACCGTCCGAGAGAAGCTTTGAAGGAATGAAGACGCCGCCTCTGAGCACGAAGTCGATGGCGCCCGTCAGCATGCTCGTGTCGAACGACTTCGGTACGAAGCCCGCGGCGCCGAGCTGCAGCACGCGCATGATGCTCGTCTTGTCGAGAAGCCCGGAGACGACGAGGATTTTCAGCATCGGCTGACGCCTCACGATTTCCTCCATCAGCTCCGTTCCGGTCACGCCCGGCATCGTCAGATCAAGAATCAGAAGGTCGGCGGATTCGCCTTCGCGGTCGATCAGACGGAGTGCCTCCTCGGCGCTGCCCGCCGTATGAATGTCGGCATCGGGCTCGCGGTCGAGCAGCATCATCGAGAGGGCTCCGGTAACGAGAGCGTGGTCGTCAACAATCAGGTATTTCATGAAAGTGAGGAAAATGTAAGAAAGCGTCTGCGCCGTACAGCGGAAGAACGAACGGCGTTAATGAGTTTAGCGCAATCTTCGCCGGAAAAACGCCTGTAAAAAAACCGTCCCGACCGGAGGGTCGGGACGGTTGAAGGGATCGTCAGACGGCGAAGCCGTCAGAAAACGGATCAGTCGTGACGCTTCATCAGGTCAAGGATCTTGCCGATTTCTTCCTGCGAGTCGTACTTCTTTTCACCCGGCTTCGGGTTCTGCTTGATGTACGAACCGTCGCTCTGGAGTTCCCAGGCGTGGATGTTGTCGGTCAGCTGCGGGATGATGATCTGATCAAGGATGTTGCGGCGCTGATCGGCTTCACGGATCGGAGCAACGACTTCGATGCGGCCGTTTAGGTTGCGGGGCATCATGTCGGCGCTGCCGACGTACATCTTTTCCTCACCGCCGTGGCGGAAGTAGTAGACGCGGGCGTGTTCGAGCAGACGACCCACCACCGAACGGACGGTGATCGTGTCGGAAATGCCCTTGATGCCCGGACGCAGCGAACAGATGCCGCGCACGATGCATTCGACCTTGACGCCGGCCTGGCTGGCCTGATAGAGCTGCTTGACCATATCGGCGTCAACGAGCTGGTTGCACTTGATGATGATGTGGCCGTTGCCCTGCTTCTTGTGAAGCTCGATTTCCTGCTGGATGAGCTTCGACAGATTCGGACGCATGCCCTTGGGCGAGACGAAGAGCTTGCGGTATTCGTCGACGATGCCGCAGCCGGTCATCACGTTGAAGAGGTCCTGAACGTCGTCGCAGATTTCATCGTTGGACGTCAGAATGCCGAGGTCGGTGTAGATCTTGGCGGAGCCGGCGTTGTAGTTGCCGGTGCCGATATGCACGTAGCGGCGAACCCCCGATTCTTCGCGGCGGACGACAAGGCAGAGCTTCGCGTGGATCTTAAGGCCTGCAAAGCCGTACACGACGTTGACGCCGTTGGCTTCGAGTTCCTGAGCCCAGTTGATGTTCTGTTCTTCGTCGAAGCGGGCCTTCAGTTCGACGACGGCCGTCACCTGCTTGCCGCGGCGGCGGGCTTCAAGAAGGCTGTGCACCACGGGCGAATTGCTGCCGCAGCGGTAGAGCGTCTGCTTGATGGCCACGACCTTCGGGTCGAGAGCGGCCTTGTGGAGGAAGTTCAGCACGCCGCCGAAGGTTTCGTACGGGTGATAGACGACCTGGTCGCGCTTGCGGATTTCCGCGAACGTGTCGGCTTCAAGGTCGAGCGCCTTCGGCATCGTGGGATGGAAGGGCGGATACTTGAGGCCCGGACGGTCGACGCCGGAAAGGCCCATGAATTCGCTGAAGGCGATGGGCATTCTCGACTTGTAGATCTGGTACGGACGCAGTTCCATGTGCTTCAGGAGGAAGTCCTGCAGGGACTGCGGCATGCCGCGTTCGAGTTCGAGGCGGACGATGGAGCCGAAGCGGCGCTGTTCGACGTAGTCCTTCACGGCGGCGAGCAGGTCGTCGGCTTCGTCTTCTTCGATTTCTCCGTCGGTGTTGCGCGTGATGCGGAAGAGGCCCTGGGCGCGGACGCGGTAGCCCGGGAAGAGCTTGTCCATGCGTGCGGCGATGAGGTCTTCCACCATGATGATGAGACCTTCGCGGGCATGCACGTCGAGCACCGTCGTTTCGTCGGCGTCTTCAGGAATGAAGAGGAAGCGCGGCACGTTGTTCGGGCACTTCACTCGGGCGAAGCGGACCTTGCCGGGTTCGTCGTCGTGAATGCTTTCGAGTTCCACCACGAAGTTGATGCTCGTGTTGGAAATCATCGGGAACGGATGGCCGGCGTCGACGGCCTGCGGCGTGAGAATCGGGAAGATTTCACGGTCGAAGTACTTGTCGAGCGCGGAACGGCGCTTCGGCGGCAGATTGGCGTACTTGCCGAAGCGGATGTCCTTCTTTTCGAGCGCGGGCTTGAGGGTCTTGAGCCAGAGTTCTTCGGCAGCCTCGAGCATTTCGAGAACCTTGCGGCGGATTTCCGAAAGCTGTTTGGCGGGAAGCATCTTGTCGGCGCCCGTGGCTTCAACAACGCCGCTGCGGACCTGACGCTGCAGGTTCATCACGCGGACCATGTAGAACTCGTCGAGGTTGTTGAAGAAGATCGAGAGGAACTTCACGCGTTCAAGAAGCGGCACGTCCGGATCGGCGGCCGTTTCGAGGACCTTGCGGTCGAATTCGATCCAGCTGATTTCACGGTTGATGTACAGCGAGGAATCGTCAAGCGACGGCAGATCGGCGCAGGGGGCAGCGTCAGCAGCCTTCGGCTTTCTGCAGGCGCGGCGGGCGGGCGCCTTGCGCGCAGCGGGCGCATCGGCGGGCGCGGCGGCCGGAGCCTGGGGCTGCTCTGCGGCAGGGGCTTCGGGGGCAGGTTGCTGGATGGTCGTTTCGTTTTCGGTCATTGTTTACTCCTCGGGGCAAAGGTCCCGCCAGTATCAGTTGGTTACATTGTCCGACATTTTGCTTAGAGAGGTTCTGACCTTGCGCAGAGACCAAGCAAATGCATGTTCGGAAAAACACTGAGATCGGTTGAAAACTGCGCGTTTCTGCGTGACGCACAGCAGGCACAGACTGCGTGTGTCACACGGCGAAATCCTGAGTTCGGCAAAAACGGAAAGGGCGGATAAGACCGGATTTCGCCCGAACCGGGAAAGCGCCGTCGGCCGATGAAGAAGAAAAGACGGCCTCAGTCCGCCGCCGGACGGGAATCGATGCGTAGGGAATAGCCTTCGGGATGATTGACGAGCGTGATGACGCTGCCTTCGCAGCGCATCTCGAGAAGCCTCGAAGTCCCTTCGGCCAGCGTGCGCCGGTCGGGTTCGACGAAGAGGGACCAGCCGCCGCCGATTTCCGCGAGCTGCGTTCGAAGATTCTCTTCGGGCCAGAGACAGAACGCGAGATCGCGAAGGAGCGGCCCAGCCTGAACACGGGTGTCGAGCAGACGGTGGCGAGACTCCTGAATGCCGGCCGGCGAGGCATGAATGCGCCAGACGGGCACGTTCATGGCGATGAGCGCCATGTCGAGCGAATCGCCTTTGACCACGAGCATCGCCCGGAGTTCCGGGACGCTCTCGGGCGCGCCGTGGGCGACGGCTTCCGGCGAAAAGGCGAGCGTGATGAGCTGATCGGCCGAAAAGGTCAGCGGCGTGCGGAAGTCGGGACGAAGATCGGGGAGCCGGACGGCTCCCGGCATGAAGCCCGAGGGCACGCTGAGCGCCGCACAGCCCGCCAGACTGAAAAGCGCGGGAAGAAGCAGAAGCGAGCGGCGTGAAATCATGGTGCGGACCCTTTGTTCGAACGCGGGCATTGTAGCGGGATTCACCTGCCGGCGGAATGGTCCTCGGGGAATTCGCCGCGGCGGGACCGCGCGAGTGCGCTTCGGCCCGGCCGAAGGGCGGCGGCAGCAGCCCAGACGGCGGCTTCGCCCGTCAGCACGGTAAGACCGAACGCATGCAGCGCGGGCGTGGCGGAAAAGGCGAGCAGACCGAAGGAGAGCATCGTGGTGATGCCGGCAAAGAGCACCGCAGCCCAGGCCCGGCCGTCGGCGGGCGACGCGGCGAGGAAGATGCCGCAGTCCGCGCCGATGCCGAGAAGCAGCACCATGGCGAGCGCCGTAAAGAGCGTGAAGGGAAGACCGAGCCAGCCCGAAACCGCTCCGGCAACGGCGATGCCGGTCAGCGCGGGCACGACCGCCCGCCAGGCGTCGCGCCCGAAGGGTCTGAGCAGCATCACGAACAGCAGTCCCGCGCCGGCCAGCAGGAGGGTCAGAACGATGTTTCGGTAGGCGGCGAGCGTGTCGGACATATGCCCCGTCATGTCGGCGAACTGAACGCCCGGAAGGGCGTCGGCCGTCTCTCTGAGAATCGGGAGATCGTCCGGCGTAAGCCCGGCGAGCATGACGAGGAGCGCCGATCCGCGGGGACCGTCGGCCAGGATGAAGTGCCGCGCGGCCTCGCCGGCCGGCGTGCCGGCCAGCGCTTCGGCGCTGAAGGGCTTCTGCGAGGGCGGCAGCGGCGCGGCACCCAGCATGTCGGTAAGCGCGGGGGAGATGAGCTTTACCGCCTCTGCGCTAAGCCGGGCGCCTTCGGCTTCCGTGCTTCGGTCGGGCAGCCAGCCGCCGAGTCCGGACGTTTGGATTCGGCCGGAAAGTCCGCGTTCGTCGAGCGCCCGGCGCAGGGCTTTTTCACGCAGAAGCGCGGCGTTCAAATCGGGCGCTTCGATGACGAAGCACTGGGCGGGAGAGGGAAGAGCCAGTCTGCGCCCGACTTCGGCCTGGGCCCGGACCAGTTCTTCGGGCGCGCCCTGCAGGTCGCGGATTCCCGTGCCGGCATGAAGCTGCAGCAGTCCGGCCGCGGTCAGAACCAGGGCCGAGAGAAGGCCTGCGAGCACGGCCGGCCGTCTGAGCGAGGTCGGCGTCAGTCTCGGGAGCCGCGGGAGATGTTCGCTCAGAAAAAACATCAGACGCGTGAGCGGCGGGCGCACGAAGCCGGAGGCAAAGGGCAGAAGAAGAATGACGGCAAGATAGGCGGCCGCGACGCCCGCGGCGGCCAGCAGCGACATCTGCCGCAGACCCGGGAGCGGCGTGAGCGAAAGGACGCCGTAGGCCGCCGCGCTCGAGAGGGCGGCGAGCGTGAGCGAGGGCAGGAGCCGCCGCTGATGCTCGAAGCCGCCTTCGCCTCTGCCGGCCATGCCGGCAAACCAGTGCGCGCTGTAGTCGACCGTCACGCCGATCAGCGTGGCGCCG
>JAXEEN010000089.1:0-4127 GCA_034104065.1 Sutterella sp.
TCAGCTTCCCTGCGTGATACGCCTTGTGGCACGTCTCGCAGAGCGTGATGAGGTTGTTCGGCGCATCCCCGCCCGTCTTCCGGCTCTCAATGTGATGCACGTTGAGTATCGGATCTTTCGACTTCCCTTTGCATGCCTGACAGACATGGCCGTCTCGGAACAGCACGTATTCGCGCACGTTCCAGAAGCCGAGCTGTTCGCCCTGCCGGTAGGCTTCGCCGGCAATCTCGGGATGCTTGATCTTCTGAATATCGAACGCCGCAGTTTCCACCGCGATCGAGGTGATCGGGAGAAACGACATGACGTCTTCAATTCGGGAGATGTGGGCATTGATGCGGTTTTCCACCGACGGCGCAAGCCGGCCCTCGTTCCTGCTGTGAACGCGGTTGTCGAACCGAGGTTCGCGGTAGCGCGTCTTGCGATTGCGTCGACCGCTTCGCAATTCACGCCGTCCGGACACCAGATCGGTCATGTCCTGACGCAGTTCGACCTCGGAAGCAAATAACTCCTCCTTGGCCGTCGTTGCACTAAGACCGACGTGTTTGGAGCCGGCATCTACGCCGAGATTGATCGGCTGCCCGGCTTCACCCGTCGCGGCAGTGAGCTGAATCACGAAGGGCGTACGTCTTACCGGCTCCGCCTTTCCTTCCCGGAGGAGCTTCCTCGCCCGGGTCGGTGAGCACGGCATCAGCGGGGCACCGCGCCTGTTCAAAATAAATACCTTCACAGTATTCTCCTTTGACGGATACCCGCAGGTTCCATCTTCTCGGCCTTTCGGCCGGTTGTGATCCTTCGCCAATGTTGGAAGGGGTTTGTCGTCTGATTCACCGCTCCTAACCCTCAGAGCTTTTAGCCTCAGACCGCAGTGCGCGGGACTAGGATCTACATCCCGCGGTGCCTGTTTCCGACCTGTCTTCCGACAGTCCGGATTCCCGACCAACGTAGTTCACCCTTTCGGGATCACTCAGGCTAGTCAACCAAGGCTTGTTGCCAAGCCTCTGTCTTTAGACAGGGGTTAATTGACCGACACCGAAGTCATCGCCATGGCGAAAATCGACTGTCATCCGACCACGAACGACTGCAGTCTGCGCATTGCCGTGAAGGACATCCTGGACGTCTTTCTTCCGGCGGTCGGTCACGAGGCTCATCTGGTCGAACTAGGCCCTCGGACTCCGATATCCGTCTAAGTACCTAGATTCGTTAGATTTTTGCAACGTTAGGACATCTTGTGACGTCTTTATGATACCTTTGTCATGAAAACGTCATGTTTTAGGCATATCCTTTGGGCTACGCATGCAAAATCCGCCCTCAGGCGGAGACAACCAACAATAAACAACGGAGAAAGAATGGCTAAGTCCAAAAAGAACAAGCAGTCCAAGAGCGAAGTTGCAGACGTCTCGCCGGTTCCCGGCGTTCAGACGGGTCTGATTGCCCTAGCCGACGGTGAAGCCGCGGCTCATATCGTCGTGATCGAAACACTCAGCAAGGATGAAGCCGACGCACTTCGTGCCTTTGCCGACGGCGACGAACGCAAGGTCGTCGAAAAGATCGAAGCCGCCGCCCGCAAAGGCGTGCGCAAGCTCATCAAGAAGGCTCTGAAGAAGTAATGACTGAAGCGCCGTCCCGGACCTGACGGGCGCAGGATCATGCCGAACCGGCGGACGAACATCCGCCGGTTTTCATTTGTCGCCTGTTCCGCGTTTCAGACTGCAAAAAAGGGGAGGCCTCCGACTTCGGAAGTCTCCCCTTGTCCTGTCATTCAGACGGATGATCAGCCCTTCTGCTTCTTGCCGACGCGGTCGAGGTCGCGCTTGAAGGCTTCGCTCATGGCGCCCGCGAAGATCGGGGAAGCCGTGTGCTGGAAGAGCATGCCGCCGCGGCCGACGATCAGCGGGTCGATGGGCCCGATGTTCGAGAGGTCGCGTCCGTCATAGTCAACGGACTGAAGCAGCACGCGGATCGCGTTGAGGCGGCCGCGGCGCTTGTCTTCGTTGCGGATGACCGTCCACGGCGTATCCGTCGTGTCGGTGGCATGGAACATGCGTTCGACGGCGAGGGAATAATCGTCCCACTTTTCCATCGAGGCGATGTCCACCGGCGAGAGCTTCCAGCGCTTGAGCGGGTTGACGCGGCGTTCCTTGAAGCGCTTGCGCTGTTCTTCCTGCGAAATGTTCAGCCAGAACTTGATGAGGATGATGCCGCCGCGCTGCAACGAGCGTTCAAATTCGGACACTTCGAGGAGGAAGTTTTCGGACTGTTCCTTCGTGCAGAAGCCCATCACGGGTTCGACGACGGCACGGTTGTACCAGGAACGGTCGAAGAAGCAGATTTCGCCCGGGTTCGGAAGACGGGCGGCATAGCGCTGGAAGTACCACTGGCCGGCTTCGGCTTCGGTGGGCTTCGACAGAGCGACGATGCGCGCGCCGCGGGGGTTCAGGTTTTCCGTGAAGCGGCGGATCGTACCGCCCTTGCCGGCGGCGTCGCGGCCTTCGAAGATCACCACGATCTTGCGGCCCGTGCGCTTGACCCATTCCTGAAGCTTGAGAAGTTCGACCTGGAGGTCGTAGAGTTCCTTCTCATAGAGGCCGAGCGGGTAGCGGTTCTTGTACGGATAGCCGCCCGAGGTGAAGTCGGCGGACAGTTCGTTGATGTTGCCGCGCTTCTTGGGGAAGAGACCGGCCTGATTGGCTTCCTTGGCGAGAAGCGCCTTGAAGAGCGTGTCGCGCTGGGCTTCAGGAAGCGTGGCGAGCACGTCTTCCGCAGCTTCTTCGGGGGTCTCGCGATGGGCTTCGCGAAGCTTGTCGCGAAGATAGGTAATCGCCTGACGGGTCGTGTCAAACACATGCTGCTGGCCTTCGACGGACTCAACGGCGGCATGGCTTACCGTCGCGTTGTCCTGAGTCGGCGGCAGGTCAGCCGAGTCCTGCTCGCAGTCGTTAGTATGCTTTTTGCTCATTTTTATAGGTCCCTGAGGGTGGTCAACCGCCGTCGGGCGGTAACGAATCCTTTCGATTGTAGCCGCACAGCTTTGAATTTCAAAGCCCTGCGGGTTATACCTGTGCTGAGAGAGCGACAGGTTTGGGAAGGGCAGGCATTGTACGCGAGAACGGTACACTCCTGTCAAGTCGAAATGAGATATTACTTATGCCGACTTAATTCAAGTTTAACGGTCATCTCTGCCTTTAGGGAGAGGGCGAAGCTCTGCAAAGAGGAAAAGAGCGATGCCTGACCAGATGAAGATCAAGGGAAGCAGTTCCCGTCCGCCGAAAGGCTCGCCGAACCAGAAGATGCCGAGAAGGAGCGTCATGACGGGCGCGATGTACTGACAGAAGCCGAGCACGTTCATCGGGAGCTTCATGGCGGCAAGCGTGAAGCAAATGAGCGGAATGGAAGTCATGATGCCGGTGCCGGCCAGCGCAAGCGTGAGACCGATGTCGCCGGTGGCGAAATGACCGAGTCCGCCGGCGTGCAGCCGGGCGAGATAGGCCAGGGCGGCGGGAAGCATCAGCGCCGCCTCAATGATGATGCTGACCCAGGCCTCGAGCATCAGCTTCTTTTTCAGCGCGCCGTAAATCCCCCAGGTGAGGGAGACGCCGAGGGAAATCCAGGGAAAATGGCCGAAGCCGACGATCATGATGCCGACGCCGGCGCCGGCCAGAGCGATGGCACCCTTTTTGAGAAGGGAGAGACGCTCCGCGAAGAAAATCACCCCGAGTGAGACGGAGATGAGCGGCGTGAGAAAAGTCCCGATGCCGAGTTCGACGACATGATCCGTCAGAACGGCGATCACGTTGATCCACCAGTTGAGTGCGGCAAAAAATGCCGCCGACAGCATGATCAGCAGTCGGCGCCGGTCGGAGAGAAGCTGCTTGGCCGCGTCGAGAACATCGATCAGTCTGCCCCGAAGAGCCATCGCCAGAAGAAGGAACACCAGCGACCAAAGCACTCGATGCGCGATGACCTCCCAGGAATCCGCTTCGGCGAGCAGACTCCAGTAGACGGACATGAACCCCCAGAAGAGGTAGGAAACGACGGCGGCCAGCAGTCCGGCACGCCGCTCGGACAGTTTGAAGGCGGACATAGACGGGGATCGGGAAAAGCTGTCCGTCACTTTAGCACCGACGGCG
>JAXEEN010000090.1:0-4926 GCA_034104065.1 Sutterella sp.
TCAGCGCGACGACGGCGCTCGTTTCGGGCAGCAGACCGCCCTCGGTCAGGCGCCGCCTGAGCGTCAGCGTCCAGTCGAGAAGCGCGGCCGCCAGCGTATCCTCCGCCTCGGCGGCGAGCGCCTCGATGTCCGCACCGGCGCGAAGCCGGGCTTCGGCGATCAAACGAACGAGCGGCGAGAGCGAGAGCCGTCCCGTCTCCGACACCGTCCATCCGTTCCTGAGGACCGCTACGCCGCAGCGCCGGCGGCCTTCCGCCGCAGCCGACTCAAGCCGCATGGCGGCCGTTGCCTCGTCGTGCTGACGCAGACAGAGTCCGAGCAGCGCCGCCATGCCGTCGAACCAACGGCCGAGAGACGTCGTAAGAGGCGAGAGCGATGAACTCTTCAGAAGGAACGGCATTTTCCCCGCAAAGGGTTCCGACGGGAAGAATCGTTCGATCAGATCCGACAGTCCCGCCTCAGCGAGCAGGGAAGCCCCCATGCGCCAGGGTTCCTTCGCGGCCCGATCGCCGCCCGGAAGCCGCATCGGCGCGAGAGAGCCGACTCGGGAAAAACCGGTTTCGTCCGTCAGAAGCGCCTCACCGCCCCAGACGGTGCCGTCGGGACCGAGACCGGTTCCGTCGAGCGCCAGGCCGAACAACGGTCCCCGGCAGCCGGTTTCCGCCGCCGCGACGCCGAGGTGGGCGGCGTGGTGATGAATCGGCAGAAGGGGAATCGAGCGCTCCGCGGCGATTCTCTGAGCAAGCCGGGTCGACGCGAAATCCGGATGCGCGTCGCAGGCGGCGAGTTCGGGAGAAATTTCGAAAATCTCTTCCAGATGGGCGAGGGAATCCTCAAGCATGCGCGCTGTCGGCACGTTGTCGAGACTGCCGACATGCTGCGTCAGGAAGGCGTCGCGTCCGCGAAGCAGGGCACCCGTATTCTTCAGATAAGGACCGGCTGCCAGCACGGCCGGCATGCCGGACGCGGCCTCGGGGAGCCGCACCGCTTCCGGCGCATAACCTCTCGAACGCCTCACGAACCGCAGAACACCGTCCGTCACCCGAACCACCGAATCATCGCAGCGCGTCACGATGTCCCGATCATGAAGCAGAAAGACGTCGGCAATGCCGCTCAACCGTTCGAGCGCTTCGGCGTTCTCCGTGCAGAGCGGCTCGCCGCCGGGATTGGCGCTCGTCATGACGAGAGTGAAGGGCACCGCCGACTCAAGCCAGGCCGTTCCGTCGGGCTCGCCAGCGGCGGCATGAAAGAGGAGGGCGTGAAGCGGGGTGTAGGGAAGCATGACGCCGATCTCGCCCAACCCGTCGGCGATGCCCGTCAGAGCCGGCACGTCCGGTCCGCGGCGGCGCTCGAGAAGCACGATCGGATGAGCGGGAGACCGAAGCACTTCGGCCTCATCGGGTCTTATCCGGACAAAGCGCTCCGCCGAAGCAATGCCCGCCGCCATGACGGCGAGCGGTTTTTCATCCCGGTGCTTGCGCCGGCGAAGCGCTGCGACGGCCTGCGCGTTTTCCGCATCGCAGGCGAGATGAAAGCCCCCGAGCCCCTTCACGGCGACGACGGCGCCGGCTTTGAGAAGCCGCACGCATTCCCTAACCGGATCCCCGGGCAGTGATTCGCCGGACGGAAGCACCAGACTGAGCTTCGGCCCGCAGACCGGGCAGGCGACGGGCTGCGCATGAAAGCGTCGGTCGGCGGGATTCTCATATTCCCGCCGGCAGGCCGGACACATCGGAAACGCCGCCATGCTCGTCTGAGGACGATCGTAGGGAAGATGCCGGGTAATGGTGAAGCGGGGACCGCAGTGGGTGCAGTTCGTAAACGCGTAGCGATACCGCCGGGATGCCGGATCGAACATGTCTCCAAGGCATTCGCGGCAGACCGATGCATCGGCCGTGATGGCCGTGCGGACGACGCCGCCCGCAGGCGTGGCCGCAATGCTGAAATCGGCATCTCCGCGTACGACGGACGGACAAGGTTCAATCGCGTCGATGCGGGCAAGCGGCGGCTTTTCCTTCAGCAGGACGCCGGGGAAGCGCTCGAGAGCGTCCCTGTCGCCCTCCAGATGCACCAAAACGCCTTCGGCGTCATTGAACACCGATCCGCAGAGCGCCAGCGCGGAGGCGATGCGCCAGACCGTCGGCCGAAAGCCCACGCCCTGGACGAGTCCCCGCACGCGGAAGTCCCGCGCTTCAATGACCGGCCGGGAGCCGGTACGCTCGGCGGCGCGCATGTCCTGACCTCAGATGCCCGACAGCATCAGCTCGGCCGCAATCCAGACGAGCCATTTTTCCATGCCCTCGCCGGTCATCGCCGAAACCCGGATCGTCCGGATGCGGGGATTGACCCGGCGGGCGTATTCCTCAGCCCTGTCCGCGTCGAAGGGGACGTAGGGAAGGAGGTCCGTCTTCGTGAGGATCATCAGGTCGGCGGCCCGGAACATGTCCGGATATTTAAGCGGTTTGTCTTCCCCTTCGGTAACGGAAAGAAGAACCACCTTATGTGCTTCGCCCAGATCGAATTCGGCAGGACAGACCAGATTGCCGACGTTTTCAATGAAGAGAACCGAACCGTCTTCGGGGCGCAGATGCTTAAGGGCCTCCGCGATCATGGCGGCGTCGAGATGGCATCCCCTGCCGGTATTGATCTGAAGCGCACGGGCGCCGGTGGCTCGGATGCGCTCGGCATCGTTGTCGGTCTGCTGGTCGCCCTCGATGACGGCCGTTTTGAATTTCTGCGCGTCTTTGAGCGTTCGGGCAAGAAGTTCGGTCTTCCCCGACCCCGGACTCGACACCAGATTGAGGGCAAGAATGCCGTGCTCGCGGAAAAACGTCCGATTGACGGCCGCTGCGGCATTGTTGCGGGAAAGGATGTCCTCTTCGATCGCCACAGCCCTGCGGGCGTCGGTCGTATGAGCATGCGAATGAGCGGGCATGCCGTCGTGAGCGTGCCCGTGTTCCTGGTCATGTCCGTCATGGACATGCGCCGTCACGTTGCCGTGTTCGTCGACATGGACATGCATATGGGCGGATCCGCCGCAACCGCAGCCGCAGGTAGTGCACATGATCTCTCCTCGCCGCCGGCGGAATGCCGGCCGGACTGAGATCATTTTAGGAATCAGCCGGAAGTGTGAACATACGCCGAAAGCATTCAGGTGTTACACCGTTTTGCTTAAGCCGTCGGGGGTTACAAATGATTAAGCGAACGACAACCGCTTTTCCAAAAATCATCGGCCCGTCCGCCGAAGGCGCCGCGAACGGGATCGGTCCGAGCGCTCGCGGTCCTCTGCGTCTTCCGGCGCCGCCGGTGCTAGACTGTGCGGCGGTACAGCATTCAGAGGAGACCGTCATGCCGGCAGTCCGACCGGGTAACAGTCAGAAGAAACGAAGCGGCTCGCAGGCCCGCCGGCCTCGCCGCACCGAGAACGCCCGCGGCAGCGGCCCGGCCCATCCCGGCACGGTGCTTCAGTCCGTGCTCGAGGACACCCCGCCCGGCGCAGCCGCCGCATGGTTCGGTCTCAAACCCGTCGAATTCACTGCCGTTCTGGAAGGCCGTGCCCCCATGACGCCCGATCTCTGCTCGCGCGCCGGAGAGATTTTCGGCACCGGCGCCGCACCCTGGCTCGACATGCAGGCCGCCTGGGATGAATCTCAGTCTTCCGAGGGCTGAAAGCACTTCAAAGAAAACGCCCGCGGCTGCGGGCGTTTCTTTATGCGGGAAAAAGCCGAATCAGTTCTTCTTGTCATCGGCTGCGGGCGCGGAAGCCGCTTCGGCACTCTTTTCCGCCTCCGCCTTGGCGGAGGCGGCTGCGGTCTTTGCGCGGGCGGTCATGCCGTCGTCCTCGCCGTAGAAAAGACGGATGACGCGCCAGTTGACGCAGAAGAGCAGCGCGACGATGGCCAGCGTCTGAAGGCCGTAGCCGCACATCACCAGCATCGAGCGGTCGACCGGCTTGCCGTAGAACGCATTGAAGAATTCCTGGGCGCCGAGCCCGACCGTCCAGGCATGAGCGGCAAAAACCATCAAGGCGAGCGAATAGAACGCCAGCGCGACGCTGACGAGCAGCCGCTGCACGGGCCAGCGGTAGCCGACGATGCGGCCGATCAGATGAATGATGATCGGAAGAAGAAAGGGGAAAGCGGTCACCAGCGTACCGATAAGCCAGTCAAGCATCAGACAATCCTGCAGTATGCGGCAGAAGGCCGCGGAAAATGACCGGTGATGATATCACGAAGCACCGTGCATTGACTATCTGTCCTTCTGTCATGAAGTCTGATGCTCAGAAGTCGCCGTCCGTCAGCTTCCAACGAACGAATTGTCTCTGAGCCGCACTGAAAACCAATACGGCCCGCATCAGGCATTTCATCCTGTCGGATTGACCGTATCTTCTGGATCTTATCTGTTGCTCACCCTGTTGAAGCTTCGCATCCGCCTGACTGTCATCCTCCGCATACTTGAATTCGAAAACCCAATGACGAGTTCCGGCATCGGTTTCCAAATCACTGCGGCCGAGAGCAGAATGAACTTCAACATGAGGCATCATCGCCGCACCGATCAGCAGTACCTGAAGGTAAGCTCGGCACGTCGCCTCGTCCGATATCGGGTACCTGAGATAATCCATGGCATTGACTGCATCATTGAAACGGCTGACGATCTCGTCAAGCGATCCCCCGGCCATGACATCGGCGATCGACGGCTTGCCGAGCGGCTCGATGCTTTGTCCCTTCAGCAGTTCTTCGGCATACAGAGCAGCTAGCGAATCGGCGACTTCCCGATTCGGATAGCCCAGAAGCACGGTATTGTTGCGAACCGCACGAATAGTCAGATAGCCCGCCTGAGTCAGAAGCACATTGGGCGAAATGTCGCTGTACTGACGGGGACCGCTCAGATCCGACAGCAATACTGTTTTCTCCGCGGAATAGGCGA
>JAXEEN010000091.1:0-16896 GCA_034104065.1 Sutterella sp.
CGCCGCTCAAGCCCCGCGAGCTGATTCTTCGTCTTCGCGACCGTCTCCATGCCGAGGAAAAGGCCGGAGATCCGTCGGAACTTCAGCCGCTCGAAGCTCTGGCTCCCCGCGATGAACTCTGGTCCTGCACGACCTGCGGCGCCTGCGCACGCGCCTGCCCCGCCGGCATTTCTCTTCCCGATATGATCGTCGGCATGCGCCGTCATCTTGCGCTGGAACAGGGCGAATTCCCCGAAGGCGTCGCCTCGGCGCTCGAAAACACCGCTTCCGTCGGCAATCCGTGGGGGCTCGATCCGTATGAACGCATGGACTGGGCGAAGGACCTCGACGTCCCCGTTGCCGAAGCCGGCACGCACTACGACGTGCTCTACTGGGTCGGCTGCGCCGCCAGCTACGACCGCCGCGCACGAAAAATCGCCCGGGCCATGGTCAGAATTCTTCGCGCCGCCGGCGTGAACTTCGCCGTCATGGCCGAAGAGCGCTGCCACGGCGAATTCGCCCGCCGCATGGGCGAGGAATACCTCTATCAGACGGCTGCTCAGGAAAACATCGAGAACTTCGCGCAGTATGAATTCGATCGGATTCTTACCGCCTGCCCGCACTGCTTCAATACGCTCAAAAACGAATATCCCGATTTCGAAGGCTTCGGCTACGAAGTCGTGAGCCACACGACCTTCATCGACGAACTGCTGAAGGCGGGACGGCTTCCGGTCCTGAAGGCCGCCGACATGACGGCGGTCTATCACGATCCCTGCTACCTCGCCCGCATCAACGGCATCACCGAAGCTCCCCGAAGCGTGCTTTCCGCCGTGTGCGCCGGCACCGCCGAAGCCGCCGAACACGGTGAAAAGACCTTCTGCTGCGGCGCGGGCGGCGGACAGATGTGGACCGACCGACGCGGCGACGCAGCCGCCGTCAACGTGATCCGTCTGAAGGATCTGCGGGCATCGGGCGCCCGAACCGTTGCCGCCGCCTGTCCGCACTGCCTCACCATGCTCGAAAGCGCCCGGGCGCTTGACAGGGATGCGGAATCGGTAAAGATCGCCGACATCGCCGAACTGGTCGCCGCCGCGCTTCCCGAAGACGTTCCCGGAGCCGCCGCATGAAGGAAGGAAGCGGCATTCAGGTCTTTGACCGCGCGGCCGGCCTTCTGGCCGTCCTCGAAGCGAATCCGGAGCCCTACACCCTGTCGGCGCTGGCCAAGGAAACCGGCCTGTCGGCGTCGACCGTCCACCGAATCCTGGGCGCACTCGCCGCCATCGGCTTTGTGAAGCAGAACCGCGACGGACGCTGGAGCCTCGGTCTGAGGCTCCTCGAGCTCGGCAACCTCGTCTATGAACGCTTCACGGTCCGGCAGCGAGCACTGCCTCTCATGCAGCAGCTCTTTGCCAAAACCGGACTGACGGTCAATCTCGCCATTCGGGACGGCGACCGCCTGCTCTACCTCGAACACGTGCTGGCCCCGGACAAAAAGGCGGGCCTGCTCAGACGCATCGGCTCCTGGGCGCCGCTGCACATCACCTCCGGCGGCAAACTTTTTCTCGCCAAGATGCCGCCCGACGAGCTTCGGGGCTATGCCGTTCGCACCGGGCTCGCCGCGGAAACGGAACATTCCATTCAGTCGCTCGACGCCCTCCTCGTCACCCTGTCCCGCGTTCGGGAAACCGGCTGGGCGTACGACAAGGAGGAATATGAGAAGAGCGTGCACTGCGTGGCGGCACCGATCTTCGGCCCCGGCGGCGTTCTGATCGCCACCCTCTCCCTCGCCGCGCACTCAAGCACGGCGCTGTCGCCCGAGTGCATCGGCGAACTCGTCGGCACGGCGCAGGCCGTCTCCTCGCTCATGGGCGCGCGCATCGGCGAACGCATCCGCGGCCGGGGCTACGGCGAGCAGTAACAAAAAACTCACCGGACGTATTCCGTGATTTGACGCATTCGGCAGACGCGAGTAGAGTGATCAGTTCTCATTTATTCGATCACTCACTCTCCCATGCTTTCGTCTCCGATTCTCCTGACAGGGCTCGGAACGGCCTTCACCTTTGCCATGACGGCGCTGGGCGCGTGCGCCGTCTTTCTGATCGGCCGAAAAAAGAGCGGCATTCAGGGACTGGCCATGGGCTTTGCCGGCGGCGTCATGACGGCGGCCTCCTGCTGGAGCCTCCTCATTCCGTCCATGGAAATGTCCAGAAACGCCCCCTGGCCCTACTGGCTCCCGGCCGCCGTCGGCTTTTCCTGCGGCGCCCTGTTTCTTTTCGCCCTGGACCGTGTTCTTCCGCATACTCATCCGTCGACCGACGTCACCGAAGGACCGAAAACCGCGCTGCCCAAAGTCTCCCTGCTCTTTCTGGCCGTGACGCTCCACAACATCCCGGAAGGCATGTCCGCCGGGCTGTCCTTCAGCATGGCCGGCCTTTCGGGCGACACCTCCGCACTGGCTTCCGCCGTCGCGCTCGCCATCGGTCTGGGCATCCAGAACGTCCCCGAAGGCGCCGCCGTGGCTCTGCCGCTGCTGATGGACGGCCGCACGCGCCTTTATGCCTTCGGCCTCGGCGCGCTGTCGGGGCTTCCCGAACCCGTCTTCGGTCTCCTCGCCGCCTTTTCCGTGACGCTCATCGCGCCGCTCATGCCATGGCTCCTCGCCTTCACCGCCGGCGCCATGATGTACGTCGTAGCCGAAGAACTCGTGCCGGCGGCTCATCTCAACGAGCACAGCGACACGGCCACGCTCTCCTTTGCAGGCGGCTTCCTTCTGATGATGGTGCTCGACGTGGCGCTCGGCTGAGAAGACGCTGTCCGCGACCGTTGTCACGCCCGTCGGTACCCGCCGAGGCGGGCGTTTGCATGCCGGCGGACGTTTGACGCTCCGCATAGGAAAAGCGTAGAGTAAACGATACGCATTATCCTCATTCCCCGCCATGCTTTCTTCTCCGATTCTTCTGACATTGGCCGGCACCGGTTTTACGTTTGCCATGACGGCGCTGGGCGCCTGCGCCGTCTTTCTCATCGGCAAAAAGAAACCCGACCTCTGGCACTCTCTGTCGATGGGCTTTGCCGCCGGCGTGATGACGGCCGCCTCCTGCTGGAGTCTTCTGATTCCGTCGATCGAACTGTCCGCGGACGGCCCTCTGCCCGAATGGCTGCCCGCGACGGCCGGCTTCGGTCTCGGCGCACTCTTTCTCTTTGCGCTCGACAAACTGATGCCGCACATGCACCCGACCTCGGACACGCCTGAAGGTCCGAAGGCGCATCTGCCCCGTTCGTCGCTCCTCTTTATGGCCGTCACGCTTCACAACATTCCCGAAGGCATGTCGGCCGGACTCTCCTTCGGCATGGCCGGACTGTCGGGAGATCCGGCGGCGCTCGCTTCGGCGGTCGCCCTGGCCGTCGGTCTCGGCATCCAGAACGTGCCCGAAGGCGCGGCCGTCGCCCTTCCGCTTCTGCTCGACGGCAAGAGCAAGGGTTATGCCTTTACGCTCGGCGCGCTCTCCGGTTTGGCCGAACCCGTCTTCGGCATCCTCGCCGCATTCGCCGTCGCCGCCGTCGCGCCCGCGATGCCCTGGCTTCTGGCCTTCACGGCGGGCGCCATGATCTACGTCGTCGTGGAGGAACTGGTCCCGTCCGCCCATCTCTCCGAACACAGCGACTCGGGCACGCTCTCCTTCATCGCGGGCTTTCTCGTGATGATGGCGCTTGACGTCGCCCTCGGCTGACATGACCGTCCGAACCTGAAAACAGCAAAGCCCGCAAAACTCACCTTTTGCGGGCTTTCTTCCTTGAAGAGCGGACGTGCTCAGAAAATCTCATACGGCCGGGCTTCGGCAAACTGCGCATTGATGTCCGACTCGTTTTCCACGAAGCGGCGCATCGTCTGCATGTCCGCGGCACGCTGCGCGCTGTTCGGACTGTCGAGCAGCACCATCACAACGCGGCGGTCCGCAAACTCGCTCTGCACCACCATGCAGCGGCCCGCGGCCGTCGTAAAGCCGGTCTTCTGGATCCCGATGTTCCAGTCGGGATTGCCGATCAGACGATTGGTCGTCTGCAGCTTGAGGAAGTAGCGGCCTGCCTTCAGACGGGCGGCGGGACTCGTCGAGGCTTCGCGAATCGATTCGTGCTCGTGCGCGGCCGACACGAGCTTGGCCAGATCGCGGGCCGTCGAATGATTGCGGTTGTCGAGGCCCGACGGGTCGGCGAAATAGGAGTCCTCCATGCCGAGACGCTCCGCCGTCTCGTTCATCTTCTGAACGAAGGCGCGGCGTCCGCCCGGATAGGTGCGGGCGAGTGCCGTCGCCGCACGGTTGTCGCTCGACATCAGCGCCGCCTGAAGCACAGCGCCGCGGGTCATCACCATGCCGCTGCGGATTTTCGAAGAGGCGCGCGAACGGACGTAGTCCTCGCGCGTAATGCGGATCTTCTGATTGAGCGGCAGACCGCTCTCTGCAATCACGAGCGCCGTCATGAGCTTCGTCACCGACGCAATCGGGAGCTCCACGTCGGCATTCTTGCTGAAGAGCTCTTCACCCGTGTCCTGATCCACGGCATAGGCCACGCTCGAGCCCAGGCTGAGCGCGTCGGGCGTTTCGCGCAGACCGGCCAGCGTTGCCTGGGACGGCGCACGGCGGATCTTCACGTAACGGGCCCTGGGCTTTTTCTTGACGTTCTTCCTCAGCGCCGCCTGCTTGGCCGACGCCTTCTTCGGCGCCGCCTTTCTGACGGTCTTTTTGACAGCCGCCGTTTTGGCAGGCGTGCCCTGCTGGGCGGGCGCCGAAAACGCCGCCGGCGGGACGGCGACAAACGCGCCGAGCCCGAGGGCGAGGACAAGGGTCTTGATGGGCAGATTCACGGATGTTCTCTGCAAAACGAATGATCGGACAAACACCGCGGCGTCGGAATTTATGCGCACGGTCGGTAACTTAATATTTTAACCGTCCTCAGGATCGAACGAAGGGAAAATCAATGCGGACAATTGAAACAACCTTCGAAGGCCGCCGGGCGGACGCGCCGCCCGGCGAAAGCCGGCTCAGAGCCGTTCGATCGAGGCCCAGACGCGTTCGAGACGCTTCACGCTCACAGGCATGGGCGTGCGGAGCTGCTGGGCAAAGAGCGAGACCCGAAGTTCCTGCAGCATCCAGCCGAATTCCTCGAGACGGGAATCCGTCTGGCCGCGGCGGGCTGCTCGGGCGCGCATGAGCGGCACGGTGAGCCGTTCGATGTCGCTTCTGCGGGATTCGTCGCGGACGGGATCGTCGCGGTAGCGGTCCAGACGGTACTGAATCGCCTTCAGATAGCGCGGATAGTGCGACAGCTGCGAGAGCGGCACCGTCGTGAGGAAGTCCTGGCGGAAGAGTTCGCGCAGCTGCTGCTCGATGTCGGCCGTCAGCGCCTTTTCGTTCTGGAAGCGCTTCAGTTTGGCGGGAATCGAAGCCGACTCGGCCACGATGGCCGTCAGAAGCCGGGAGATTTCCCCCGAGACCAGCGTCAGCCGTCCCTTCACGTCCTCGCGGCGCTCGCGGAAGGCCTCTTCGGAATTGGGCCAGGGATCGGCCAGCGCCGTCGCTTCGAGCGCGCAGTCGATGACGGCGTTCGAGAGAGCGTCGCCGCTTTCGAAGAGTTTGGCGAGTCCCGGCACCATCTGCGCCTGCATCTGCACGCGGCCGAGATCGCGCAGCGTTCTTTCGACGAACTTGACCTGCTCGCGAAGCGCCAGGCGGAAAAGACGCAGCAGTCCGCGGCGGTGTTCGCGGCGGGCTTCGTTCGGATCGTCGAAGACATCCACCGCGCAGTCGCTCCCGCGGTCGACGAGCGCGGGGTGACCGATCAGCGTCTGACCCTTTCGGGAAATTTCCATCAGTTCCGGCAGCTCTCCGAAGGTCCAGTCGGTGATGCCTTCCTCGAGATCCTTCGCGACCGCCGCATCCTCCTGCGCGACCTCGCGGAAGGTTTCCTGGGCGGCCTCGCCGAGTTCGGCGCGAAGTTGGGACAAGTTGCGTCCCATCCCGAGCTGACGGCCGTGCTCGTCGAGCACCTTGAAGTTCATGATGAGGTGCGGCGGCAGCTGCTCGAACTTGAAGTCGGTCACCTGACACGGCACGCCCGTGTTCTCTCGGATATCGCGCGCCAGCGCTTCCGCAAACGGCACGCCCTGCGGCTCGCCTTCCTTCGTGCGGGTGAAGAATCCCTTGGCGTAGTCGGCTACCGGCACGCAGTTGCGGCGGATTTTCTGCGGGAGCGACTTGATGAGCGTCTGCGCCTTTTCCTTCACCATGCCGGGCACCAGCCACTCGGCGCGCACGGCATCGATCTGATTGAGCGCGAAGAGCGGAACGGCCAGCGTGAGACCGTCGCGGGGACTGCCCGGTTCGAAATGGTAGTTGAGCGCCATCGTGACGCCGGCCATCTCCATCGTCTTCGGGAAATAGCGGTTCGTCACACCGGCGGCGTCATGACGCATCAGTTCCTCGCGCGTCATGAAGAGGCACTTCGGATCGGCGGCCTGCGCCGTGCGGAGCCACTTCATGAAGGACGCCGTGCCCACCGCCTCGGCGGGGATGCGCTCGTCGTAGAAGTCGAAGATGAGCTGATCGTCGACCAGCACGTCGGGACGGCGCGTCTTGTGCTCGAGCTCGCGGATGTCGTTGACCAGACGGCGGTTGTGCGCGAAGAAGTCGGCGCGGCCGTCCCAGTCGCCCTCGACCAGGGCCTGACGGATGAAGATTTCGCGCGCGAGCTTCGGATCGTGCGGCGCGAAGCTGACGCGGCGCTGCTGATAGATCGTCAGCCCGTAGAGCGTGCCGCGCTCAAAGGCCGCCACCTCGCCGCGGCTCTTTTCCCAATGGGGTTCGGTCCAGCTCTTTTTGATGAGCCGACCGGCGGCCGCCTCGATCCACTCGACCTCGATGTCGGCGACGCAGCGCGCGAAGAGGCGGGACGTCTCGACGATTTCGGCGGCGAGAATCCAGCGGCCGGTCTTCTTGGCGCGGGCGGAGCCCGGCCAGATCCAGAACTTGATGCCTCGCGCGCCGAGATAGGGCGGCGCACGGAAGTCGCTTTCTACCGCCTTCGACCCGATGTTGCCGAGAAGGCCGGTCAGGAGCGCGCGGTGCACCTGCTCGAAGGTGGCGGGTGCGGTGTTGCGGCGCCAGCCGAGCTCGTCCGTGAGTTGCGCAAGCTGACGGCGCACGTCGCGCCATTCGCGAAGACGGCGGGCGGAGAGGAAGCGGCGCTTCAGTTCGGCGTCGAGCCGGCGGTTGCTTTCCTTTTCCTCATAGGCGGTTTCAAACCAGCGCCAGAGCTTCACGTAGGAAAGGAAGTCAGACTTGTCGTCGGCGAGTCTGCGATGCGCCTCGTCGGCCGCCTGCTGCTGGTCGAGCGGACGCTCTCGGGGATCCTGAATCGAGAGGCCGGAGCAGATGATGAGCAGCTCTTCGAGACTCCCCTGTTCGGCGCCGGCGAGCAGCATGCGCGCGAGCCTCGGGTCGACCGGCAGCCGGGCGAGCTCGCGGCCGATGTTGGTGAGTTCGCCCTCCTCGGTGACGGCATTGAGTTCCTGCAGAATCTGATAGCCGTCCGCGATGGCGCGAGGCGGCGGCGCCTGAACGAAGGGAAACTCGCGCACGTCGCCGAGCTTGAGCGACATCGAGCGCAGGATCACGGCGGCGAGGTTCGAGCGCATGATTTCCGGATCGGTGAAGGCCGGACGGCGCGCAAAGTCGTTTTCGTCGTAGAGACGAATGCAGATGCCGTTGGCCACGCGGCCGCAGCGGCCCGCGCGCTGATTGGCGGACGCCTGACTGACCGGCTCGATCAGCAGCTGCTCGACCTTGTTGCGGTAGGAGTAGCGCTTCACGCGGGCAAGCCCCGTATCGACCACGTAGCGGATGCCCGGCACGGTGATCGAGGTTTCGGCGACGTTGGTCGCGAGCACGATGCGGCGCGCGCCGGCGGGTCGGAAGACCTTTTCCTGATCGGCGGCGGAAAGACGGGCGAAGAGCGGCAGGATGTCGACCGTCGCCGGACGGGTCTTTCTCAGATAATCGGCCGTCTCGCGGATTTCCCGTTCGCCCGGAAGAAAGACCAGAATGTCGCCCCGGCCCGATGCTTCGAGTTCGCTCACCGCATTGTCGACCGCGGCGAGCATCGTCTTGTCGTCCGCCTCGTCCACGTCCTCGAGCGGGCGGTAGCGGATCTCGACCGGATAGGTGCGTCCGGAAATGGTCAGCACGGGCGCCGGACGGCCGTTCACCGCAAAGTGGGCGGCGAAGCGCTCGGCGTCGATGGTGGCCGAGGTGACGATCACCTTGAGGTCGCGCCGTTTGGCGAGAAGGCGCTTCAGATAGCCGAGCAGAAAATCGATGTTGATCGAACGCTCGTGCGCTTCGTCGATGATGATCGTGTCGTAGGCGCGCAGCATCGGATCGGTCTGCGTTTCGGCGAGCAGAATGCCGTCCGTCATCAGCTTGATCGTCGCGCCGGGACTCGTCGTGTCGGTAAAGCGGACCTTGTAGCCGACGACTTCGCCGGGCTCGGTCTTGAGCTCCTCGGCGATGCGCTTGGCGATCGAACTCGCCGCAATGCGGCGCGGCTGCGTGTGCGCGATCATGCCGTGCGTGCCGCGGCCCGCCATCATGGCGATCTTCGGCAGCTGCGTCGTCTTGCCCGAACCCGTCTCGCCGCAGACGATCACGACCTGATTGTCGCGGATGGCGCGGGCAACTTCCTCGCCGCGCTCGGAAACGGGCAGTCCGGGCATCAGGGAAAAGGGCGGCACGGGCGTGCGGCGCTCTTCGTAGCTCAGCCGGGGACGGCGCTCACGGCGTTCGCCCTGCTCCGCTCCGGCGGCTTCGCGGACGGGACGGCCGGCAGCCGGACGTTCGTTTCGGGAAGCCTCGGCTCTGCGGGACGCATTCGCCGGTCTCGCCGGCTGCCTGCGGGCGCCGTTTCCGTCGGAGTTCGCCTTTGCGCCCTGTGCGGAGCGCCGCTCGGAAGGGCGGGCCGGGGACGGGGATGCCGGCGCCGACTGCATGACGTTGACGACCTGCGGACGCGAGGGCTTCTTCCCCGCCATGCGGAAGGACGCGCCCGATGAACGGGCGGCCGACGCGAGCGCCTCGCCGAATCCGCCCGACGCTGTGAAGGCGGACGCGCTGACGCTGCCCGCCGTCGGCATGACGGCTTCGGCCTTTTTTTCCTTCGCCCTGACCACGCGGGCCTTCTTTTCGGCCTTTTTCGCCTCTTCCTCGGCGCGGCGCTCTTCTTCTCTGCGCTTGGTAGCGGAGACGGCGTCGTCGACGGCGGCCTTCACCTTCTGAAAGGCCGCAAACAAAGCTCGGTCAGACATACTTCAAAAACTCAATTCTCAAGACTTGATCCGTGCCCGGCGCGCCGGCCGCCGGACGAAAGGCGCGCGGGTCAACACGCGCTACAATGTACGCACTTTTCTCTGACGAGCCGCATCGTTTCGATCGGCTCGGACTCATCTGATTTCAAGGAGCACCGACGATGGCCCGCATGGTTAACTGCGTGAAACTGAAGAAGGAGGCCGAAGGCCTCGCCTATCCGCCCTTTCCCGGCGAGCTCGGCAAGCGCATCTGGCGCGAAGTGAGCAAGGAGGCCTGGGCCGACTGGACGCGTCTGCAGACGATGATGGTGAACGAATACGGCCTCAACCTGGCCGATCTTTCCGCCCGCCAGCATCTGATGCAGCAGTGCGAACGCTACTTCTTCGGCGACGCCGAAAACGTTCAGACGCCGGAAAACTTCGTGCCGCCGCAGCACTGAACCGCCGGCTGAAACACCGAAAGCACCCTGTCCCCCTCCGGGGATCAGGGTGCTTTTTTATCCGGAAACCGGCGCTTCAGCCCTCAGGGACGCACCGTCGTGACGACGCCTTCCTGCGTGCCGAGGAGCAGCACGTCGGCGCCGCGGGCGGCGAAGAGGCCCACCGTCACGACGCCGGGCCAGGCGTTGATTTCGGCTTCGAGCGCCTTCGGGTCCGTAATGGCGAGCCCAGACGCATCCAGAATATGGCAGCCGTTGTCGGTCACGAAGTCGCGAAGCTTCACCTCGGCGCCGAGCGCTTCGAGACGGGCCTTCACGGCGCGGGCCGCCATCGGAATCACTTCGACGGGAAGCGGGAAGCGGCCGAGCACGGGCACCTTCTTCGAGGAGTCGGCGATGCAGACGAAGCGGCCCGAAATCGACGCCACGATCTTTTCGCGCGTCAGCGCGCCGCCGCCGCCTTTGATCATCGAGAAGCCCGGATCGATTTCGTCCGCGCCGTCGACATAAACGCCGATCTCATCGACTTCGTTCATGTCGAGCACCTTGAAGCCGAGCGTCTCGAGGCGCTTCGTCGAGCGTTCGCTCGAGGAGACGCAGGCGGGGATCTTCTCGCGGATCGACGGGAGCTGATCGATGAACTGATCAACGGTCGAGCCCGTGCCGACGCCGAGCACCTTGCCCTCTTCGACATATGCGAGCGCCGCGCGGGCGACTTCGCGCTTGAGTTCCTGCTGAGTAAGAGCCATGGGGAAATCCGTTTTGAGAGTCAGAGAATCACGGGGCTTATTGTAGCGGCAAAGCCGCTGCCCTTCCTCCGCAGACGGCGCCTCCGCCGAGGCCCGCCGCATCCGTCCGGGCACTACAATGGCGGAAGAATTCCTTCCCGACACCCCAGACTTTCCGACATTCATGGCCCAGGACTACACCGACGAACAGGTCGCGTCGACCTTTCGGCAGCTCAACGGCAGGCAGAACGACAGGCAGAGCTCGCGCATGGGCATCTACGCCTCGTGGGCGGCGCTCGCGCTGCTCGCCGCGTGCTTCTTCTTCGTGGCGGTCTTTCTGATCGACGCCGACCGGCAGGCCGAAAGCGTGAAGCTTCAGCAGGCGAGCGACCTGGCCGTGCAGTCGGTCGAATCGCGCCTTCTCGGCACGACGGAACTCATGCAGAAGACCAGCATGCGCCTCATGCATGTTCCGGGCGTGAAGACCCGCGTGGCCAGCTCCGAAATGGCGGCCCTCGGTCTGATGCAGGACCGGCGCGAAGTGCTCGAAATGGCGCTCGTATCCAAGGACTACGCCGTGCTTCGCCACTGGGTGTCGCCTTCGCAGAGCAACTTCGTCACCCGCACGCTCGGCAATGCGGCCGAATCGCCCGAAACCCGGGCGGCCATCGACAGCGTCCTGCACCAGGACGCCTCGCTCATCACGCCGCCCTACACGCTCGGGGGCGCCCAGGTCTTCGTGAATCTCTACGTCCCGACGCCGTCGGCCGATCAGGCGCTCGTCGCGCGCATCAATCTGACGCGGCTCATCAGCGAAGCGGCGCTTTCCGACGACACGTCCTACGTCTTTTATCTGGAAAAGAACGGCACGCCGCTCGTCGACCGGCAGAAGTACAGAAAGAGCCCCAACACGCTCAGCTACGCGACCACCATTCCGATGCTGAACGACCCGACGCTCAGATTCATCGCGCTCAGCAACGAGCATTCGCTCTTTACGACCGCGAACGTGAAGCTTTGGTCGATTCTGGCGCTCGCCGCACTGCTCGCGCTCTCCCTCGCCCTCCTGCTGAAGTACCAGCGTCAGCAGCACAAGGCGCATCAGATGCTCTCCGCCGAATACGCGCTCAGAGCGGCGATGAGCGAATCTGCACTCGCCGGCATCCGCGTCACCGACCGCATGGGGCGGATTCTCTTCGTCAACGACACCTTCCAGAAGCTCGTCGGCCACTCCTTCGACGAACTCGTCGGCATGCTGCCGCCCTACCCTTACTGGGAGGACGACATGTCGGACGTGATCGGCGACATTCTCTCGCACCCCGAAGAGCATCACGTGCGAACGATTGAATTCCGGGTGAGGCGCAGCGACGGCGTGATCTTCGACGCGCAGCTCAACGTGTCGCCGCTTCTGAGCGAAAGCCGCGCGGTGATCGGCTGGATGGGCGAACTCTACGACATCACCGAGCAGAAGCGCGCCCGGGAGCGCATGCGCGCCGCGCACGAACGCTTCACACGCGTCGTGCAGTCGATGAATTCGGCCATCTG
Source organism: Sutterella sp. (assembly GCA_034104065.1). Classification (GTDB taxonomy): domain Bacteria; phylum Pseudomonadota; class Gammaproteobacteria; order Burkholderiales; family Burkholderiaceae_F; genus Sutterella. Next base: position 12,048 of record JAXEEN010000091.1, read on the forward strand.
CGTAATCAGCACCGACGCGGACGACCCGAAGCTCCTCTTCTCGAACGCGCCCTACCAGCGCATCTTCGGTTCGGACGCCGACGGCGCCGTGCGGCTCGTGAAGGCCCTGACCGAACGGCCGGCGCTGATTTCGAGAGACGGCATCTTCGACGAGGTGACGGGCCGCTGGTTCGACGCCCGCATGCAGTGGCTCACCTGGACGGACGACATGCCCGCGCGCATGCTGATCGCCACCGACATCACGAATCAGCGCGAAACTGAACTCGCTCTCGAAGCGCAGGTGAAGCGCGCCGAAACCACGCAGCGCCTCGTCACCATGGGCGAAATGGCAAGCTCGCTCGCCCACGAGCTCAATCAGCCGCTGGCGGCGATCGCCAACTACGCGTCGGGCGCGAGCGTGATGATCCAGGCCGGCAAGCTTTCTCGGGAGGACACGGTCGCAGCGCTCGGCAAGGTGACGAAGCAGGCGCAGCGCGCGGCCGCCATCATCAAGCGCATCCGGGGCTTCGCCGCCGCCAAGAAGACCGACCCGCAGTTCCTGCCGGTGGTCCCTGAAACGATCGTGTCGGAAACAATGGAGCTCGCTCTCATTCAGGCCGACAAGCTCAAGGCGCGCATCCGCACGCTCATCGATCCGGGGCTTCCCCCCATGACGGGCGACGCGGTAATGCTCGAGCAGCTCCTTCTCAATCTGCTCAAGAACGCAATGGAAGCCGTACAGGGCTGCGAGGACCGCACGGTGGAACTTCGCGTGCACCTGCACGACTCGGGCCACTTCATTCAGTTCGACGTGGCGGACCGCGGTCCGGGCATCTCGGACGAAGCCAAACCCCTGCTTTTCGACGCCTTCTACTCCACGAAGAACGAGGGCATGGGAATGGGCCTCAACATCTGCCGCTCAATCGTTGAGATCCATCAGGGCCGCATTACGATCACGGATACGCCGGGCGGCGGCGCAACCTTCAGTTTTACGGTGCCGCTTGCAAAACTGTAAGGCCTGTGTAAGCGCGGTGCGTTAAAATAACGGACTGTCTCACCAGAGGAGAGAAGACTCGATGTTCCCTTACGATTACGGTACTGAAACGCCTGAAACCCTTGGCACCGTCTATGTCGTAGATGACGACGATGCGGTTCGTGATTCCCTCAAGTGGCTGCTCGAAGCGAGCGACTACCGCGTTGAACTTTACGACAGCGGCGAGAGCTTCATTGCGAAGTACGACCCGAAGGCCATCGCGGTTCTCGTTCTCGACGTCCGCATGCCCGGCATGAGCGGTCTCGAAGTGCAGGAACACCTGCTCGCCCGCAATGCCGAACTGCCGATCATCTTCATCACCGGCCACGGCGACGTGTCCATGGCGGTGAACGCGCTCAAGCGCGGCGCCGTCGACTTCATCGAAAAGCCCTTCGAACAGGCGGCCCTCAAGCAGCTCGTCGAACGCATGCTCCACGAAGCGCGCGAACGCCACATGGAAAAGGAACGCCGCAGCCTCAACGAAGCGCTTCTCGCCAAGCTGACGCCGCGCGAACAGCAGGTGCTCGAACGCATCATCAACGGCCGTCTCAACAAGCAGATCGCCGACGACCTCGGCATCTCGATCAAGACGGTGGAAGCGCACCGAGCCTCGATCATGGACAAGACCAACTCCGGTACGGTCGCCGATCTGATGCGTGTGGTTATGGGCACAAACATGCTCCGCTGATGCGCCTCTGACGCTAAACTAAAACGGTTCTGCCGCAGTCCTGCGCAGAACCGTTTTTTCGTCCGGCGCCCTGTCCCGGACGGCTTTTGCAAGATCATCCGCATTACGTCAGCCGGGAGGATACGGAAAATGACGGCAGCAATCATCGACGGCAAGGCGCTCGCCGGCCGAATCCAGGACGAACTGAAGACGCGCGTGGCGCGCTGCACGGCCGCCGGGCACCGCCCGGGTCTCGCTGTGGTGCTCGTGGGCGAGGATCCCGCGAGCCAGGTCTACGTCCGCAACAAGGTCCGCGCCTGCGCGCGCACCGACATCCGCTCCGAGGAAATCCGCCTGCCGGCCGAAACGACCGAAGCCGAGCTCCTCGCCGTGATCGACCGTCTCAACGCCGATCCGGACACGGACGGCATTCTGGTGCAGCTTCCCCTGCCCAAGCACCTCTCCTCCGAGATCGTGATCTCGGCGATTTCGCCCGAAAAGGACGTCGACGGCTTTCACGTCGTCTCCGCGGGCTCGCTGCTGACGGGCCGCACGGGCTTTCGTCCCTGCACGCCCTACGGCGTGATGAAGCTGCTCGAAGAAGCCGGATGCGATCCCAGCGGCAAGCATGCCGTGGTGATCGGCCGCTCCAACATCGTCGGCAAGCCCCAGGCGCTGATGCTCCTTGAAAAGAACGCCACTGTGACCGTCGCGCACAGCCGCACGAAGGATCTCGCCGCCCTCACGCGTCAGGCCGACATTCTCGTGGCCGCCGTCGGGCGCGCGAAGATGGTGAAGGCCGACATGGTCAAGCCGGGCGCCGTCGTAATCGACGTCGGCATGAACCGGGACGAAAACGGCCGTCTCTGCGGCGACGTCGACTACGAAGCAGTGAAGGAGGTCGCCGGCGCCGTCACGCCCGTGCCGGGCGGCGTCGGTCCGATGACCATCGCCATGCTGATGACCAACACCGTCGAGGCGGTCGAACGCCGGCTCGGCCTCGGCTGATCATTTTTTCATCACAAAGAGAACAGAATTGACCGATAACGCAAATCCGCTTCTCGGCATCGCCGATCTGATCGACTATGCCGCCGTGAAGCCCGAACACATCGCGCCCGCCGTGCGCACGCTCTCCGACGAGCTGCGCGGCATCATCGCCCGCGTCACGGCGCCCGAAACGCCCGCCGACTGGGAGAGCGTCGCCGAACCGCTCGAAGCGGCTACGCTCGCCTTCTCCCGCGCCTGGGGCGCCGTCGGACACCTGCAGAGCGTCGTCGACACGCCGGCGCTTCGCGACGCCTACAACGCCGAACTGCCTGGCGTCACTCAGCTCTTCATCGATCTTTCTCAGAACGAAGGCCTTCACGCCAAGTACAAGGCGATGGCCGCCTCGCCCGACTTCGCCTCGATGAGTCCGGTGCGCCGCCGCATCGTGGAGCGCGAGCTTCGCGACTTCCGTCTGGCCGGCGCGGAACTTCCGCCCGCCGAACGCGCCCGCGTGAAGGAAATCGGCGAAAAACTCTCGATGCTCTCGCAGAAGTTCAGCGAAAACCTGCTCGATGCGACGAACGCCTGGGAACTCGTGATCGAAGACGAAGCCCGTCTGGCGGGAATTCCCGAGGACACGAAGGCGCTTTTTGCCGCCAACGCCGAAGCGGCGGGCAAAAAGGGCTGGCGCATCACGCTTCACTTCCCGTCCTATCTGCCCGTGATGCAGTACGCCGACGACCGCTCGCTGCGCGAAACCGCCTACCGGGCGTTCACGACCCGCGCGGCGGAATTCGACGGCGCGAAGTTCGACAACACGCCGCTCATCCGCGAGATTCTGGCGCTGCGCGCCGAAGACGCGAAGCTCCTCGGCTTTGCCGACTATGCCGAAGAGTCGCTCGTCACGAAGATGGCCGAGTCGCCCGCCGAAGTCGTCGCCTTCCTGCGCGACCTCGCCCGCCGCGCGAAGCCCTATGCCGAACGCGACATGGCCGAACTGCGCGAATTCGCCCGCACGTCGCTCGGCATCGACAAGCTCGAACCGTGGGATCAGGCCTATGCGGCCGAAAAGCTCCGCGAAGCGCGCTACAGCTACTCCGACCAGACCGTGAAGCAGTACTTCACCGAGCCGACGGTGTTCGCCGGGCTCTTCCGTCTGGCCGAAACGCTCTACGGCATCCGCATCCGCCGAAGCGAAGCGAGCGTCTGGCATCCGGACGTGAAGTTCTTCCGCATCGAAGACCGCGAAGGCCGCGAAATCGCCGCCTTCTACGCCGACCTCTATGCGCGCGAAGGCAAGCGCTCGGGCGCCTGGATGGACGGCGACCGCACGCGCGCCGTCGTCGGCGGCCGGCTTGAGCTCCCCGTCGCCTATCTCGTCTGCAACTTCGCGCCGGGCGTGGGCGGAAAGCCCGCCACGCTCACGCACGACGACGTGACGACGCTCTTTCACGAGTTCGGCCACTGCCTCCATCATCTGCTCACGCAGCAGACCGAGGCCGCGGTATCGGGCATCAGCGGCGTCGAATGGGACGCGGTCGAACTGCCGAGCCAGTTCATGGAGAACTTCGCCTGGGAATGGGAGGTCGTGAAGGGCCTCACGAGTCATGTCGAGACCGGCGAGACGCTCCCGCGCGAACTTTTCGACAGGATGCTCGCCGCCAAGAACTTCGAAGCCGGCATGGCCTGCGTGCGTCAGGTTGAATTCGCGCTCTTCGACATGCTGCTTCATACGTCCTTCGATCCGGCGAAGGACGACGTCCAGGCGCTCCTCGCCGACGTGCGCCGAGAAGTGGCGGTGTCCTTCCCGCCCGCCTACAACCGCTTCCCGCAGAGCTTCTCGCACATCTTTGCGGGCGGCTACGCCGCGGGCTACTACAGCTACAAGTGGGCCGAGGTGCTCTCCGCCGACGCCTTCTCCGCCTTTGAAGAAACCGGCGTTCTCAATCCGGAGACGGGCGCGCGCTTCATGAACGAAATCCTCGCCCGGGGCTCGAGCCGCGACGCGATGGAAAGCTTCGTCGCCTTCCGCGGACGCCGTCCCAGCATCGACGCCCTTCTGCGCCACAGCGGCATGACGGATGCGCCCGCCGCCTGAGAGGCCTGAAGAGCGTTTCTTCCCGCCGTCTTCAAAATCGGCCCCGCCCGAACGTCTTCACGTCCGGCGGGGCCTTTTTCTGTCG
>JAXEEN010000092.1:0-7088 GCA_034104065.1 Sutterella sp.
CTTGACGTCAACGCCAAGATGCACGAAGGCGAAGCCGGCCGCCGTCTCTGGGCCGACTGCGTGCGCGTCGTGATCGACGCCCGCAAGCAGCTCCTTGCCTCCTGCCACTACATCAAGCCCTTCATCCCGGCTGAAATCGACGGCAAGCCCTGGGAAAGCTATCCGACCGAACAGATCGCCAACGACCTGCGCTTCTTCGCCTTTGAACCGGGCCAGCAGTGGCACAACTTCGAAGGCTACGGCGCTCACCAGTACTTCGTCGACCCCTGCAAGTTCCTTCTCACGACCCCGGGCATCGACACCGCCACCGGCAAGTACAGCGACTTCGGCATCCCCGCCACGATTCTCGCGAACTTCCTGCGCGACAACGGCATCGTTCCGGAAAAGTGCGACCTGAACTCGATTCTGTTCCTGATGACCCCGGCCGAAGACGAAGCCAAGATGCAGCATCTGATCACCCAGATCGCCCGCTTCGAACGCTACGTCGACGAAGACGCTCCGCTCGCCGAAGTGCTGCCCTCCGTCTACAAGAACAACGAAGAACGCTACCGCGGCTACACGATCCGCCAGCTCTGCCAGGAAATGCACGACTTCTACAAGTCCGGCAACGTCAAGCAGCTGCAGAAGGAAATGTTCCGCAAGGCCCACTTCCCGCGCCGCGCGCTCGAACCGCAGCAGGCCAACTACGAATTCATCCGCGGCAACGCCGAACTCGTTTCTCTCGAAAACGCCGCCGGCCGCGTCGCTGTTGAAGGTGCTCTCCCCTACCCGCCGGGCGTTCTCTGCGTCGTCCCGGGCGAAGTCTGGGGTGACTCCGTCCTCAAGTACTTCCTCGCTCTCGAGGAAGGCATCAACCGCTTCCCCGGCTTCTCTCCGGAACTCCAGGGTGTCTACATCCAGACGGATCCGGACGGCCGCAAGCGTGCATACGGCTACGTGCTCACCAAGGCCCGTGAAGCCGAACTCTGCAAATAACTAACTAATAACACGGGAGCCAAGGCGGCGCCGTCCGAAAGGACCGCACCGCCGCGGCCCGTATCCTCAAACCAATATTGGAGGCTTTAATGTCTACCAACAGCAAAATGAGCGTCACTCAGCTGACGCTGCTGACGGCCCTCAACATGATGGGTTCGGGCATCATCATGCTCCCGACCAAACTGGCTGAAGTGGGCACGTTCTCGATCGTTTCCTGGCTCGTGACCGCTACCGGCTCCACCGCTCTCGCATACGCCTTCGCCAAGTGCGGCATGCTTTCGCGCAACAAGGCCGGCATGGGCGGCTATGCCGAATACGCCTTCGGCAAGTCCGGCTCCTTCATGGCCAACTACACCTACTGTGTTTCGCTGCTGATCGCCAACATCGCCATCGCGATTTCGGCCGTCGGCTACGGCATCGCCTTCTTCGGTCTCGAACTCTCGCCGGTTCAGACCTGCATCGCCACGATCGCCGTCCTCTGGATCTGCACGGTCCTCAACTTCAAGGGCGCCAGCATCACGGGCCTCATCTCGAGCTTCACCGCCTGGGGCGTGATCATTCCCGTGGCCTTCCTTTCCTTCTTCGGCTGGTTCTGGTTCTCCGGCGACCTCTACATGGCGTCCTGGAACCCCAACAACATCCCGACCTTCGACGCTGTTTCCGCTTCGATCTCCATGACCCTGTGGTCCTTCCTCGGTCTGGAATCCGCCTGCGCCAACTCCGAAGCCGTGGACAATCCTGAAAAGAACGTGCCGAAGGCCGTGATGTGCGCTACGATCGGCGTGGCCATCATCTACATCCTTTCCACGAACGTCGCTGCCGGCATCGTCGGCAACGCCGACCTCGTGAAGTCGACCGCTCCGTTCGGCCTCGTCTTCTCCACGATCTTCAACGACACCGCCGGCAAGATCGTCATGGGCCTGATGGTTCTCTCCTGCTCCGGTTCGCTCCTTTCCTGGCAGTTCACGATCGCCCGCGTGTTCAAGTCCTCCGCTGACGACGGCTACTTCCCGCGCTGGTTCTCCAAGGTCACGAAGGACGACGCTCCCGTGGTCGGCATGCTGATCATCGTCTCCATCCAGACGCTCATGTCCCTGATGACGATCAGCCCGTCCCTCTACAAGCAGTTCAACACCCTGGTCGACCTGGCCGTCGTGACGAACATCATGCCGTACCTCCTCTCCATGGCCGCCGTGTTCGTGATGCTCAAGGCCGAAAACGTGGCCGGAAGCCAGATCAAGGTCATCAAGATCATGGCCGTCATCGGTTCGATCTACAGCCTCTACGCTCTGTACGCCGCCGGCTTCGAAGCCATGATGTACGGCTCCCTCGCCACCTTCATCGGCTGGACCTTCTACGGCTTTGCTGCCGAGCACCTCTACAGGAAGCCTGCTCTGACGGCATAAACCCAGTGCCCCTTGGGGGGCCGTAAGTCCGAGCCCTGCGGCCCCCCCTTTTTACCTCTTCGAGACAACCCCGGCGGGACCGGCAGCGAATGCCGGTTCCCTGGAAAAACCGCCGATTTAAACGGGTTCGGCAGTTTTTCAAGTTCCTGCCGGTTCTGCCGGGGAAGTCTCCTCAACAGCTCGAACAAAATTCGGTTTGTTGAGAAGCCCGGCCGTGCAGCTGCTAATTCATCGCTGCTCACCCGCCCGGAAAAGGCTGCTCTCCCCTTTTCCGGCAGACACACGGACAGACGGCTTCTCTCCCTTGTGAGCTTCCGACGTTCATGCCGCCCGACGAGCAGCGTGCTCCTCCGGTCTCCGATGCACTGCCGGGCTTCTCAACAGACTGACTCCTGCAGCTTTCAGACGGTAATACCTCGCGTTTACCCTGAGAACCGCTACAATGTCATTCTTCCCGGACGGTTCGCCGCCCGTTTTCTTTTCGGCAGTGCACTGAGGTCTGAATGTTTTCGGGTTTTCTTTACGGAGTGGGAGCCTGCCTCATCTGGGGCACGGTCTACGTCATCCCCGAGCTTCTCAGTGACCATTCGCCGCTCTGGATCTCTCTGCTGCGCTACGCCGTCTTCGGCTTCTTCTGCGCGCTCATGCTCGCCGTCAAACGCCGCGACGCGGCCCGTCTCTCCCGCCGGGACTGGCTGGAAGCCGCGCTGCTCGGCATCGTCGGCAATCTCTTCTACTACTGGGTGCTGTCCGCCGCCGTCGTCCGCATCGGCGCGTCGCTCGCCGCCGTCTTCTCCGCGCTCATCCCGCTGACGGCGTCGCTGACGGCCTGCCTGACCGACGAAGGCCGCCGCGGAAACGTGAAGCGCCTCGTTCTCCCCTTCGTGCTCATCTCGCTCGGACTCTTCCTTCTCAACAGCGAACGTCTTGAGCTTATCGGCACGGAAGCCGCCGGCGTGACCGCGGCCGAATACGCCTTCGGTCTCTTTCTAGCCGCGCTCTCCGTCGTGATCTGGACCTGGTTTCCGCTCGCCAACGCCGCCTGGCTTCGCCGCCATCCGGGCGCGTCGCTCACCGTCTGGACCGCCGCTCAGGGGGCGGCCGTCCTGCCCTTCGCCGCCGCCGGCTTTGCCGCCGTTCCGATTCTGAGTCCCGGTGAAACGCTTCTGCCCGACTGGCAGGGTATAGTTCTCATTCTCTTTCTCGCGCTCGCGTGCTCGTGGCTCGGCAACCTCCTCTGGAATCGGATGAGCTGCCGGCTTCCCGCCGTGCTCGTGGGTCAGATGATCGTCTTTGAAACGATGTCGGCTATTCTTTACGAGTCGCTTCATACGGGCGTGCCGCCTTCCGCGGAAGCCGCCTTCGGCGCGTTCTTCGTGCTTGCCGGCGTTTCGCTTTCGCTTCTGATTCTGAGCGGGCGCGTGCCTTCTCCGATCGCTCGCTTTTTCCGTCGTCCCGCCCTTCATTAAGTTCAGTCATGAAAGATCCGAATTTTCAGAAACAGTACATCAACGGCGAATGGGTGCCGTCGTCGTCCGCAGCGATGATCGACGTGGAGGACCCGGTGGCGATGGCGCCCTGCGCGCGCATTCCCCGAGGGGACGTCCGCGATGCGGAACGCGCCGTCGAGGCTGCTGCGGCGGCTTTTCCTGGCTGGTCGAAGACGCCGGCCGTCAACCGCTTCCGCCTGATGCAGCGCGTGGTCGACTTCATGAAGGAAAACTGCACGCGCGTGGCCGGCATCGAAACCCGGGAGCTCGGCGCGCCCTGGAGCTATGCGCTCAAAAAACACTGTCTTTATCAGCTTTCGCGCATTGAAACCTATCTGCGGCTTGCCGACCGCGTGCTTCAGCCCCGGCGGACCGAGGGCGCCCGTCTTGTTCTCGAGCCCCACGGCGTCGTGAGCTGCATCACGCCCTGGAACTACCCGCTCGGACAGATCATCCAGAAGGTGGTTCCCGCGCTCCTCATGGGGAATACCGTCGTGCTGAAGCCCTCCACGCTTGCGCCTCTCTCGGCCTGCGTGCTGGCCGAGGCCTTTCACGAGGCGGGCTTTCCCAAAGGGGTCTTCAATCTCGTCAACGGCTGCGGCTGCGTGCTCGGCGAAACGCTGGTGAAGCATCCGAAGGTGGCGATGGTGTCCTTTACCGGCTCGACGGAAGTGGGCCGCCGGATCAACCGCGATGCCGCCGAAGGCTTCAAGCGCGTCTGTCTCGAGCTCGGCGGCAAGTCGCCCGACATCTGGCTGCCCGGCATGCCCGGCTACGAACCGGCCTGCCGCAAGCTTTTCGACTCGGTATTTTTGAATGCCGGTCAGACCTGCACGTCGCTCACGCGTCTCTTCATTCATGAAAGCATGCAGGCCGAGGTGCGCGCCCTCTTCGCGAAGATGCTGCCGCTCTACCCCGTCGGCCGTCCCGACGATCCCCAGGCCGTGCTCGGTCCCGTCGTATCGGGCGCTCATTACCGACGCGTGGCCGACTACATCCGCTCGGGCGTCGAGGAAGGCGCCGAACTCTTTGCGGGCCGCGTGCCCGGCGAACCGACCGACGGCTACTTCATCGAACCGACGATCTTCATGAACGTGAAGCCGGAAATGCGCATCGCTCGCGAGGAAATCTTCGGGCCGGTGCTGTCGGTACTCACCTATAGGACGGTCGAAGAGGCGGTCCGAATGGCCAACGATACGCCCTACGGGCTCAGTTCCGCACTCTACGGACCGAAGGAGGAGGTGCTGAAGCTCGCCGGCGAGATTCATGCCGGCAATGTGTTCCTCAATGACGCCGGCCGCGACATCACGGCGCCGATGGGCGGCTTCAAGGAAAGCGGGATCGGCTGCGAGAGCGGCAAGGCCGGCCTCATGCAGTTCGTCGGCATCAAGAGCGTCTTTGACGCGACTTCATTCTGAAACAGTCAGCCATTGAGTCCTCCGGGCATTCCTTTGCTGTTCCGGTCGGGTGTGAGATCAGTAGGCGCCCGGAGGGCTCAATCCTCTAATACTACAGAAAAATCAAATTCCTGCGAAGGATCCCGGAGGGGATCTGCAGGGCCGTGACTCCGTTCATACAGCCGGTTCAAACGTCCCGATAAAAAGCCCCGTCCTGCGGCGGGGCTTCGTTTATCATTCTTCTGCGGGTGCGGGCCCTGATGGTTCGCGGGTCCGGCTTTGTCCCGAAGGCGGCGACTTCTCAACGGGCACCCGCATGCCTTTGTCTTCAGACCGGCCGAGTTTTACGGATTGCCGGACGGCGAAGGAACCTTCCCCGGATCGTCTTCCTCGGTGATCAGTTCGGTATAGCTGCGGAGCTCGTCGAGGAAGTCGTTGACGAGGCCGAGCTCGCCCGCCTCCTCCACCCGCCTGCTCTGCTCAAGGTATTCGGCGCCGGTCGTGCAGCGAAGCACGGCGCCGCAGTAGGCGGCCGCTTCAATGAGCGCATCGTAGGCCGCGGGCGCGAGATGACCGCCCGTCGGCAGGTCGGCGCGCAGTTCCGCAATGCCTTTCTCGACGGCGGCTCGGACCTGCTCCGTCTGATTGGTCTTTTCCGCAAGGAGCCATACGGTTCCGAGACAGACGACGATCGAGACCATGTCGGCGGGATTCTTTTGGGAGAGACGCATGCTGAGCACCCGTCTCTCCATGTCCCGCTGCATGCGCAGCGCCGTTTCATCGGCGATCGGCAGCTGCATGAGCAGGCTTTTGTGAGCGGCAGCCTTCCCCGGGTGGTATTTTTTTCTGGGCTTTTTGTTTCCGGCCATTTTGAAGGATTGTTGTTTTTATTTATCCTGGTCGGAAATGATAGCGCTTTTTTGCCGGATATTCCTGCGAATTTTGTCGTAATTCCCTGAAACACACGGGAATTTGCGTAATCTGATCCTTAAATAAGACTCTTTTGCAGATCTGACCGGCGGCGGCCGTCATTTGTTCGACGGCGCCGTGCGCCGGCGTCGGCCGCCGTCAGTCGCCCGGAGCCGCCTTCGGGGCTTCGCGGGCCGCCTCGCAGAGCGACGCGAGCGTATTCAGAATGCGTTCCTCCGTGACCTCGTCGAGCACGTCGAGTTGGAAATGGCGCAGGTAGAAAAGACCTTCGATGGCCAGGACGGCGATGAGCGCACTGTCGCCCGCGGGCGAGCCGCGCAGACGCTCGAAGATGCGCCGGTACCAGTCGCTCATGCGTGCGCGAAGCTGTTCATCCGTCGCGGAGAGCGTGAGGATCATCAGGCCGAAATTCGTATAGCCCGCCTTTTCTTCCCGAAACCGCCGGTACCACTCCGCGAACCCGGCGGCGGTTTCATCGGCGCCGGCGGTGCCTTTTTCTCTGGCGGCGGCGACGCCCTCTTCCAGACGAGCAGTCGGACGATCCGCATAGCGGTTCATCAGCAGCTGCAGAAGCTGCACCGTCGAGTGCACGGTCTTCCACAGCGAACACAAGGCTTCGCGGGCGCTCTGCAACGAATGCCACGTTGTTGAGTTTCCGAATCTGAAGTAATCGCCGCCGGCATCTGCCGTCAGGAGACGGCGGCCGGATAACGAAAACGGAGTTCCCGAAAGGGAACTCCGTTTTCGTTCATGCCGGTCTCATCCGGTCAGGCTCAGAGCCTGAAGCCGCAGTGCGGACAGAAGTTCGCCTTTTCATCGGCAACGGCCGAGCTGCATTCGGGACAGCGCTTCGGGACCGGTGCGAGCTCGACGATGAGTTCGCCCTCCTC
>JAXEEN010000093.1:0-4905 GCA_034104065.1 Sutterella sp.
CTCACCGCGGGCGAGGAGAGCTTCACGAAGTCGGCCGCCGTGCGCACGCGCCGGTCCGCCAGTTTGGCGGCCGTTTTCGGCCCGACGCCCCAGATCTCCGAGACGGGCGTCGCCGCGAGCGCCTTCGCCTGCCGGGCGGGCGTCAGATCGAACCAGCTGACGACCCCGCCGAACGCATCGTAGGTCTTGGCGAAATGGTCGCAGAGCTTCGCCAGCGTCTTGGTAGGCGCAATCCCGGCGCAGGACGGAATGCGGGTCCAGTCGAACACCTGTTCGCGGATGCGCCGGGCGAGCGCCGTCATGTCGCCCGTCATGCCGGTAAGATCCGCAAAGATCTCGTCGATCGAATAGCGCTCCATCACGGGCACGTGACGCCCGATGACGGCGGCGATGCGGTCCGACATCGACTGATAGAGCTCGTAGTGGGAGGAGAGCACCGCGACACCGTGCTTCTGCGCGAGTTCCCGGATCCGGAAGTACGGCACGCCGCGGCGGATGCCGAGCGCCTTCGCCTCGGCGGTGAGCGCCACGACGCAGCCGTCGTTGTTGGAGAGCACGACGACGGGACGCCCGCGCAGATCGGGCCGGAAGGCCCGCTCGCAGCTCGCGTAGAACTTGTTCATGTCGGTATGGAGCACCGTCCGCATGCGTCTCCCCTCCCGCCCGCGCTCAGACGCGGTAGCGTCTGCCCGAACTGACCACCACGCCTTCGATCCAGAAGCGCTCCGGATCGGCGGGGCGCAGCACCGGATAGTCCGCAGCCGCGTTTTCCGGGTACAGCACCGGCAGGCCCGCTTCAAAGCGCAGGCGCTTCACCGTGAATTCGCCGTCGATCCAGGCGAGCACGATGTGCCCTTCCCGGGGTCTCACCGAGCGGTCGACGAAGAGCCAGTCGCCGTCGACGATCCCGGCGTCCGCCATCGAATCGCCCTGCGACTGAATGATGTAGGTCGCCTCGCGCCGCGGCGCGAAGAGATCCGTCACGCTGATGTCTTCGCTCTGATAGTCCATGGCGGGCGACGGAAAGCCGCAGGGAGCCTTCCCGAGCACCGCCGCCACCGTCGCTTCCGGTCCTTCCTGCGCGGGACGCGCCGCCCGAAGCCGCCGTCCTTCGCCGTCTGTCCGCATCGTCATGAGCATTCTCCTCTCAGGCATAGCGGCGCAGAAGGCCGGTGAGCACGCCCTGCACCGAAAAATCGTCGTGCTCGGCGGGCCGGATCACCGGATACTCGGCCGAGGCGTTTTCGGGATGCAGTTCCGGCCGGCCCGCACGGTCGTAGCGAAGACGCTTGAGCGTCATGTCGCCGTGCAGAAGCGCCAGCACGATGTCGCCGTTTCTCGGCCGCATGGAGCGGTCGAGCACCAGCATGTCGCCTTCGAAGATCCCGGCGTCGGCCATGGAGTCGCCCCGGGCCTCGACCGCATAGGCGTCGTGCGCGTTGTAGACGAGATAGCTGTGAAGCGAAAACGGCTCGACGCGCGAATCGAACGCCGCGTCGGGAAACCCGCAGGACACCGAGGCCTCGGCGAACGGAATCCGCACGGCCTCTTCGGCGATGCGCCGGAAGAGCTCCTCCCGCCCGCTCTGCGTTTCCCGCCTGTCGGCGTCGAGACGGTCGTACTCGCCGACGATCCGGTCAAGGATGCCGCGCAGAAAGGCCGAACCGCCCAGTTTGCGGCAGACGTCGGCCGTATGGTCCGAGACGCGCACCTGAAGCTTGCCGCCGAGCGCGTCGGCCTTGACGGGACGCCCCCGCCTTCTCGGTTCGGCGGCCTGCGTGATTTTTTCAGTCATAACGGATTCTCCTTACAAAGCATTGTGCCGCATTTATTGTATCACTAATATGAAGAGGATCCGTTATCTTTAATTTCAGATGGCGAAATTTCCCGCCGCAGCCCGCGTGCGGTCTCGCCCGCCGGCGGCGGACGTCTCCGTTTTCCCCATCCCAGGGCTTCGCAGCAGCTGCCGTCACTCCCTCTGCGGCAGGGAATTGCGGCGTGAACGGCCGGCTTTCGGATCCGGCCGGCATCCCGTTCGCCGTCAGGCCGGCGGGCCCGTCCGTCCGGCATGATCGGGATACGGAATTCCTTTCGTTCGGTCGCCGAAGTCGGCTGATCGCATGCCGGCCGACGCCGCGAAGGACGCCCGCCCGTCTCTTTTCAGACTCAGCCCTGCGGCCGGCCGCGGGCACGCGTCGGACAAAAACGTCATAATGGAAGGATTGACGAGGAGACTTCTCTTGCTGCACTTTTCCGACCGACTTTCCCGGGCCTTCGCCCTCGCCCTGCGCGTTCACGACGGACAGAAGCGCACGGGCACCGACATCCCCTACATCGTGCATCCGCTCGACGTCTGCCGGCTGGTCATCGCCCGCGGCGGCAGCGAGCGTCAGGCCTGCGCCGCGCTGCTGCATGATGCGGCGGAGGACGGCGGCGAAGCGTGGCTCGAAGCGATCCGAAGCGAGGTCGGCGAAGACGTGCTCGAACTGGTGCTCGCCTGCACGGACGAAGTGGCCGCGCCCGGCGTGAAGAAGCAGCCGTGGCGGGACAGAAAGCTGGCGCATCTGGCCCGCATGGCCGATCCTCAGGCGGTCCCCGACGAGGCGATACTGGTGCTTTCCGCCGACAAGCTCAGCAACCTCACCGACATCTTCCGCGACGCCGTCCGCATCGGCGACGAGGTCTATCAGCGCTTCACGGCCCGCAAGGAAGGCACGCTCTGGTACTACCACGCGCTTGCCGACGTGCTCAGAGCCCGCCGCGCGCCCTATGCGCAGCAGCTCGCGGAGACCCTGCGCCGCACCGAACAGCTGCCCGGCTGACCCGGACTGCAGCCCGGGCTCACGGCTCCGGCCCGGACGGCCGTGCCCGGCCGCGTCCCCGAATGGAGCCGGGGTCCGCTGCCGCCGTCCGGAAAAACGGCCCCCCGACAGAATCTCCCCGGGGAACAAATACCCTCAGTCCGATACGGCTTCCCGAACGGTTTTCCATGCAACAAATCGGCGTTCCCTGCCGGAATAGACGAAGGCCATGCGCATAAGGGTACGGCCGTGCATGGTCTCTCCGTAGTGCCTCGACAGCATCTGCCCGACGGCTTCTGAAAGCTTCTTTTCGGCAGATTCACCGTCTGCCGCGTACTTCAGCTCAAAAACCCAGTGCCTTCCGCCTGCATCGACCTCCAGATCGCTTCGTCCTCTGGCAGTGTGAGCTTCCACCTGAGGAAGCATGGCTGCACCGATAAGAAGCACCTGCAGGTACGCTCTGCATGATGCCTCGTCCCGAACTGGAAAACGCTGATAATCGATTGAATTCAAGGCATAGTTGAAGCAGTCGGCAACATCCGAAGGCGACCCGCTGCTCAGGATGGAAAGCACGGAAAGCCCGCTTTCCGGCCGTATCGTTCGGCCTCTGAGCAATTCGCCGGCGTAAAGGCGCGCCATGGATACTGCAACTTCCCGATTCGGATAGCCAAGCTCCACGGAATCCGTTTCATCAGCAGACTTTATGGTCAGATACCCGGCCTGAAAAAGCAGGACTTCCAGACTGACTGAGGAATACCGACGAGGTTCGGACAAATCGCCCAGCGTCACACGTTTCGGCTGAAGATAAGTAACAGGATCCGCCAATGTATGGTTTTCCAAATATTTCATGAGCACTGAAGTCTGTCCGCCGGAGCTGAACCAATAGTTTTTAAATCCCCGGGCCGGGGAGGTCAGAAAATTCAATACCGACCAGGGACAAAAAACATGAAGCCTCGCCGCTTCATCAAAACAAAAGCCGTCGTAATAGGATTTCAGCTCCTTCATAAGGGAGCCAGTATTGGTTTGCAGCACTTCCGCGGCTTGCTCAAGATGAGGGCCGAAGTATCGCAGCATCTCTTCCTCGGTATAACCCAGAAGCGTTCCGTAGCGAGTATCCAATGAAATATCACGGAGATTATTGAAAGCAGAAAAAATACTGGTGCTGCTGAACTTCGTTATGCCTGTCATAAAAAGGAAACGCAGACACCCTTCCTGTGACTTCAGCAGACTGAAAAATTCGCTCATGACGGCCTGAACATCTTTGAACAGGACGGCATCATTCAAACACACGGTCAGCGGAGCATCGTATTCGTCAATGAGAACAACCAGCGACCGCACAGGCAGTCCGGCCATCCACAACGCGATCCGATCTTCCGCAGGTTCATCAGAGTCGGACATGCCGACGCCGACCCGGCTGAAGGATCGCCGCAAAAGCCGAGAAAACTTCTTTTTAAAATCATCCGCATCCGAAAATTCACGCACTTCGGAAAAATCGAGACGGACAACATCATACGTCCTGTCGGTCCAAACCGATGAAATCGCCAGGCCCTCAAAATCCCGAAGCCCCGCCTCAAACAAAGAACCGAACGTCGAAAGAAGAAGCGACTTGCCGAATCGCCGAGGACGGACAAGAAAAATTTTCCGGTCTTCGGCAGCAAGCTCTGCGACCAGATCAGTCTTGTCGACATATACCGCTCCGGCAGCACGAAGGGCTGCAAAGGTCGAACGGCCGAGGGGAAGTGGAGTAACGACGCTGCCGGTCATACAGAAAAATTTGGAAACGAAGCGCCTGATCCGGGGTTTTTCCGCCGTCTGATCGGCAGTGCCGCGCCGTACCGATGAAAAAACGATTTCTCTTCCTGTTCGCGGCTTCGGCCTTCCGGCTGTGAAAACCATGCCGGGCTCTCTATTCCCGGCACATTTGCAGCACGCCCCCGACGACCGCCTCCCCTTGCCCTTGTTGGCCAAGGTCTGTTTTGTTAGGGTTTCCTCTAACAAAACAGAGCTTTTCAAGCAGAGAATTTTCAGGCATCATTCTCATGTCGGCGGGATGAACATCATTCTACATGACTGTTGATACGCTGTAAATTTTATGATCCTCTGC
>JAXEEN010000094.1:0-13000 GCA_034104065.1 Sutterella sp.
GGTCGTGCCGAAGGCGCCTTCCAAGCCGATGGAGGTCGGCGGGCGCACGCCCGAGCCGACCGATGCCGCTTCGGACCGTCATATCGGCCGGACGGCCGAAGACGTCGCCCGCAGTCAGGCGAAGGCCGCCGAGCGCGAAGCGCAGGAAGCCGCCAATCTGAAGGCCTACGAGGAAAAGCAGCGCGAGGCGGCGAACCGTCCGCCCAAGGCGGCGCCCGAACCCGTGAAGCCGAGAACGGTCCGCGGGCCCTCCGCGCCCACCGACCTTCATCTCGGTCAGACGGACAAGGACGTCAGCGAGAATCATGCCCGGGCAGAAGAGCGCCGTCAGCAGGAGGATGCCAATCTGGCCGCCTTTGAAACGAAGCAGCAGGCCGCCCGTGAACGCATGGCCAAGGCCGAGGCCGAGGCCGCCAAGCGCCGTGCTGAACGGGAAGCCCGCAAGGCCGAGCTGGATCAGTCGCTCAGGGAACGTACGGAAGCTCAGGAGCGCTACGAATCCCGCAAGGGCGAGCGCGACTCGGGACTGGCCAAGTATTTCTGAGGTGCGCCATGTCACGCACGCCCGAGCAGTCTGTTCTGCTGGATGTTCAGACGCCGCTTGTCAAACGCGTATCGGCGGCCTTCTCCTCCGACGGAGCGCTGTCGAAATCCGTGAAGGGCTACCGTCCGCGGGAGGGCCAGACCGCCTTTTCGCTCGAGGTGGCGAAGACCATTGAGTCGAACGGCACGCTGATTGCCGAAGCCGGCACGGGAACCGGCAAGACGTTCGCCTATCTGACGCCCGCACTGCTCGCCGGCGTCAGCTGCGTGATCTCAACGGCAGGCAAACCTCTTCAGGATCAGCTTTTCAAAAAGGACCTGCCGGCTCTGCAGAAGGCGCTCGGCACGCCCGTGAGAGTGTCGCTTCTCAAAGGACGCGCGAACTACGTCTGTCTGTACAGACTCGAACTCGCCCGTTCGGGCGGCATGCTTCCCGAGCAGAATTCCTACGTCAAGCTTCGGCTGATCGAGCGCTTTGCGCAGACGTCCCGCACGGGCGACCGTTCGGAGCTCGGCTCCGTTCCCGAGGACGACCGGCTTTGGCCGATGGTCACCAGCACCCGGGAAAACTGTCTCGGAAAGGAGCGCTGCCCGAAGTACGACGAGTGCTTCGTGAAGAAGGCCCGGGAGGCGGCGCTCGAAAGCCAGGTCGTGGTCGTCAATCATCATCTCTATCTGAGTTCGATGGCGCTGCGTCAGCAAAGCGATGCCATCGACGGGATGCTCCCGAAGGCCGCGCTCACGGTCATCGACGAAGCTCATCAGCTCCCGGGCATTGCGTCGGATTTCTTCGGAACGAGCTTCTCCACGTACGAGGTCGAGGATGTCTCCAACGAGGCCCGCACGCTCGGCCGCCTCAAGGCGCCGGACGGCGCCGCCTGGGATCAGCTTTACGATGCGTCCGTCAAGGCGGTTCGGGAACTGCGTCTGGCGGTTCAGGGAATCGGTCTCAGAGAAGGGGATCGAAAGGCCGTCTGGGATGTGCCCCGCTTCGGGGAGCTCTCCCCCGGACTCGGCCGGCTGATTCAGACCTTTGCGGATTTGGGGGAGGCGCTCAGAGCGAACAAAGGCCGGGACAACGACATCGATACGCTCGCCGAGCGTCATGCCCAGGTGCTCGACGAGATGAAGCTCTGGGAGCCGATTCTGAAGCAGTTCAGAGACGGCATGCCGGAAGGCGGCAAAATCAAGACGGGCGACCGCGTCCGCTGGATTGAAGTCACGCAGTTCGCCGTGCGCTTCAACAATACGCCGCTCTCCTTTTCCGAAGAGTTCAGGAAGCTTCGCGAGGCGGAAGGCGGTAGCTGGGTTTTTACCTCAGCGACGCTTTCGAGCGACGGCGACTTCTCGCACTTCAAATCGGAGCTCGGCATCGACGGCGACTGCCGGTCGCTCACCTGGGGCAGCCCCTTCAAATACTGGGAACAGGGCTGTTTTTATCTGCCGAGAATTCCTGCCCCGGCAAACAATACGATCGAACACACGCGTCGGGTCGTGGAGGCGACCTGGCCGCTCATCCGGGCTGCGGGCGGACGAACCTTTCTTCTGTGCACGTCGCTTGCCGCCGTGGAGGAGGCTTCGCGCTGTCTGGCCGCCAAGCTTGAGGCGAACGGCTATCCCTTCCCGCTCCTGGTTCAGGGGTCCCGTCCGAAGATGGCGCTCATCGATGAGTTCCGCCTTGCCGGCAACGCCGTTCTGGTGGGGTCGATGAGTTTTTGGGAAGGCGTCGACGTCAAGGGCGATGCGCTGTCGCTCGTCATCATCGACAAGATTCCTTTCGCGCCGCCCAACGATCCGGTGGGGGCGGCGCGCTGCGAGGCCATCCGGGAAAAGGGGGGGAACCCGTTTTTCATGATGACGCTGCCGGAAGCCGTGATCTCCCTCAAGCAGGGAGCGGGCCGGCTCATCCGAAGCGAGGAGGACCGCGGCATGCTCGTTCTCTGCGACGCCCGCGTCGTGGAAAAGGGCTATGGGCAGACCGTCATCCGCAGTCTCCCCGACTTCTTCAAGACCCGCCGGGAGGACAAGGCGCTTCAGTTCTTCCTGTCGCCGGCACAGTTCGCAGAGGGACTCTACCGCCGCTGAACGCGGGCGTATCGGTCCCGCCGTCGGCCTTGTCCCGGGAAGAAACGGGCGGCCGCTCGGGAATGAAGTCGAACCGCGGCGTCGGAAATGCCGATCCGCCCGGCGGTTTTAATAAGTCGACTTATCTGACGAATCGTCCGACGGTCTCGACATGAAGCGCGCCGGGGAAGAGATCCACGGGAACCAGCCGTTCCAGCCTCCAGCCGAGCGCAATCAGGCGCGCTGCGTCGCGGGCGAAGGTTTTCGGGTTGCAGGAGACGTAGACCAGGCGTTTGAGCGCAAGGCTGCTGATAAGCGCCGGCACGGTGTCGTCGAGCCCCTTGAACGCAGGATCCAGAATCGCCGTATCCGGACGAAGTCCGCCGGCGATCAGGCCGGGAAGCACGGCTTCAACAGCACCGGCGTAAAAGTCGGCATTGGCGATGCCGTTCGCTTCGGCGTTTCTTCTTGCCCGCTCGATGGAGGCGCCGACGATGTCGACGCCGACGGCTTTGGATGCCCGGCGGGCGCCGAGAAGCGTCATCGTTCCGACGCCGCAGTAAAGATCGAGAAAGACTTCGCCCGGAGCGGGCGCCGCCCATTCGAGCGCCTTGTCGTAAAGCTTCGCCGTCTGGGGCGTATTGACCTGAAGAAAGGTTTCCGGGCGGACGGAGAACTGCAGTCCTCCGATGTCCGTGGCGATGCTTTCCGCGCCGGCGATCAGACGAAACTCCCGGCCGAGCACGGCGTTGCCCGGAGACGGATGAATGCTGACGGAAAAACTCGTGACCGCGAGGCCGGCGAGGACGTCGGCCGTTCGCCTGACGGCGGACATCACGGCTTCGCCGGCTTCACGCACGGTCAGCGTCACCAATCGCTCGGCGCCGTTTCGTCCTTCGCGAAGAAGAAGCGTGCGCACGTCGCCCGTGCCGTCTGACTCGTCGTAGGGCCTCAGAGACGAGCCGTCGAGCGAGGACGCCACCGCCTCTGCGGCCTCATGCATCCAGCCGCGGACCTGGGGACAGCGGGCGGCCCGGGGAACGACGCGGTGCGTGCCTGCCGCGTACATGCCGAAATGCCAGCCGTCTTCGTCCCGGAGCGGATAGAGGACGGCTTTGTTGCGAAAAACGGTGAGCGTTTCATCGGCGCCGATCAGGGGTTCCGGCTCGGGCGCAGAAACGCCGGCTTCGGCAAGCGCATCGGTTAGAAGCGCCGTTTTGACGGCTTTCTGACCTTCGTAGGAGAGCCGCCCGAGCGGGCAGCCTCCGCAGCCGGCTTCGAGCGCGGGGCAGATCTCGGACGTCCGCCAGCGGCTCTCGAGGATTTCAACGACGCGGGCGACCGCCGAGCGGGCGCCTTTGGGAGGCGGGTCGATGTCGGCCAGCACGGTGTCGCCGGGAAGAGCGCCGGGGACGAATACGCGCATGCGGTTCAGTTCGGCGATGCCGGCGCCCGTCGGCGCCGCGCGGCTGACGGTAATGCGTTCCCTCATCAGGTCCTCCCGTGCTCAGAGAAAAACGACGGGCGCCTTGTGTTCGGGATTGTTTTCGTGAATCGACGCCATCAGTTCCGCGATTTTGGCTTCGACAGGCGCCGGATAGTGACGGGCATTGTCGGGGCAGGCGGCCGTGCAGGCGCGGCAGCCGATGCATAGCTCGGGTTCGCGGACGGTCATGGCGGTCGGATCGATGATGTCCATCGGACAGACCTCGACGCAGCGGCCGCAGTGCCGGCAGATCTCGTCGGGCTGGGGCACGGCGGGCATCCGGCCGTAGGGACGGTAGCCGCCGGTTCCGGGAAGATCGACGGACAGCGACGCCCCGTCGCCAGCCGAGACCTTCTCGAAGACGCGGCGCGCGAAGTCTTCAATGCCGGCCCGGTCCTCGTCGTTCGGCCTGCCGGGGCAGATGAGCCTGCTCTGATTGTGTTCGGTGGCGAACGCGGCGGCAGCCGGGACGGTGAAGCCGAGCGCCCGCAGACGATCGGCGGCTTCGCGGAGCGCGTCCTCGTAGGCGCGGTTGCCGTAGGCGGCGACGGGCACGGCGAACGCGCCGTTTCCGCTCCAGCAGTCCAGGGTCTGCAGAGGCAGCGGAAGACGGCCGAAATAGACGGGGAAGGCCGTGAAGACCAGATCGCCCGGGCCGAATTCGCGCGGCTCCTCCCGGTCCCATTTGTCGGTCACGTCGATTTCATCAATCGGAAGACCCGAAGCGCGAAGACCGCCGGCGAGCATGCGGGCGACGCGGCGGGCATGGCCTGTCGGAGAGAAGTAGAGAAGAAAAAGACGGCGGATCTGCATGATGTGGGATCAGAGGAAGCAAAGAAGCAATGCGCCAATGATAGCGGGGAGAGCCGGGAGCGCGGCGAAGAGGAAGCCTGAGAAGGCGCCCTTCATGAAGAATCGCCCTTCGGCCGTATCCGGAAAGACGGTGCTTCTGACGGAAAGAAGAACGGCGACCAGGCCGACCAGATAGAGAGCGGTGAAGGCGCCGCAGGCGGCGCCCGTTGAAAGAAGAAGCTGCAGGGAGGTAAAGCCTTCGCCCGACATCAGCGGCCAGACGAAGGCTGCGCAGAGAAAGACGAGCGCGATGCCGATCCAAAGGGCGCGGTGCGCCACCAGTTCGCGGCCGAGAACCGTCAGAAAAAGTTCGCGGCCGCGCTGCCGGGCGCGTTCAAGAGAAGGGATCATCAGAGACTTCCGAGAGCGACGGTAACGACGAAAAGCGGGCTGACGAGACCGATCATAATGCGGATGAAGGCAAGTCTGCCGCTGCTGAGCGTGCGCGAGGTCAGAAGCTCCCGCTTGGTCGCCGGCCAGGCAATCCAGGCGGCGGCGATGGCAATGCCGAAGGTGGAGAGCGGCATGCCGACGTTGCTCGTCATGTAGTCGAGAAGGTCGAACACGGTTTTGCCGAAGAGCTTCACGTCGCTCCAGGCGCCGAAGGAAAGCGTCGATGCCAGCCCCACGAGCGCGCAGCCGGCGAGCGTGACGGCGATGGCCTTCGGGCGGCTGATATGGAACTGACGCGTCAGCAGCGCCGTGCAGGCTTCCAGCATCGAGACGGACGACGTGAGTGCCGCGACGACGAGGCAGAGGTAGAAGAAGACCGCGAAGAGCTGGCCGAAGGGCATCTGCGAGAAGATGGCGGGCATCGTCACGAAGGTGAGGCCGGGGCCGGCCGTCGGGTCGAGACCGAAGGCGAAGACGGCGGGAAGCACCATCAGACCGCCGAGCACGGAGGACAAGATGGCGAGAGCCGCGATCCAGCCGACCGCTCCGGGCAGGTCGGCCTTCGGGCTCAGATAGGAGCCGTAGGTGATCATGGTGCCGGCGCCGAGCGAAAGCGAGAAGAAGCAGAAGCCCATGGCGTTGAAGAGCGCCGAGGCGTTGAAGTCCTCCCAGCGGGGGGCAAAGAGGTATTCGACGCCCTTCAGGCCGCCCGGCAGCGTCACGCCGCGAACGATCAGAACGAGCATCAGGATGAAGAGCGCGGGCATCAGTACCTTGGCGACGCGTTCGATGCCCGCTTCAATGCCGCGCACGACGACGAGCGCGGTGATGCCGAGGAAGACGAGCAGATAAAGGTAGCTTCTGAAGCCGTCGGAGACGAATTCGCCGAAGTGCGAGCCGAGCAGCGCCGGATCGCTGATGAGACCGCGTCCGACGACGGCGTCGGCGGCGTACTTGATGCACCATCCGCCCACGCACGAGTAGAAGGAAAGGATCAGAAAGACGGTAAAGACGCCGATTCCGCCGAAAAAGCCCCAGCCGCGTCCGCAGACGCGCGTGAGGCTTTCCATCGGACCGCTTCGGCCTGCACGGCCCATGGCGAATTCCGCGATCAGAAGCGAAATGCCGACCGTGACGGTAAAGAAGATGTACGGAAGCAGAAAGACGGAGCCGCCGTTCGTGCCAGCCATGTAGGGGAACTTCCAGATGGCGCCGAGACCGACGGCCGAACCGGCGCTTGCAAGGATGAAGCCGAGGCGGGAGCCCCAGCCGGAACTGATGTTTTCAGACATGGGAAACGCGGATAAAAAGTAAATGAATCAGAAGGCGCCGAGCCCTTTGAGCATGACGACCAGAATGAGAACCGGAGCGAAGATGCCGGCGATGAGACGGTAGCCCGAGAGGAAGAAGCCGGAAACGGGCTTGACGAGCGTGAGCTGCGTGCGGGTCACCGGCCAGGCGAGCCAGGCCGTTACCAGCGCGATGCCGAGCACGCCGATCGGCATGCCGATGTTGCTCGTCAGATAGTCGAAGAAGTCGAAGAAGGTCTTTCCGAAGAGCGTCGCGTCGGCCAGAGGACCGAAGCCGAGCGCGCAGAGCGTGCCGAGTACGGCAAGCACCGTTCCCGTCAGAGCGACGGCTGCCGGGCGGGAGAACTTCCATTCGTCGGCGAGGTACTGAACCGACATTTCGAGAATCGAAATGCTCGACGTCAGTGCGGCGACGAAAAGGCAGACGTAGAAGGTCACGGCGAAGAAGTGGCCGAAGGGCAGCTGGGCGAAGACGGCGGGCATCGTCGCGAAGGTGAGGCCCGGACCCGCATCGGGCGAGAGACCGAAGGCGAAGACGGCCGGCATGATCATGAGGCCGCCGAGCACGGCCGACAGAATCGCCAGAAAGACGATCCAGGAGACGGACGACGGCAGATGAACGTCGCGGCTCAGATAGCTGCCGTAGTTCATCTGCGAGCCCGAGCCGACGGAGAGCGAGAAGAACGCAAAACCCATGGCGTTGAGAAGGGACTCGCCCGTGAAGGCGGACCAGTCGGGCCTGAAGAGGAATTCCACGCCCGCGAACGCCCCCGGCAGCATGAGGCCGCGCGCGATGAGGATCAGCATCATGATGAATAGGAGCGGCATCAGAATCTTGGCGACGCGTTCGATCCCCTTTTCCACGCCGAAGAACACGACGAAGGCCGTGGCACCGAGAAAGGCGAGATGGGAGAGCACGGGCGCCGTGCCGGACGAGGCGAAGGCTCCGAAGGCTTCGCGCATCTGCGCCGGATCGTTGATGATGCCGTTGCCGAGAAAGGCTTCGACCATGTAGTAGACGCACCAGCCCCCGACGACGGAATAGAAGGCGAGGACGAAGAAGCCCGTCAGGACCGAAAGCAGGCCCATCCAGGCGACCCAGCCTCCGCCGAGCCGGCGAAAGGCCGTGGCGGCGCCGGCCCGCACGGCGCGGCCCATGCACATTTCGCCGATCAGCAGGGTCAGACCGATCGTCACGGTGAAGAAGATGTAGGGAATCAGAAAAATCGAGCCGCCGTTGGTTCCCGCCATGTAGGGAAACTTCCAGATGGCGCCGAGGCCGACGGCCGAGCCGGCGCTCGCCAGGATAAAGCCGAGGCGGGAGCCCCAGGTTGAACGTTCAGTCATGGGTTTGCATAGGCCGGTCCGCTTCGGTGGCCGCGGCCGGACGTCTTATGTTTTTTGATAAAGAAATGCCCCGGATCCGAGAAGACCCGGGGCACTGCCTATTGTATGTGAAAGCGAACGCCCAAGCAGCGTCCGACAGACGTTCGGCTGATTAAATCAGGCCGGAAATCAGCACAATGAGCACGAGGATCGGGGAGAATCCCAACATCATGAGACGCAGGAACTTGAGCTGCGCTTCGCTGATGCGGCTCGTCGAGAGAATTTCACTGCGCACGGCGGGCCAGCACTTGGAGCCTGCAAGGTAGAGGATCACGAGACCGCCGACCGGCAGCGAAATGTTGCTCGTGAAGAAGTCGAACACGTCGAAGAAGGTCTTCGAACCGAAGAACTTCACGTCGGAAAGAATGCCGAAGGAGAGGCAGGGCAGCGCACCGACGACGGCGAGCGCCACGGTCGAGAGGATCGAGGCGGAGACGCGCGTGAAGCGGTGTTCGTCGACGAGGAAGGCGACCGTGATTTCGATCATCGAGACGGACGACGTGATGGCGGCGACGACGATGCAGAGATAGAAGAGGATCGCGAAGAACTGACCGAAGGGCAGCTGCGCGAAGACGGCCGGCATCGTGATGAAGGTGAGGCCGGGGCCCGCTGTCGGGTCAAGACCGAAGGCAAAGACGCTCGGCATGATCATGAGGCCGCCGAGAAGCGAGGCGATCACGGCCAGAACCGAAATCCAGGCGCAGCCGTTGATGAGGTTGTCGTTCGGATTGAGGTAGGAGCCGTAGGTGAGCATGCAGCCGCAGCCCACGCAGAGCGAGAAGAAGGTGAAGCCCATGGCCTGCAGCAGCGCCGACCACGTAAAGGCGTCCGGGTCGAACTTGAAGAGGAAGGCGAGACCCGCTTCGGCGCCCGGCAGCATGAGACCGCGCACGATGAGGACGATCATCATGAGGCAGAGAAGCGGCATCAGAATCTTCGAAAGACGCTCGATGCCCTTCGTCACGTCAAGCGCGACGACCATGCCGTTGATGAGAAGGAAGAGCCACTGGAAGCCGAGCGCCTTCACCGGGTCGGAGACGAAGCTGCCGAAGTGCTGGCCGAGCTGGCTCTGGTCGGCGATGAGGCCGGCGCCCGTGAGCGATTCCGCGAAGTAGGCAAGCGTCCAGCCGCCGATGGCGGAATAAAAGCACAGCACCATGAAGCCGCAGAGCACGCCGAGATAGCCGGCGGGAATCCAGGTGGGCGCAAGACGGCGGTAGGCCGTCACGATGCCGCCCTTGCCGATCTTGCCGAGCGCGATTTCGGCGATGAGAATGGCCAGACCCACCGTAAAGGTCATCAGGATGTAGGGAAAGAGAAAGGCGCTGCCGCCGTTCGTTCCGGCCATGTAGGGGAACTTCCAGATGGCTCCGAGACCGACCGCCGCACCGGCGCTGGCCAGAATAAAGCCGATCCGGCTCGTCCACGTTTTACGTTGAGCTTCGGACATGAATGACACTCCGTGACTGTTGTGCGCTTCGGCCGCCGCGCTGCGGACCTCGGCTTCTTATCGGAGGAGACCGCTCTCGGATCTCCGCTGGGTTGTCTGCAGGTTCGGGCGAGTGCGCGCCCGGAAATTCAGAGGATCCGCGCACCGCTGCAGAACGATGCGCGAACGGACGGCATCAGCCGAAAAGGCCCTGATAAACCGCTACAAGAACAAGAAGCGGCGCCAGAAACGCGAGCGATGCGTGGATGAACATGAGCTTGTGCTCGGACTGACGAACCGGGGTCGACAGCTGTTCCCGGATTTTCGGCCAGGCAATCCAGGCAGCGAGCACCGCCACGGCAAGACCGCCGAAGGGCATCAGGAAGTTGGTGCAGACGTAGTCGAGCAGATCGAAGAACGAACGGCCGCCGACGGTAAAGCCTGACCAGGGCCCGAAGGAGAGCGCCGAGACGCTGCCGAGGAAAAAGAGCGTGATCCAGCTGATCCCGACCGAGAGACGGCGCGAGAGATGCCATTCGTTCTGCATGAAGGCGGCGACCACTTCAAGGAGGGAGACCGCGCTCGTGAGAGCGGCGACGAGGAGGCAGACGTAGAAGAAGAGCGCGAAGACGTCGCCGAGCGGCACCTGCGAGAAGATCATCGGAACCGTGATGAAGACGAGACCCGGGCCCGCGTTCGGTTCAAGGCCGAAGGCAAAGACCGCCGGCATGATCATGAGGCCGGCCAGAAGCGCCGCCTGAATGGCGAGGACCGCGATCCAGAGACTGGCGTTGGGGATGCTTGTCTTGTCGGAGAGATAGGAACCGTAGGTGACCAGAATGCCCGCTCCCACGGAGAGCGAGAAGAAGGTGAAGCCCATGGCGTTGAGAATCGAGCTGCTCGTCAGACTGTCCCAGCGGAAGCGGAACAGATACTCCACGCCCGCCCAGGCGCCCGGCAGCGTGAGGCCGCGGACGATGATGGCGAGCATCAGGATGAAGAGCGCCGGCATCAGATACTTGGAGATGCGTTCGATGCCGCTTTCCACGCCGCAGATCACGACGGCGCACGTGAGCGACAGGAAGACGAGATGCCAGGTCACGTTGGCGGTGCCGCTCGAAACGAGCGCGCCGAAGTTGTCCTTCAGAATCTGCGGGTCGGAGATCGTCACCGCGCCGCGCACGGCGTCCCACAGGTAGGCGACGCACCAGCCGCCGACGACGGAGTAGTAGGACAGAATTACGAAGGAGGTGAGAACGCCGAAGACGCCCATGATGCCGAACCACGGACCGCCGACTCTGCGCATGGCGGAGACGACCGAGCCGCGTCCCCGGCGGCCGACGGCGACTTCGGCCATGACGAGCGCCACGCCGATCGTGAAGGTGAAGAAGATGTACGGAATGATGAAGGCGGCGCCGCCGTTGACGCCCGCCCAGAAGGGAAATTTCCAGATGGCGCCCAATCCGATGGCCGAGCCTGCGCTGGCCAGAATAAAACCGACTCTGGAGCTCCACTGCGAGTTGTTGGACATGGTTCCTGTGCCTGAAAGCGGTTCCGAATGCCA
Organism: Sutterella sp.; assembly: GCA_034104065.1. Taxonomy (GTDB): domain Bacteria; phylum Pseudomonadota; class Gammaproteobacteria; order Burkholderiales; family Burkholderiaceae_F; genus Sutterella. Next base: position 11,028 of record JAXEEN010000094.1, read on the forward strand.
AACGAGAAACCGGCGATCTGCAAAGGCGGCGGGCTCGTTTTGACTTAAGTTAAAGCTGATTGTAACGAGAATGGTCTGACGGCGTCGGAATGTTGCAGAGGCGGCAGGCGCTGAATGCAGGCCATTGGATGCAGAGCGGTTTGCATGAGCGCTCGGCCCTAGGGAGTTTCCCGCGCAGTCGTGCCGCAGACGGACAAATTGTTGCAGTTGCCTGACGCAGATTGACGTCGGGAGAGGGTCATAATTGGCCCATGACCAACCCGACAACGGAGAAAAGTGATGAAGAAGGAACTGACGGCCGGTCTGATCTGCGCAGCGATGGCGGGCGGAGCCGCGGCGTTTCCGGCCGCGGCCGATGAAGGCGTGACGGTTCAGATTCAGGGAGAGGCGAGTCTCACCGTCCCCAACGACGAAGCGCTGGTGACTTTTTCTGTCGAGGCGCAGCGCCCGAAGGCCTCCGAAGCTTCCGACGCCGTCCTGAAGCAGGGGAATCTCGCTTCGGAGGCGCTGAAGCGCTTCGGCGGCAGGATCACGGTGGAAACGAACGATCTCTCCACCTGGCCGGTTTATGCCAAGGCTAAGGAGGGCGAGGTGCCCGTGCCGGGCGCATGGGGCGCCCGCGAGACGATCCGCGTGACGGTCCGTGACGTGACGGCCGTGTCGGACGTGATGGCGGCGGCCGCCGAGCACATGAACTACGACGGCATTACCTTCCGCGTTTCGAAGAAGGCGAGACTCGAGCAGAACGAGGCACTGATCCGCGCGGCGATGGCGGATGCCGCGCGCAAGGCCGAAGTCGTCGCGGAAAGCTTCGGCCTGACGCCCGCCAGCGTGCGCATCCAGTCGGTCAATGTCGGTCAGCGTTCCGGGGGCAGCGTGCGCTATTACGCGGCGCCCGCCATGAAGTCGGCCGACATGGTGAACGCCGCCCGCGTCTCTCCGCAGATGAGCGCCGGCACGACCGACGTGTCGCTCTACGTCACCGTGCAGGCGAAGATCGTCCGCTGACCGATCCGCGCCCGATATTCTCCGCCCGATCTTAACGGGAGCGTCGGATTTTTATTACAATGAACCGTTTCCTGATGCTCTTCGGAGAAAGTTTTGAATCCGCGCATTTATCCGCATCCCTTCTTCGCCCGCGAAGGCTGGTCCATTATCGGCGGCTCTGCCGCCGTGACGGTTCTTCTGTGGCTTTTCGGCTGGTCGTTTCTGGCGTTTCTCGCGCTCATCGTGACGCTCTTCTGCGCGCAGTTCTTCCGCGATCCCGCCCGTGAACTGCCGGGCGATCCGCGCGCCGTGGTCAGCCCCGTCGACGGCCGGGTCTGCAAGGTGCAGAAGGCGAACGATCCGCTCACCGGTGCCGAATGCACGATGGTCTCGATCTTCATGAACGTCTTCAACGTGCACAGCCAGAAGGCGCCCGTCGCCGGTACGGTTGAAGAGATCGTCTATACGCCGGGTCTTTTTGTGAACGCCGACCTCGATAAGGCCTCCACCGACAACGAACGCAATGCCGTGCGCGTCACCACCGAAGACGGCCGCAGCGTGACCTTCGTTCAGGTGGCCGGTCTCGTCGCCCGCCGCATCCTCTGCTACGCGAAGATCGGTCAGCGTCTCGAACGCGGCGAACGCTACGGCTTCATCCGCTTCGGCTCGCGCGTCGACGTGTATCTGCCGCCCGAAGCCGAAATCACCGTGTCGATCGGCGACAAGGTGACCGGCGTGATGTCGACCATCGCCCGGCTCTGAGTCCGGACAGTCCCGTTTCCGAAAAAAGCCTGTGCAGCCTTTCCGGCCGCGCAGGCTTTTTCATTGTTTCAGCCTTCAGTTGCCCTGCGAGGGCGATTCCCGCCTCACGTCTCTGATGTGCGCCGCATGAAGGGTCAGCCAGGCCGAAAGGAGCGGGGAGTCGGGCACGAGCGCCGAGACGCGGAAGTCCTCTTCCTCGGGAACGATCGTCTGCGAAGAGGCAA
>JAXEEN010000095.1:0-8072 GCA_034104065.1 Sutterella sp.
CTTCTACTTTATTAGGTGAAACGCAATGAAGACCTTCTCGGCCAAGCCGCTTGAGGTTAAGCGCGACTGGTTCGTGGTCGATGCCAGTGATAAGGTGCTCGGCCGTCTTGCCAGCGAAATCGCTCTGCGCCTTCGCGGCAAGCACAAGCCCGAATTCACGCCGCACGTCGACACGGGTGATTTTATCGTCGTGATCAACGCTGACAAGCTCAAGCTTACCGCTGAAAAAGCCTCGAAGAAGACGTACTACCGTCACACCGGCTATCCCGGCGGCATCTACGAAACGACGTTCTGCGAAATGCAGGCGAAGCACCCGGGCCGCGCTCTGGAAATCGCCGTCAAGGGCATGCTCCCGAAGGGACCGCTCGGCTACGCCATGATCAAGAAGCTCAAGATCTACGCCGGCGCCGAACACCCGCACTCCGCCCAGCAACCCAAGGTTCTTGACCTCTAATTCCGAAAGGCTTGAAAGATGATCGGTAACTACAACTACGGCACCGGCCGCCGCAAGAGCTCGGTCGCCCGTGTTTTCATCAAGCGCGGCACCGGCAAGATCGTGATCAACGGCCGTCCGCTGGAACAGTACTTCCACCGTGAAACGGGCCGCATGATTGTCATGCAGCCGCTCCAGCTCACGGAAAACACCGAAACGTTCGACATCATGGTCAACGTTTGCGGCGGCGGCGAATCCGGCCAGGCCGGCGCCATCCGCCACGGCATCACCCGCGCTCTCATCGACTACGATGAAGGCCTCAAGAGCGTTCTCTCCAACGCCGGTCTCGTGACCCGCGACGCTCGCGAAGTCGAACGTAAGAAGGTCGGTCTGCGCAAGGCCCGCCGCGCCAAGCAGTTCTCCAAGCGCTAATTGCTTCGCGTGCCGTGCCGCGGCGATATCCGCGGCACGATGCAGAAAAAGCCGTTTCGGGCTCCGTTCCGAAGCGGCTTTTTTGCGCCTGCGCAAACTGAACGCGCCGGCGGGACGTCCTGAAAAATCGGCAGGCAGGGTGCCGCCGCACGAGGTTTTCGTGTAGGATAGATGCTCATTGATTTTCACCGGGCGCCCGGCCGACCGACGTCTGCGGCTTCGCGCACCGATCCCGTACAACCACAACGGAGAGCGGCGGCCCCGGGCCGTCTGCGAGACCAGCAAATGACTGAAGAAAAGATTGAAACGGCTCAGGAAGAAGTGCCCGAGCTGATGCCTGATCCGATTAACTTTACGGATGCGGCCGTGGCGAAGGTGAAGGAACTGATGGACGAGGAGGGCAATCCCAACCTCAAGCTGCGCGTGTTCGTGCAGGGCGGCGGCTGCGCCGGCTTCCAGTACGGTTTTACCTTTGATGAAACCCAGAACGACGACGATGCCGTGATGGAAAAGGGCGGCGTGACGCTGCTCATCGACTCGATGAGCTATCAGTATCTCGTCGGCGCCAAGATCGACTTCAAGGACGATCTGTCCGGCGCTCAGTTCGTGATTGACAATCCGAACGCCGTGACGACCTGCGGCTGCGGCTCCTCCTTCGGCGTCTGAGCCCCGCACGCACAGCGTTTCCGCCTTCCGGCCGCCTTCGGGCGGCCATTTTGTTTTTGCAGTCTCTCATCCGGGATAGGAAGTATTTCTTAAGACATGACGACCTTCCTCTGACGGCTCAATCGCGCTAAGACATACGCCCAATAAGCCGTCTGAATGCCCCGGGACGGCTCTGTCAGAATGGATCAGCTGACATCGCCTTTTTTCCTCGGAAAGGGCGCGCCGATCGGCACATCTATTCCCCCCTTGGACAAAAAACTGCTGGAGACAAAGCATGACCAACGTGAGGGCGGCCGCCGCGCAAGCGCACGGCCTGTATCAATCTGCCTTCGAGAAGGACGCCTGCGGCGTCGGATTCGTCGCCAACATCCGCGGCCGCAAAACGCACAAGGCCATTGAGGACGCTCTTCTCATTCTTCACAATCTCGATCATCGCGGCGCAGTCGGCGCCGATCCGCTCTGCGGCGACGGCGCAGGCATTCTGATTCAGATCCCCGACGCCTACTACCGTGAGGAAATGGCCGCCCAGGGCGTGACGCTTCCACCGCCCGGCGACTACGGCGTGGGGATGATCTTCCTGCCTCAGGAACGCGCCTCGCGCGCGGCCTGCGAAGAGGAACTCGAACGCACGGTGCGCGCCAACGGCCAGGTGGTTCTCGGCTGGCGCGACGTACCGGTGAACCGCGAGATGCCGATGAGTCCCACCGTCAGAGCCAAGGAGCCGGTGATCCGTCAGATTTTCATCGGACGCGGCCCGGACGTCATGGTGCAGGATGCCCTCGAGCGAAAGCTCTACGTGATCCGCAAGACGGCGAGCCACAACATCCGACGGCTCAATCTGGAACACGGCACCGAATACTTCGTTCCCTCCATGTCGACCCGCACCGTGGTGTACAAGGGTCTTCTCCTCGCCGACCAGGTCGGCACCTACTATCTCGATCTGCAGGACGAACGCGCTGCCACCGCCATTGCGGTCGTGCATCAGCGCTTCTCCACCAACACCTTCCCGTCCTGGGAGCTGGCTCATCCCTACCGCTACGTGGCGCACAACGGTGAAATCAACACCGTCAAGGGCAACTTCAACTGGATCCGAGCCCGCGAAGGCGCGATGTCGAGTTCGGTGCTCGGCAGCGATCTGGCAAGACTCTCGCCGCTGATTTATGAAGGCCAAAGCGATACGGCCAGTTTGGACAATGCGCTGGAACTGCTGGTGATGAGCGGCTATCCGCTGGCGCAGGCCGTGATGATGCTCCTGCCCGAAGCCTGGGAGCGAGCGGAAACGATGGAGCCGCGCCGCCGGGCCTTCTACGAGTACTACGCGTCGATGATGGAGCCCTGGGACGGTCCCGCGGCGATCGTCTTTACGGACGGCGAACGTATCGGGGCGACCCTGGACCGCAACGGTCTGCGTCCGCAGCGCTACGTGCTGACCGATGACGACATGGTCGTGATGGCGAGCGAATCGGGCGTGCTGCCGATCGAGGACAGCCGGGTGCTGAAGAAGTGGCGCCTCGAACCGGGCAAGATGTTCTATCTGGATACCGAAGAGGGCTGCATCGTCAGCGACGAAGAGCTCAAGCAGCGGCTGGCCTCCGCCCAGCCGTATCAGGAATGGGTGAAGCGCCTCAATGTGCGCCTTGACGACTTCCAGCCCGCCGAAGGTCAGGAAGAAGCCGTGCCCTCCGATCCGCTGCCGGTGAGGCAGGCGGCCTTCGGCTACACGAAGGAGGATCTGAAGTTCATTCTCGGTCCCATGGCCGACAAGGGGATGGAGCCCGTCGGCAGCATGGGCAACGACGCGCCGCTCGCGGTGCTGTCCGACCGGAACAAGTCGTTCTTCCAGTACTTCAAGCAGCTGTTCGCCCAGGTGACGAATCCGCCGATCGATCCGATCCGCGAGGAGCTCGTCACGTCGCTCGTCTCCTTCATCGGCCCGAAGCCCAATCTGCTCGACATCAACAACGTGAATCCGCCGCGGCGCCTCGAGGTGACGCAGCCGATTCTCTCGGTGGAGGACATTGGAAAGCTCCGCCGCATCGAGGCCTATACGGACGGGAAGTTCCGCAGCTTCGAACTCGACATCACTTATCCGTGCGCCTGGGGCGAAATCGGTGTCGAGGCGCAGATCGCCTCGATCTGCGCGCGCGCCGTGGACGCCGTGAAGACGGGCTACACGATTCTGATCGTGACGGACCGTGCGGTGAGCCGGGAGCGCGTGGCGATTCCGGTGCTGCTCGCCGTGTCCGCCCTGCACCAGCATCTGATCCGCGAAGGCGTGCGAACCGACGTGGGCCTGGTGGTCGAAACGGGCGCCGCCAGGGAAACGCATCACTTTGCGCTGCTCGCCGGCTACGGCGCCGAAGCCGTGCATCCCTATCTGGCGATTGAGACGATCGAAGACATGTGCCGGGACGGCCGTCTCGCGCTTCCGTCTTCGGAGGCCGTGGCGCATTACATCAAGGCGATCGGCAAGGGACTCACGAAGGTCATGGCCAAGATGGGCATCTCGACCTACATGAGCTACCGCGGCGCGATGATCTTCGAAGCCGTGGGGCTCAGGCGGAGCTTCATCGACCGCTACTTCCACGGCACCCAGACGACGGTTGAAGGCATCGGCCTCTTCGAAGTGATGCGCGAAGCCCTCGCCGTGCACGACCGCGCCTACCAGCGCCGCACCGGCGAGCGAGAAGCGCTCCAGCAGGGCGGCGAGTACGCCTGGCGGGCTCAGGGCGAGGAGCATATGTGGACGCCCGAGGCGATCGCCGAGCTGCAGCACGCGGCCCGCACGAATTCGCAGGCCAAGTACCGTCGCTATGCCGACATCATCAATCGTCAGACGGAGCGTCTGATGACGCTGCGGGGCATGCTCGCCTTCCGCACCGAAGGCATCGAGCCCGTGCCGCTTGAAGAAGTCGAGCCCGCCCGGTCGATCGTGAAGCGCTTCGCCACGGGCGCCATGTCGCTCGGGTCGATCTCGGCCGAGGCGCATGCGACGCTCGCCGTGGCCATGAACCGCATCGGCGGCCGCTCGAACACGGGCGAGGGCGGCGAAGACGAAAAACGCTACGAAAAGGAACTCCTGACCGGTTCCTCGGGCATCGAGGACGGTATGACGGTCGCCGACGTGCTCGGCAGGGATCGGGTGGTGGCTTCGATTCCGCTCAGAAAGGGCGACAGTCTGCGCTCGAAGATCAAGCAGGTGGCATCCGGACGCTTCGGCGTGACGGAGGAATATCTCGCTTCCGCCGATCAGATTCAGATCAAGATGGCGCAGGGCGCCAAGCCCGGCGAGGGCGGTCAGTTGCCCGGTCACAAGGTGAGCGAATACATCGCCAAGCTGCGCTACTCGGTGCCGGGCGTTGGCCTCATCTCGCCGCCCCCGCACCACGACATCTATTCGATTGAGGACCTGGCGCAGCTCATTCACGATCTCAAGTGCGCGAACGACCGCGCGGAAATTTCCGTGAAGCTCGTGAGCGAAAGCGGCGTCGGCACGGTGGCCGCCGGCGTGGCCAAGGCCAAGGCCGACCATATCGTGATCTCGGGCTACGACGGCGGCACAGGGGCTTCGCCGCTCTCGTCGGTCCGCCATGCCGGCACGCCGTGGGAGCTCGGCCTGGCGGAAGTGCAGCAGACGCTGGTGCTCAACCGGCTCAGAAGCCGCGTGGCGCTGCAGGTCGACGGCCAGATCAAGACCGGCCGCGACGTGGTGGTCGGCGCGCTGCTCGGTGCGGACGAATTCGGCTTCGCCACCGCGCCGCTGGTTGTCGAAGGCTGCCTCATGATGAGAAAGTGCCATCTCAACACCTGCCCGGTCGGCATCGCGACGCAGGATCCCGAACTGAGAAAGAAGTTCACGGGCCAGCCCGGCCACGTGGTGAACTACTTCTTCATGGTGGCCGAGGAGGTGCGTGAAATCATGGCGGCGCTCGGCATCCGCCGCTTCGAAGACCTGATCGGACGCAGCGATCTGCTCGAGGTCCGTCCGGCCGAGGAGGTCGCGCGCCACGCGAAGGCGGCGGGGCTCGACTTCTCGCGCATTCTCTGGCGCGATCCCCAGGCCGAACCCGCTTCGGTGCGCCACTCCGAAACGCAGGATCACCGACTCGAGCGCGAAATGGATACCGAGCTCATCGAAGCCTGCCGAGCAGCCATCGACGAGGGCCGCCCGGTGAAGATCGAACGCACGGTGCGCAACGTGAACCGCACGGTCGGCACGCGGCTCTCAGCCGAAGTGGTCCGCCGCCGCGGCCGTGCGGGTCTGCCGCCCGGCACCATCGATCTCACGCTCCGCGGCACCGCCGGACAGAGCTTCGGCGCCTTCCTGGCGCCGGGCATTTCGATGACGCTGATCGGCGATGCGAACGACTACGTCGGCAAGGGCCTCTCGGGCGGCCGCATCGTGGTCAAGGCTTCGGAAAGCTTCCGCGGCAAAGGCGCGGAAAACATCATCTGCGGCAATACGATGCTCTACGGCGCGACGTCGGGCGAGGCCTTCTTCAACGGCGTGGCGGGCGAACGCTTCGCCGTGAGGCTTTCGGGTGCGTCGGCCGTCGTGGAGGGCACGGGCGACCACGGGTGCGAATACATGACGGGCGGCACGGTGGTCGTGCTCGGCCGAACCGGACGCAACTTCGCCTCGGGCATGTCGGGCGGCGTCTGCTACGTGTTCGACGAAGACGGCTCGTTCGAAAGCCACTGCAACAAGACGAGCGTGATGCTCGAGCGGATCATGTCCGCCGACGAACAGCGCCGGCGCGTGCCTGCGGCGGCCATGCATCTCGGCCGTCCCGACGAGGAGATTCTCCTCGAGCTGCTCGAAAAGCATGAGCGTCTGACGCAGAGCACCCGCGCGCACGCGATCCTGAAGAGCTGGAACTGCATGCGCTCGAGATTTGTGAAGGTCTTCCCGACCGAATACCGCGAAGCGCTGATCAGGCGCGCCGCCCTGACGACGAAGGAGTAACACCATGGGAAGCATCAGAGGTTTTATGACCGTCGCGCGTCAGCCGGAAGGCCGGGAGGCGCCCGCCGAACGCGTGAAGCACTGGCGTGAATTCGCGGTGCGGCACACGCCCGCCGAAAGCGCCGCGCAGGCTTCGCGCTGCATGGACTGCGGCACGCCCTTCTGCAGCCACAGCTGCACGCTGCACAACATCATCCCGGACATGAACGATCTGGTGATGAAGGGACGATGGCGGGAAGCCTACGAAGTCCTCGCCTCGACGTCGAACTTTCCGGAATTTACGGGACGCGTCTGTCCGGCGCTCTGCGAAGCGGGCTGCGTGCTCAACCGCGTGATGGATGCGCCGGTGACGATCCGCTCGCTCGAACTGGCCGTCATCGAAAAGGCCTGGGCGTCGGGCTGGGTCGCGCCGCGTCCGGCAGCCGTGAAGACCGGCAGGAAGGTGGCCGTCGTCGGATCGGGACCGGCGGGCCTCGCCTGCGCGCAGCAGCTGGCTCGTGCCGGACATGCTGTCGAGGTCTTTGAAAAGGCGGACCGCGCCGGCGGGCTTCTTCGCTACGGCATTCCCGACTTCAAGCTGGAGAAGACGGTCATCGACCGGCGGCTCTCGCAGATGGAGGCCGAAGGCGTGGTCTTTCATCTTTCCTGCGCCGTCGGCGGACAGAAGTTCCCCGAGGGCGTGATGAACCTCGCCAAGAAGACCGTGACGGCGCAGCAGCTCCTGAAGAAGTTCGACGCCGTCGTGCTCGCGGCGGGCGCCGAAGTCCCGAGGAATCTGGAGGTGCCGGGCCGGCAGCTCAAGGGCGTGTCCTACGCGCTGGAACTGCTGCAGCCCCTCAACCGCCGCACGGCGGGCGACGCGGTGCCCGAACTCATCGACTGCGCGGGTGCCGACGTCGTGATCATCGGCGGCGGCGATACGGGCAGCGACTGCGTCGGCGCGGTGAACCGCCAGGGTGCGAAGTCCGTCGTGCAGATCGAGCACAAGCCGAAGCCGCCCGCCGCCGAAGACAAGCTGCTGGAGTGGCCGGCCTGGCCGAACAAGCTGCGCACGTCTTCAAGCCACGAGGAAGGCTGCACGCGTCTCTGGTCGGTCGGCACCAAGCGTCTGAGCGCCGACAAGGCCGGGGCCGTGAAGGGCGTCGTCGTGGCGGATCTCAAATGGACGCGCGACGCGGAAACGGACCGCTGGAAGTGCGAGGAGGTGCCGGGGTCCGAGCGAGAACTCAGGGCCGACCGCGTGTTCCTCGCCATGGGCTTCGTGTCTCCGTCTTCCGGACTCCTGGAGGCTTTCGGCGTGAAGAAGACCGCCCGGGGCACGGCTGACGCCGGCACCGCAGACTTCAGAACGTCGGCTGACAGGGTCTGGGCCTGCGGCGACTGCCGCTTCGGCCAGTCGCTCGTCGTGCGCGCCATGGCCGAAGGCCGCGCCTGCGCGGCCGCGGTCGACCGGGCGCTGATGGGCGAATCGGAGCTGCCGGGCGTCTGAGAACCGACGTCGCTGTACCGATGACGAAGAACCCGGCCGGAAGGCCGGGTTCTTCGCTTTCCGGGGTGCTGCCTCAGTGCGGGTAG
>JAXEEN010000096.1:0-14393 GCA_034104065.1 Sutterella sp.
CCCTGCTGACGGTTGAAGTTGTTGAGGAAGGGTTCGTGCTGATAGACGGCGGCATCAAGCGCGCCGTCGTTGAGCGCCTTGTCGGGTGTGACGTAGTCGGTGAATTCGACCACCTCGACCTTGAGCCCCTTCTTCTTGGCGACTTCCACCGAGGCCGTCACGATGGCGGCATGGGGACCGGCCGTGACGCCCACCCTGAAGGGCTTGTCGGCTGCCTTGTCGCCGCAGCCGGCGATCAGACCCGTGGCGGCGACGGCCGCCGCTGCGATCAGGGTTTTGACGAAAACGCGCTTTTGCATGATGAACTCCGATGTGTGCGTGACGGTTCTGTTATTGGGAAACGAAACGTTGTAGACCGTGCGGTGAGGATAATTGTGCACGAGACGACGGATTGTGTCGGAGGTAATACGTCAATCGAACCGCAATCTTCGCCGAGTTAGGCAATAGGCATTAGGCGGCAGTCCTTAGAAAGGCAGACGTCCCGCCGTTTCCGGCGGGACGCTTCGAATGCGGAAGACGGACGGACCGTCAGCAGACGCTTTCGATGGCTTCGGACAGTTCGAGCCAGCGCATTTCCAGTTCTTCGACTTCGGGCTTGAGTTCGCCGTGCGCCCTGAGGACCCGGGCGACTTCGTCCGGATCGGCGTTCGTGTAGAAGTCGCCGTCGGCGAGCCGGGCGGAGAGGGCTTCGAGTTCCTCGTTCTTGACGGCCATGGCTTTTTCGACGCGGGCGAGCTCCTGCTGCAGAGGCTTGCGGAGCGCCGCGATGCGCTGGCGTTCCTGCGCCTCGAGGCGGCGGGCTTCCTTTTTGCTGACGACGGGTTCCCTGTCGGCCTGGGCGGCGGATTTTTCTGCGGCGACAGTCGTGCGGCGGTGCTCGAGAACCAGGGCTGCATAATCGTCCAGGTCGCCGTCGTAGGGTTTGACCGCGCCGTCGTGAACGAGAATGAGGGCTTCCGTCGTCGCCCGGAGCAGATGCCGGTCGTGCGAGACGATCAGCACGGCGCCTTCGTACGTCGAGAGCGCCATGGTGAGCGCTTCGCGCGTTTCCATGTCGAGATGATTGGTCGGTTCGTCGAGCACCAGAAGATTGGGCTTTTTCCAGGCAAGCAGAGCCAGCGCCAGACGGGCTTTTTCGCCGCCCGACATCGGGCCCACGGGCGAAGAAGCGAAGTCGCCCGAGAAGCGGTAGATCCCGAGGAAGTCCCGGAGTTCCTGTTCCCGAACGTCGGGCGCCAGACGGCGCATGTGTTCGAGCGGCGTTTCGTCGGGACGCAGCTGGTCGAGCTGATGCTGGGCGAAGTACCCGATCTCGAGGCCCTGGCCGCGGCGCAGTTCGCCGCCCATCGGCTGCAGGTCTCCCACGATGCCCTTGACGAGCGTGGACTTGCCGGCGCCATTGACGCCGAGAATGCCGTACCGTTCGCCGGAGCGGATGGAGAGCGTCACGCCTGAGACGACGACGCGGCTGTCGTAGCCGAGCTTCAGATTTTCAGTATCGACAAGATGTTCGGGCAGACGGACGGGCTTCGGGAATTCGAAGCGCCATTCGCGCTTGGCGCGCACGGGCTCCACGGCCTGCAGCTTTTCCAGCATCTTGATGCGCGACTGCGCCTGGCGGGCCTTGGTCGCCTTGGCCCGGAAACGCTCGATGAAGCTCGTGAGATGCGCGGCCTCGCGCTCGTAAGCCTTGGCCGCGGCGTCCTGAAGCTTCAGCTTTTCAATGCGCTGGGCTTCATAGTGGGAGTAGTTGCCGGCATAGCGCGCGACCGTGCCGTCCTCGACCGACCAGACGGTGCCGACGCTTCGGTCCAGAAACTCCCGGTCGTGGGAGATGATGAGCACCGTCGCCTCGACGTGTCTGAGCCAGTTTTCGAGCCAGATGAGCGAGTCGATGTCGAGGTGGTTCGTCGGTTCGTCCAGCAGAAGCAGATCGGCCGGGCGCATCAGGGCGCGGGCGAGAGCGATGCGGTTGCGCCAGCCGCCCGAAAAGTCGTAGACCGGCCGCTCGGCGTCCTGCTGGGAAAAGCCGAGACCCGCAAGAATCGTGCGGGCCTGGGCCACGATGCCGCCCTCGTTGAGCTCGGCGAGTTCCGCATGGGCCTGAGCGAGCTTCATGTCGTCGCCCGACTTTTCCGCTTCGGCAAGCGCTTCGCGTGCGGCCGTCAGCGGCGCGTGTCCGGAGAGCACGTATTCGAGAGTCGGCACGTTGTCCGAGACGAAGCTCTGGGCGACGTGCGCGATGCGCGACTGGGGCGGCGTCTCGAGGTCGCCTTCTTCGGGAGAGAGTTCGCCGAGGACGGCGGCGAAAAGCGTGGATTTTCCGCAGCCGTTGGGACCGACAAGACCGATGCGTTCGCCCGGACTTGCCGTCAGCGTCGCATGACGGTACAGAACCCGGGTGCCGCGCGCCAGGGCGAGGTTGAGAAGTCGCAGCATGGCTCAGTCGCCGAAATAGTTGAGAAGGGCTTCCTTGGTGACGAGGAAGACCTGATCGTCGCCGCCCGACGTCGTGAGCCAGGTGAGTTCAAGACCGGGGAAGGTTGCTTCGACGGCTTCGGCGCCGTCGCCCACTTCGACGATGATCATGCCGCCGTCGTTGAGGTGCGAGGCCGCTTCGGGAAGCATGCGGCGGACCACGTCCATGCCGTCGGGGCCGGCGCCGAGCGCCATGGCGGGTTCATGACGGTATTCGCCCGGCAGACGGTTCATGCTTTCTTCGGTCACGTAGGGCGGATTCGAAATGATGATGTCGAACGTGCGGCCCGGAAGACCGGCGAAGAGGTCGCCCTGAACGAGTTCGAGCGTGTCGTCCATGCCGTAGTCGTGACGGTTGATCTTGGCCACTTCCAGAGCGTCGGGCGACAGGTCGGAGCCGGTCACCTCGGCGTTCGGGAACGTGCCCTGAGCCAGAATGGCGAGACAGCCCGATCCCGTGCAGAGGTCGAGCACGCTGCCCACGTCGTACGGATCTTCGACCCACGGGGCGAGATCCTCTTCGAGCAGCTCAGCAATGTAGGAGCGCGGGATGAGCGCACGTTCGTCGATATAGAACTGGTGTTCGGTCAGCCAGGCCTCCTTGAGCAGATAGGCGGAAGGCACCTTTTCGTGAACGCGGCGGTCGATGAGGTGAACGAGGCGGTTGAGTTCGCTGTGAGTGAGCGCGGCGTCGAGGAACGTGTCGAAATGGTCGAACGGCAGCTTGAGGCCGCGGCAGATCAGGAAGGAGGCTTCCTCCCAGCTGTCGGGCGAGCCGTGGCCGTAGGAGATGTCGGCGTTTTCCATTTCCGTAATCGCCCAGCGGAATACGTCGCGAACGGTCTTCAGATTGTGAATCGGGTCATCAAGAAGCGGGGCAATTTCATACATGGGAATTCTCTTCGGACGGTGCGTCCGGCGGAATCGGCTGCGGGCGGGGCCCCCTGCTCGTCCGGCGGGACGGATCGTTCTGTCGCGGTTGAAAAAAATTGCGCCCATTATAACGAACAAGTCCGCGGCGCCGACCGAGCCGGAGCGCCTCGGAATGCTTCCCGTCCGAGACGAAAAACACGGCGGCGGGACAGAACGGAAGGCAAAACAAAAGGGCGGGATTCCCGAAGGAAAACCGCCCCTTGCGCAAAGGCTGCCGTCGTGTTACTTGGCGGCCGGCTGATGGCACATCGTGCACTGATTGCGCGTGATCTTGCCGTTTTCAGCATGAGAAACCGGGATCTGCATCTTTTCGCGCTTGTCGCCCTGAGCGAGCTGATGGCACATCAGGCAGGCGTTCTGTTCGGCGGTGATGGGAGGATAGCTGTCAATGGGATGAGGAATCGTCGTGGAAGCGCAGACGGCGCCGGCGGCGAGAAGCATGGCAGCGGCGATAAGGGCAGCGGATTTTCTCATGGTGGTATCTCCCTGAAAATCGGACGGATCGGGATCGGTCGCCGGACTGTCTCTCTCGCCGGCTCGGACCATCCCATGCGGGGGTCGTCCGTGTTGGGATAGCGTAGCACTTTCGATCTCGATCGGGTATAGGCAGATAGTGCTAGTCCTGACGGGATTTTGGGATGCGGAACCGCTCCGAACGGGAGAGGTGACCGGTCCGGCAGGCCGCGGAGCGTGACGGCGTCCGGACAAGGATCGAAAAATCATCGGACGGACGGCGCCGAACCGCCGGATAAGGGACGGTTGCCGCTGAGGATTTCCCGAGGGAGGCTTCTTCGGGTCGGCTCGACTACAATGAATTGCTTTCTATTAAGGGGATTCGGACCGTGCGGCTTCGTCAGATCAGACTTGCCGGCTTCAAAAGCTTTGCCGACCCGGCGCTCATTCAGCTTGAGCGGCCGGTTGTCGGCATTGTCGGTCCGAACGGATGCGGCAAATCGAACATCATCGACGCCGTCCGCTGGGTGCTCGGCGAAGCCCGCGTCTCCGAGCTTCGCGGCTCGAGCTCCATGAAGGAGCTCATCTTCGCCGGCTCGACGTCGCGCCGGCCGCTCGGACGCGCCAGCGTCGAACTGATTCTCGTCAACGACGACGGCCGGATCAAGGGGCCCTGGGCGGACTATGCGGAAATCAGCGTGAAGCGCGTCGTCACCTCGATCGGTCAGTCCGCCTACTACATCAACGGCCAGCAGGTCAGACGCCGGGATGTTCAGGAGATCTTTCTCGGCACGGGGCTCGGCCCCCGCAGCTACGCCATCATCTCCCAGGGGATGATTTCGAGCTTCATCAAGGCCAAGCCGGAAGAACTGCGCGTTTACCTTGAGGAGGCGGCCGGCGTGTCGCTCTACCGCGAACGCCGAAAGGAAACCGAATCGCTGCTGGGCCAGACCCGCGCGAACCTCGAACGCGTGCGTGACATGCAGAGCGTCAAGGCTGAGGAAGCGGCCAGACTGGAAGGCGAAGCCGAACTGGCGTGCCGCTGGAAGGCGCTGACGGCCGAAAGAAACGAAGCCGAAGCACTCTGGTACTGGATTCAGTTCGACGAAGTCCGCCGGACGGTTGAGCAGCTTGACGCTGACATCGCCCGAAGCGAGGCAGAGATCGAGGAGCGGAAGGCAGCCGTTCTGAAAGGCGCCGAACGCACGTCGGCGCTTGAGGCGGCACTCGAAGAAGCGGAAAAAGCCGTGCAGGCCGAAGCGCTCGCCCTTCGGGCGGCAGAGAGGCAGCTGACCGAAGCCGAATCGGAAGCAAGACGTCTGGCGGATCTCAGGACCCGGGCCGAGGCCGATCTTGCCCAGGCCGAGGCAAACGCCGCGGCCAAGAGAGCGGATCTTGCCGCAGTCCGGCAGTCGGCCGAAGGCAATCTCGACGAGATAGCCGCGCTCGAGAAGGAGCGCGAAGAAACGGCCGAACAGGCCGCTGCGGCTGAAGAGGAAGTCTTCCGGGCCGAGGATCGGCGCGACGCTGAAAAGCGGCTCGCCGACGAGGCCCGTGCGGCTGCTGCGGCGCTTGAAGGCAGATTCAGAACAGCTGCGGCCGGCGCCGATGCGGCACTGCGCCGTGCGGCGGATCTCAAAAAACGGCTTGAACGCGTGACCGCCTCACGTGCGGCGGCTGAGGAACCCGATCCGGCCCTGCTCGAGGCCGCCGAGGCCTTGCGGGAGGAAGCTTCCGCTGCCGCCGAAGAGGCCCGCGCCCTCTATGAGGAAGCCGGGGAGGCGCTTTGCGCGGCCGAAAAAACGCAGCGTTCGGCCGATGAAGCCTATTTTTCCTCGCTCTCCGCACAGAAGGCGGCCGCGGCCAAACTGGACGCTCTGGAGGCGGTCCAGGCCGACGCGGAAGGATCGGGACAGCTGGCCGAATTTGAAAAGAACGAGGGGCTTGACGGCCTCGACCGGCTGGCGGATGCCGTGACGGCGGATCCCCGCTGGGTGAATGCCGCCGAGGCTTTCCTCGGCCGGCGGGCGTCGGCCAGACGTCTCAGAATGCTGGAGTCGGCATCGGGCTACGCCCTCAGACGGCCGCCCGCGCCGATCGTCTTCGTGGATGCCGGTGCCAAGGCGCCCGAGCAGGCCGCTGCGCTCGAGATCGAGGGCCGGGAGTTCGCTCCTCTTTCGTCGTTTGTGACCTCGGATGATCCCGCTCTTTCGCGAGCACTCTCGGACTGGCTCGGCAGGGCGTACTGCATAGCCGACGTGCCGTCGGCGCTCAGGCTTCGCGGCAGACTGCCCGTCGGATGCTGTTTCGTGACGCCGGAGGGCGACACGGTCAGTGCTGCCGGACTGGAATTCTGGGCCGCGGTCGATCCGTCGTTCTCGATTCTCTCCCGCCGCCAGGAAATTGAACGCGTCAGGGCTGCGCTTTTCGGGCTCGAAGACGAGCTCGGCGTGCGCGATGCCGAAAGAAGCGCCGCCCGGTCGGCGTTTGCCGATGCGCAGGCGCGTGAAAAGCGCCGGGCAGCCGAGGTCCGTACGGCTGAAGCACATGCGCAGAAGGCGGCTGCTCAGTGTGCGCTCGAGGCTGAAAAGCAGGCGGCGGCCCGGCAGCGTCTGTCCGATATGGAGCGGGACCGAAAGGAGCTTGAGGAGGACTGTCTGGCTGCTCAGGCAGAGGCCGACGAGGCTCAGGATCGTGCCGATGAGGCGGAAAAGGCTTCGCAGGGCGCCGCGAGAAGGGCATCCGCCGCGCAGTCGGCCCTCACCCGAGCCGAGGAGGCCCTCCATATCCGGCGGGATGCCTTTACGGCGCTTTCGCACCGCAGCGAACTCGCCCGCGTCAAGGCGGGCCAGCTTCGGGCTTCGGCCGTGCTCTTCGAAGAGCGCCGGCGTTCGCTGGAAAAGGACATCGCAGCCGAAGAAGCCCGCCGGGAGGATGCTCGGCATCGTCTCGAGGAGGCCGGACGCCTCAGGGCCGATGACCGGACTGCCGAAGCGCTGCGCCGCTACGGCGAGGCAGAAGAAAAGCATCTTGAGGCCGGACGCCGCCGCGATGCCGCACGCGAGTCGCTGGCATCGGCCAGACGAGAGCTGACGGTCATGCAGTCGGAGGTCGTGCCGCTCTCCGAAGCGCTGGGCGTCAAAAAAGTGGAGCGTCAGATGAAGGAAAGCCTGCGCGAGCAGTTTTCCGGCCGTCTCGACGAACTCGGCGCAGACCGGGATGCTCTTCGTGAAAAGGCGGCGGCCCGTCCCCAGAAGGCTCAGAGCGTGCGCGCACGGGTGCTGAAGCTCATCAGTGAAATTGCGGCGCTCGGTCCGGTCAATCATGCCGCGCTGGAGCATCTTGAAGCGGTGAGGCGAGTGCTCGAGGCCACGGCCCGGCAGGTCGAGGATTTGGAAAAGGGGATCGCGACGCTCGAAGCGGCCATCCGCAAGATCGACGCCGAAACCCGTGAGCGCATGAAGGACACCTTCGAGGAGGTGAATGCGCATTTTGCGGAAACCTTCTCGGAACTTTTCGGCGGCGGCATCGCCGAGCTCACCGTGACGAGCGACGATATTCTGACGGCGGGACTGGAGGTGCGCGCACAGCCGCCCGGCAAGCACAACGCCGGCGTGAAGCTGCTCTCGGGCGGCGAGCAGGCGCTGGCCGCCACGGCGCTCGTCTTCGCCATCTTCAAACTCAATCCCGCGCCCTTCTGTCTGCTCGACGAAGTGGATGCGCCGCTCGACGAAGCCAATCAGGCGAGGCTCGCAGGACTCTGCAGGCGTATGTCGGAGAGCACGCAGTTCCTGATGATCACTCATCACCGCGTCACGATGGAATTCGCCGGCGCGCTAGTTGGCGTCACGATGAAGGAGCCCGGCGTCAGCCGCGTGGTCAGCGTCGACATTGAAAATGCCGTGCGCATGGCAGGATGAGAATGCGTACAATCATCAGAATCGTCGCCTGAAGCGACAACAGGATCCTATATCAGTATGAGCGAGACCCAGATCATTCTCATCGTCGCCGCCGTTGCGGTGATTGCCTTTTTCCTCTGGCGTTCCCTGCGCGAAGAGCGCAGCGTCCGCAAAAAGAAGCCCCTGAAGGTGGTGTCCGTCAAGGACCCGCTGCTGGACGCGCCGGAAGAGGAACGGACCGAACCTTCCTTCGATCCGTCCGCCGAAGAGGAGGAAGCCGAGGCGCAGGTGCCGGAAAAGCAGCTTCCTTCCGAGGAGGCGCCCGCCGCTTCGTCGATCAGCCGGGAGCGTCAGGACGCCGCCCGCCGGGAAGCGGAGGCCAATCCCTTCGCACCGCCGGTCGGCCGAAAAGAACCGCCGGTGGATCTCGGCATTCAGTGGGTGCTCGACATCACGCCCTATGAAGGCAAGGGGTTCGGGGTCGGCGCCATCGACGCGCTCAAGGCGGAGCTCGATGCGCTCTCGCTCAAGCTCCCCGTCGAACTCTGGTGCAAATCCGAGGGCGACGGCCTCTACTATCCGCCGCATCTGGTGCCCGGCAGGGCCGTGCATCTGGTGGCCACGCTGGTCATGGCCAACCGCGCGGCGAAGCTCGACGCCGTGACGGCTTCGAGCTTCCATCAGGTGCTCGAACAGACCGCGGCTCAGAACGACGTCGACGTCCGCACTTCCTGCGACATGAAGCAGGCGCTCGCCTCGGCCGAACAGATCGAAGCTTTCATCCGTTACTACGACCGCATGATCGAAGTGGTGATCGCACCCGCGGAGGGCGGGGAAGTCTTCACGAACGAGCGCATCAATGCGGCGGCGCTCGGCGCCGGCTTCACGGCCGACAGCGGCCGCTGGAAGTTCTGCGGCGATGCTTCCGAACGCGAACCCGTCATGACCCTGACGCTCAGTCCGCATGCCGACGGCACGCTGCGGCTGGACTTCGACGTGCCGCTGGCCAATCTGGCGCGCGGCGATCTCAAGCGGTTCTTCCAGACTGCGAATCACCTGGCCAACCGTCTGGGCGGCGTCTGGGTGGACTGCAGCCGCATGCCGATCGACGCGGCGGGCGCGCTGATTCTTCAGGACGACATCGAGGCCCGGGCCGCTCAGATGGCCGAAAGCGGCGTGAGGGCCGGTTCCGACCGCGCGAGAATGCTGTTCTCGCGAAGCGCCTGAGCTGAAGCGGCCGCACAATCTGAAGCCCGCCCGATCTGTCGGCCCGAGAGGCCCGGCAAGACCGGGCGGGATTTTTTCCGAGGATGACCATGACCGAACCGACCGACGACACCGAGCTCGACTTCACGGGCGAGAAGCAGGCCGCGGCGACGACCGCGGCGCAGGCGGCGCCCCGGATGAAGGCGCTCGCGGAGAATCTGGAACGATGGAACTACGAGTACTACGTGCTCGACCGTCCGAGCGTGCCTGATGCGGAATACGACCGCTGCTTTAATGAACTCTCGGCGCTGGAAGCGCGTTTTCCCGAACTGAAAAGTCCGGCTTCGCCCACGCTTCGCGTCGGCGGCGCCGTGCGGAGCGATCTTTCGAAAGTGGTCCACGCCCGTCCCATGCTGTCCATTCATACGGAAACGGACTTCTCGTCGGAAGGGGCCTATGCCTTCGACCGACGCGTCAGAAACGAGCTCGGTCTCGCCGACGACGCGCCGCCCGTCAGGTACGACTGCGAAATGAAGTTCGACGGTCTGGCGACGAATCTGCGTTATGAAAAGGGCATCCTGGTGCAGGCCGCCACGCGCGGAGACGGCACGACGGGCGAAGACGTGACGGCGAACGTCAGGACGATCCGCACGATTCCTCTGCGGCTTGAATGCGGGGTGCCCGACGTGCTCGAAGTCCGCGGCGAAGTCATCATGCACCGCGGGGATTTCGAGGCGCTCAACCGCCGTCAGACGGAGGAGGGTCAGAAAACCTTCGTCAATCCGAGAAATGCGGCCGCAGGTTCGCTCCGTCAGCTCGATCCGGGCGTCACGGCCAGGCGCACGCTGCATTTTTATGCCTATGCGCTGGGCGAAGTCTCCGATCCGGACTTTGCTTCGACGCAGAGCAGCATGCTCGACAGACTGGAAGCACTGGGCTTTCCTGTCGCCGGGGAGCGCCGCACGGTCGAAGGGCCCGCCGGCCTGGCGGCCTTTCATGATGAAATCGAGGCGGCGCGTCCGTCTCTTCCCTTCGATATCGACGGCGTGGTCTACAAGGTGGACAGCTTTGCGGAGCAGAACGAGCTCGGCTACATTGCCCGCGAGCCCCGCTGGGCGTGCGCGCACAAATATCCGCCCGAAGAGGCGCTGACCGTCTGCGAAGCGATCGACATCCAGGTGGGCCGGACCGGTAAGCTGACGCCCGTTGCCAGACTGAAGCCCGTCTTCGTGGGCGGCGTGACGGTCTCGAACGCCACGCTGCACAACGAGGACCATATTTCCGGGCTTGACCTGCGGGCGGGCGACACGGTGGTCGTGCGCCGCGCGGGCGACGTGATTCCCGAAGTAGTCCGCGTACTTCAAGAGCGCCGTCCCGAACACACCGAGCCGTTCGTGATGCCGGCCGTCTGTCCGGTCTGCGGCTCGGCCACCATTCGTGACGAGGAGGAAAAGGACACACGCTGCACGGGCGGGCTTTTCTGTCCGTCGCAGATGAAGCTTTCCATCGTTCACTTTGCGTCCCGCAGAGCCATGGGCATCGACGGACTCGGCGAAAAGATCGTCAACATGCTCGTCGACGAGGGGCTGCTGAAGAGTCCGGCCGACATCTTCAAGCTGAAGCACGAGGATCTGACCGATGTTCTGAGTTCGACGGCCGGTTCGGAAAAGCCTCAGCGGAGAATGGGACCGAAGGCGGCGCAGAACCTGCTCGACAGCATCGAAAAGGCCCGGCATACCTCCTTCGGGCGCTTCATTTTTGCGCTCGGCTGCCGTCATGTCGGCGAAGCGACGGCGCTCTCCCTGGCGCAGCATTTCGGTACGCTTTCCGCGCTTGAAGCGGCCGACGAGGAGGCGCTGATCCGGGTGGACGATGTGGGTGCCGTCATCGCCCAGAGCATCCGGGCCTTTTTCAGCGAGCCGCACAACCGCCGGGTGATCGAGGAGCTCATTGAGGCCGGCGTCGAGTGGCCGGCGGCCGAAGCAAAGCCGGCGGCTCAGAGCGCCGCGGCGGGAAAGACCTTCGTGCTGACGGGAACGCTTCCGACGCTTTCGCGCGATCAGGCGAAGGACATGCTTATTGCGGCGGGCGCCAAAGTGTCCGGGTCGGTGAGCCGGAAAACCGACTTCGTGGTGGCGGGTGCCGAAGCGGGATCGAAGCTCGAAAAGGCGCGCACGCTCGGCATTGCGATCATCGGCGAAGCGGAACTTCATGCCATGCTGGCCGGCGAAACAGCGTCTTCGGAAACAATTTCCGGGAACGTGTCGGAGACGTCCCCGCAGGGCGCACTGTTCTAGTGTCTGGATGCGATTCCCTTGCGGGAGAGGCATTGGCGTGGTATCTGGCGGGGCGGTTCTTCAAGCGGAATTGTACCTAGCAGGAGTTACCGAGGCCGTATGCCCGACCGCAAACAGCGCGCGAAAAAACGCCGTGCGGCGAATTTCGCACTGCTCTGAGGCATAGCCCCACTTTCATAATGGAGAGACGCGGCGGTCTGCTGACCGAAGCGTCTCTTTTCATTTGCGGAGTTCAAACATGAGCATTAACCGTCGATCCCTTTTCATGGCTGCCGGTGCGGCTGCCGGATCCCTCATGGTCAGCCGTCAGGCTGCGGCTGCCGAAGCGGCGCCCGCCTTCAAGGCCCCGACGAAAGACAATCCCATCATCATCAGCTTCAATGAAAATCCGCTCGGCATGAGCGCCAAGGCCCGCCAGGCGGTCGCCGATGCCGCCGCGAAGGCTTCCCGCTATCCGTTTGCCCGTGTTGAGAAACTCCGCTGCGCACTGGCCGACTATGTCGGCGGCAAGCCCGAAAACATCCTGCTGAGCCACGGTTCGGCGGAAAGCATCCGCGCCGGCATCGAAGCTTATGCGGCGCCCGGCGTTCAGCTCGTCATTCCCGAACTGACGTACGGCGACGGCGAGGACGTTGCGAAGCGCAACAGCATCCGCGTGACGAAGTGCCCGATGCTCCCCGACTGGCAGATCGACATCGGCGCCATGAAGAAGGCCGTCGCCGACTGGTACGGTCCGTCCATCGTCTATTTCGTGAATCCGAACAATCCGACGTCGACGGTGGTCGATTCGAAGGAGCTCTTCGCCTGGATCCGCTCCAAGCCGCAGAACACGATGTTCATCATCGACGAAGCCTATGCTGAATTCGTTGAGGATCCGAAGTTCGAATCCTGCGCGAAGCTCGTTGCCGAAGGTCTGGACAACGTCGTGGTGCTGAAGACCTTCTCGAAGATCTTCGCTATGGCCGGCATGCGCGTAGGCTACGCCTACGCTCAGCCCGCCGTCATCAAGATGATGCGCGATCATGTGGCCTATGACATCATGATGAATGCCTGCTCGATCGAGGCGGCGCTCGCCGAAGTGACCGACAAGGCCTTCATTGAAAAGAGCCGCAGCGAAAACGCCAAGGCCCGCAAGATTCTCAACGACGTCCTTGACGAGCTTAAGATCCATCACCTGCCGAGCCAGACCAACTTCGTGTTTGCCGACCTGAAGGCGCCGCTCAAGCCCTTCGCTCAGCACATGCGCGACGAACACATCTGGGTCGGCCGTCCCTTCCCGCCCGCCGTCCAGTGGTGCCGCATTTCGCTCGGCACGCCGGCGGAAATGACCTACTTCGCCAAGAAGCTCCGCGAATTCCGCGCCAAGGGTTGGGTCTGACGATCTGACGGTTCCCTGAACTGAGGCGGGCCCGTTCGAAAGAACGGGCCCGCATCTTTTGCAACGGTACAATGTATCGGCGATATGCCGCCGGAAGGGCCGGCGGCTTCTTCAGAAGGTCTCGGACAGATGTTTGCATTGATCGGCGGCAGCGGCTTTACCGGAAACGACGTGATTGAAAATGCCGAAGAAGTCTCGGTGGAAACGCCTTACGGCGCGCCGTCGGCGCCGCTTGTCTTCGGCACGCTCGGCGGCACGCCCGTCGTGTTTCTGCGCCGGCACGGCGTCAGGCATGAATTCGCACCGCACCGCGTGCCTTCAAGGGCCAATCTGTGGGCATTGAAAAAAGCCGGCGTCGAAGGCGTGATCGCCGTGGCGACCGTCGGTGGGTGCGCACCAGACATGGGCCCCGGCCGGATTGCCGTGCCGGATCAGCTGATCGACTACACCTGGGGAAGGGACGTTACTTATTACGACGATTTCGGTGCGGCGGGAATGAAGCATGTCGATATGACATGGCCTTTCGACAGGGCGCTGTCGGCCCGTCTGACCGGGGCGGCGGAGCGTCTCGGTACCGACGTTCGAAAAGACGGGGTTTATGCCTGTACGCAGGGGCCGCGTCTGGAAACAGCCGCCGAAGTGAGGCGGTATCGTCAGGACGGCGCCGACATGATCGGCATGACGCTCTATCCGGAATGCGCGCTCGCCCGTGAACTGGAGCTTCCGTATGCGGGCATCTGCGTCTCGGTCAATCATGCCGCCGGCATGGGCGACTGCCGAGACGAAATTGATTTTGCTTCGCTTGAGGACGTCCTGCGCAGAGCCGTCGGCAGTGTGGTCGAGGTCGTGAAGGAAGCGGTGAAGGAGGCGGCGTCATGATCAGACAGGTCAGAATCATGGGCGATCCGGTGCTCCGCGAAAAGGCGCTTTCGGTCAGAGACGTTCATCATCCGGCCGTTCGTTCGCTCGTCGCGGACATGTGGGACACCATGGCCGACGAAGGCGGCATCGGCATTGCGGCGCCTCAGGTCGGCGTTCCGCTTCGCATCATCTGCTTCGGTCTCGACGAGGCGCAGTCGGCGGATCGGCCGGCCGTTCCGCGAACGGTGCTGATCAATCCGGAAATCGAGTATCTCGGAGACGAGACGGAGGACGGCTGGGAAGGCTGTCTCTCCGTGCCGGGCATGCGGGCCCGCATTTCGCGTCATGCACGCATCCGCTATCGGGGCGTGGATCTCGAAGGGAATCCGATCGAGAGAACGGCGGAAGGTTTTCACGCCCGAGTCGTTCAGCACGAGTACGACCACCTCTGCGGAATTCTTTATCCGATGCGGGTGACCGACTGGTCGAGTTTCGGATTTACGAAGGCGATGTTTCAGCAGCAGACCGAAACGGATGAGTAAAGTACCGTATTTGCGGTATTTTGAGCCGGTTTCTTGACAAACGTTTCCGAAACCTGTTTAATTCACATCCTTCGCTGAACGAACTGCTCGGCGAAACGATGAAAGATAAAAACTTTCATCAAAAATTTGACAAGAACTGATGAGTTGTATAAACTCTCAATTCTGCGCCTCAAACGAGGCGACGTTCTTTAAAAATCAGAATCAACGAACCGATAAGTGTGAACATCGGCAAGTCGAGAGTGAATCAAAGGCACTCAAAAAAACTTACGAAGTTCGCGCTTTGAAGGAAAGCCGAAAGACGAAAGCATCTGCTTTCTCTTTCAATTCCGGCGAAGAGCGACAAAAC
>JAXEEN010000097.1:0-12171 GCA_034104065.1 Sutterella sp.
GACCTCGCAGAGCGTCCCGCACGACCGTGTTTCCGGCAGTGTGGCCGGTGCGCTCATCGCCGTTCAGAAGGGTGCGCAGATCGTCCGCGTTCACGATTGCCGCGAGACGGCTGATGCGGTGGCCGTCTGGCGGGCCGTGACGGAGGCGTCTCTCTGAAGCGGACGGCAGGACAAAACAGAAAAGGACAGAACATATGACACGACGCTATTTCGGCACGGACGGCATCCGCGGCCGCGTGGGCAAGACGCCGATTACTCCTGATTTCGTGCTGCGTCTCGGACAGGCGGCGGGCAGAGTGCTCCGCCGCTCGAGTCCCGGCGGCCATGCGACGGTGCTGATCGGCAAGGATACCCGTGTGTCGGGCTACATGCTGGAGGCCGCGCTTCAGGCCGGCTTTTCCTCCGCAGGCGTGGATATCGTGCTGTGCGGACCGATTCCGACGCCCGCGGTGGCCTATCTCACCCGGGCGCTGCGTCTGGATGCCGGCGTGGTGATTTCAGCCAGCCACAATCCCTATGACGACAACGGCATCAAGTTTTTCTCCGCCGAAGGCACGAAGCTGCCCGACGCGATGGAACTTGAGATCGAGGATGAGCTGGATCGGGGATGCGAATGCGTGCCGTCCGCCGAGCTCGGAAAGGCGCGCCGTCTGGAAGACGCTGCCGGCCGATACATCGAATTCTGCAAGTCGACGATCGACGTCAACGTCGACCTGAAGGGCATGCGCATTCTGGTCGACTGCGCCAACGGGGCGGCCTATCACATTGCGCCCGATGTGCTTCATGAGCTCGGAGCGGAAGTCGTTGCAGTCGGCAACCGTCCCGACGGTCTGAACATCAATGACGGCGTCGGCGCGACGCATACCGAACATCTTTCCCGGTGGGCGAAGGAGAACAGCTGCGAAGTTGCGATCAGTCTTGATGGCGATGCCGACCGTCTCATCATGGCTGACGCCGAGGGGCATGTCTACAACGGCGACGAACTTCTCTACGTCATTGTCCGCGACCGCATGCTGGCCGGACGCGTGGACGGCGTCGTCGGAACGCTGATGACCAACTATGCCCTTGAAAAACGTTTCGGCGAACTTGCCGTCGGATTCGTTCGGGCCAAGGTGGGAGACCGCTATGTGCTCGAACAGCTGAAGAATCACGGCTGGCTCTACGGCGGCGAAACCTCGGGTCATATTCTTGCGCTTGACCGTCAGACGACGGGCGACGGCATCGTCAGCGCGCTTCAGGTGCTGGCGGCCATGAGGCGCAGCGGATCTTCGCTTGCCGAGCTCACGTCGGATCTGAAGCTTCTGCCGCAGACGCTGGTCAACCGCCGAATTCCTGCCGGCTACGACTGGCAGAACGATCGTGCGTTCAGTCGCACCGTCGAGGCATGCCGTTCCGAAGTGGAGGGCAGAGGCCGAGTACTGATCCGTCCGTCGGGCACCGAGCCGCTTCTTCGAATCATGGTTGAAGCCGACGATTCGGCGCTTGCCGATGAGCTTGCTCATCGCATGGCCGACAGTCTGTCGGTGTGAACCGCTTTCATTTCCCCGCCCGAGGTTCATAAGAGTCCGGGCATACAACAACCAAAGGAAAAAATCATGGCCAAGGAAACCAAGACCGCAGTTCAGCCCCAGGCGCAGCAGGCGCCGAAGGGCCCGTTTGTTCATCAGCTTCGCCTTTTTCTCGTCGGTGGTCAGCAGTACACGCTCAATGAAGTGACGGCCGGTCCCGAAATGCCGGTGAACGTGACTGCCTTCATCAATGCCTGGCGCGAAAAGAAGGACGTCTGGCACAGCCCGAACAATGATCCGCGTTTCGGCGTGCGCGTCCGCGACGTGTCTCTTTATGAATATCGCGTTGCTCAGGCTGCCGCTCAGAAGGAAGCCGCTGCGCAGCAGTAAGTCCTGGACCGCCGCTGACCACGGACGGCTCCCGCTGATGCCGAGCCGTCCGGTTTTTGCGTTCGAACAGTATCGGCGCGACGGCGGTTTTGCTAGACTCTCCCTACTCGAACTCAGAGCCGGCGTTTAGGCCGGAGCATTTTTGCCATGAAGCAGATTGTTGCCGTCATCAAGCCCTTCAAGCTCGACGAGGTCCGCGAAGCTCTTGCGGATGTCGGTGTGAATGGACTTACCGTTACCGAAGTCAAAGGCTTCGGCCGTCAGAAGGGACATACCGAGCTCTACCGCGGAGCCGAGTACGTCGTGGATTTTCTTCCTAAGCTGAAGATTGAAGCTGTCGTTGCCGACGATATCGTCGAACAGTGCATCGAGGCGATCAGAAAGGCAGCCTATACGGGTAAGATCGGTGACGGCAAGATCTTTATTTTCGACGTCGAACAGGCTGTCCGTATTCGTACGGGCGAAACCGGCGAGGATGCCGTCTGAGCGCAGTCAGCTCTTCCAAAGATAAAGGACCTTCGTTTGAAGGTCCTTTTCTTTTTCGGGCCGGAGAAGGATCAGCGGCCGTGTGATTTTTTCGGCGGCGAGATCAGGACGCGGACAGCGCCGGAGTCGCCGTCGGCCGGAGGCGCCTGCACAAAGGCCATGACTTCGATGCGCTGCTTGAGCCAGCGGCGCACCATTTCTCGCAGAATGCTCTGACCGCCTTCGCTGCCGTAGCCCTTGCCGTGGACGATGCGCAGACAGCGGTAGCCGCGAAGCTGGCTGTCGTGAAGAAATTCCGCAACGGCCGCACGCGCTTCGTCAACGCGCATGCCGTGCAGATCAATGTGGGCTTCGATGGTCCATTCGCCCCGGTACAGCTTGCGCGGAATGTCGGGAGAGACCCCCTGACGCCGGTAGAGACGGCCGTCCTCGCTCTCCAGAAATACCGTCGGATCCGCATGGTCCGACATCGATGCCTGAAGAATTTCATTGCGTTCCAGACCGCTTTGGCGTGCCACGGGCTTCGGCTTGGGGGCTCGCGTGTCGGCCAGATTCTTCTGCGGCATGCGGCGCACGCCCATGTCAGCCATGGCGGCGGCGAACTGATTGGCCTCGCTCCTGCGGCGGAACTCTTCGGCGCGGCGTTTTTTCTCCGCAGCTTCGCGGGCTTTGGCCTCTTCCTTGAGTGCCTGGCTGACTTTCTTCAGGTCGGAAAAACTGTTGATGGTGGGCATGGGAGTACCGCTCGAAGTAATGACGGAGAGGAATCTTAACGCTTTTGAACCGAAAGTCTCCGGTATTCTGACCGAAAAAAACGGGTCGGCGAAGGACCGACCCGTCGAAATGGCGCTGCCGTAGCCGATCAGCGGGCGTCTGCTTCCAGGAAGCGCTGGGCATCAAGAGCTGCCATGCAGCCCGTCGCGGCAGACGTCACGGCCTGACGGTAGATCTGATCCTGGACGTCGCCGGCGGCGAAGACGCCGGGAACGGAAGTGGCCGTGCGGGCGGCGGGATCGGATTTGCCGGTCACGATATAGCCGTGTTCGAGTTCGAGCCAGCCTTCAAAAAGCGAAGAGTTCGGTCGATGGCCGATGGCGATGAACACGCCGTCGACGGTGATTTCCTTGTCGGACTCTCCGGCGAGAACGAGTCCCGTTACCGACTTCCCGTCTCCCTTGACTTCCTTCACAGTCCGGTTGAGTTCAAGCGTGATGCGTCCTTCTTTCACGGCTTCGTAGAGGCGGTCGACCATAATGGGTTCGGCACGGAATTTGTCTCGGCGGTGAATGAGGGTGACGTGGCTGGCGATGTTCGAGAGGTAGAGGGCCTCTTCGAGCGCGGCGTTGCCGCCGCCGACGACGGCGACGGGCTTGCCCCGGTAAAAGAAGCCGTCGCAGGTTGCACAGGCGGAAACGCCCTTGCCGCGGTAAGCGGTTTCGCTCTCAAGGCCGAGATACATGGCGGATGCACCCGTGGCCACAATCAGCGCGTCGCACGTAAAAGTGCTGCCCATGTCGCTTTTCAGCGTGAAGGGACGCTTGGAGAGATCGACTTCGGTGATGAGGTCGTAGACAATTTCGGTTCCGAAACGCTCCGCCTGCTTCTGCAGACGTTCCATGAGTTCAGGTCCCTGAATGCCGTCGGCAGCAGAAGGCCAGTTGTCGACTTCTGAGGTCGTCATCAGCTGACCGCCCGCATCCATGCCGGTAATGAGCATGGGCTTCAGATTGGCGCGGGCGGTATAAACGGCGGCGGTAAAGCCGGCAGGGCCGGAGCCGAGAATGATGACCTGACGGTGGTTGGTGTCCATATTGTAGAAATCCGGTAAAGAAATGCGGTTATCTCTTGTGAGAGACAAAAGCGCAAAACGCGATGAAAAGTATTGTAGTACGGGCAACTTCGGCCAGGCTTAACGGCGGCGGAAGCTCACGGACTCGCCGGGCGGACAAGGTTTCGCACAAAAGAGCGGCGCGTCCTTTTTGCGCTTCTCCTAAAATGTCGAAATGACTGCGGGAGGCGTCCCGAGGATTCACGGCAACGGATATGGCAAGAGAATCAAAGAAAAACAAAAGGCAGGAAACACCGCTTCCGGAGGCATCGGAGGAAAAGAAACCCGGCCTGCGTGCGCTCGCGGCTGCATGGGCCATGAATATTGTCCGGACACTCTGGGCCTGGAGCTGGGTGATTTCGCTTGTGCTTGCGCTGCTTTTGGCGCTGACGCTCGGATCCTATTCTCCGGATGATCCTGCCTTTTCGCTGAGCACGCGCCAGATGCCGACAAACTATTGCGGGGCGCTCGGCGCCAAGGCTGCGGATGCCATGCTGCTGACGTTCGGTTTCTCGGCCTGGTGGTTCGTTCTCGGAAGTGCGATGATCGCTTTTTTCGCCATGCGGGCCGCCTGGCGCCGAATGCACGGCGAAACGGATCCTCTTCGGATCAATCCGCCTAAGGTGACGGCCGCCTTCGGTTTTGCAGCTCTGCTCGTGGGTTCCACGTGTCTGGAATCACTTCGGCTGCGGCGGTTCGTGACGAGTCTTCCCGGCGAGCCGGGCGGCATCGTCGGCGACTATCTGGCGCGCGGCATCTCCCACTACATCGGCATCGGTCTTTCGACGACGGTCTTTTTTGCCCTGATTGCGATCGGACTGTCGCTGCTGATGGATTTTGAATGGACCGATGTCGCGGAACGCGTCGGACGGTTTATCGATGCGGTGTTCATCAGACCGTTCCGCCGCAAACGCTCAGAGGCGGAAAAGGAACTTCTGGAGACTCCGCTTGAGGATCAGCCCGAGCCGGAACCTGCGGCGGAGATGCCTTCCGAGCTGACGGCTCAGCAGCCGCTTCGCATCATCAAGCAGACGGACGGCCGTGCGGAGCCTGGGCCTGCACCGGTCTCTGCGGCAGCGGTCGGCACGCCGCCGGCTCAGTTCTCTCGTCCTGCAGTGCAGAAAACGGCCGGCGAGGCATCCCTCAGCATGGCGCTGCTTGATGAGCCCGAGGCGCCGCAGGGATCCGGCGGCGAGGAAGCGCTGGCCATGACGGGACGGCTCATCGTGTCCAAACTGAAGAGTTACGGGATTGATGCCGAGGTGACGGGAGCGCAGACCGGACCGGTGATCACGCAGTATTGGCTGGAGCCCGGTCCCGGCGTCAAGGGCGCGCAAATCGACGGAGTCCGCGACGATATTCGACGTGCGCTGGGTGTTCAGGCAGTCCGCGTCGTGCCGAGTATTCCCGGCACCTGCTACATCGGTCTTGAGGTTCCCAATCCGCATCGTGAATCCGTCCGACTGAAGGAGATTCTCGAGAGTAAATCATTCCGCGAAAGCCGGGCGCCTCTGACGCTGGCGCTCGGCAAGGACATCGCAGGCAATCCGTTTACCGTGGATCTCGCCAAGATGCCGCATCTGCGGGTGGCCGGTACGACCGGTTCGGGCAAGTCGGTCGGAATCAACGCGATGATTCTCTCGATGCTCTTTCGGAATTCGCCGTCCGATCTTCGTCTGGTGCTGGTCGACCCGAAGATGCTGGAATTCTCGCTCTACAACGGTATTCCGCACCTGCTTTGCCCGGTTGTCACCGATATGAATAAGGCTGCTACGGCCCTCAAATGGCTGACTCGGGAAATGGACCGCCGCTACGACATCATGAGCCGGGTCGGCGTGAGGCATTTCAATACCTACAACGAAAAGATCCGAGGCGCGAAAGCGGCGGGAGAGGTCATTCCTGATCCGACGGCGGCGCCGGATGATCCGTGTCCCGAACCGCTCGATACCTGGCCGTTCATCGTCTGCATCATCGACGAACTTGCCGACCTGATGCTGACCAACCGAAAGGAAGTCGAAGGCGAAATTACCCGACTTACTCAGAAAGCCAGAGCTGCCGGGATTCATCTCATCATCGCAACGCAGCGTCCCTCCGTCGATGTGGTGACGAGCCTGATCAAGGCCAACGTGCCTACCCGCATTTCCTTCCAGGTCGCCTCTGCGGTTGACAGCCGCGTGATTTTGGGCGAAACGGGAGCCGAGTCCCTGCTAGGCTGGGGCGACATGCTTCTGAGAAGACCCGGCGTGCCGCAGGCGACTCGTATTCAGGGCTGCTTCGTGGCCGATGACGAAGTGATCCGCGTCGTTACGGAGCTGAAGAGCATGGGCGAGCCGGACTACATAGACGGTGTGACCGATTCGTCCGAGGATGAGGAATTCGGCGCCGATGAAGGGGCCGGCAGCGGCCGCCGCTCGGGTGAAGGCGATCCGCTGTACGACAAGGCGGTGGACGTCGTGCTGAGAGAAAAGCGGGCATCGATTTCGTTCGTACAGCGCCATCTCGGCATCGGCTACAACCGCGCCGCCAATATTTTGGAAGCAATGGAAACTGCGGGCATCGTCAGCAAGGCGAGCCCCACGGGCCGCCGGGATATTCTGGTGCCGACCCGCGACTGACTCCGAGGAATGAACGCATGATCGACATGACCCGCCGCACTTTTCTTGGCGCCGCAGTTCTGATTGCCGCGATGCCTGCGCTTGCTGCCGCCGAAAGGAAAGGCGTCCGAATCAGACTGCAGGCTTTTCTTGACCGCACGGGCGAAGCCCGCGGACGCTTTGCTCAGACGGTGACGGATAAGACCGGCCGAGAGGCGGCGCAGCCTTCGGAAGGGATTTTTAGGTTCAGACGTCCCGGTCGGTTTGAGTGGACCTATGAGAAGCCGTATCGGCAGCAGATCATGAGCGACGGAGAAACGCTCTGGATTTACGATCCTGATCTGATGCAGGTCACCGTTCGCAGACTTGACGGCGCCGTCGGATCGACGCCGGCCGGCATTCTGTTCGGAAGTAATGATTTTGAGAAGGAGTGGGTGCTCACGGAGCGATCCGAACGCGAGCTGGAAGCCAGACCGAGGTCGGAGGGTTCCTCCTTCGAGCGCGTCGTGATCGGATTCAGCCGGGAAGGCGAACTTGAGTCCATGCTGCTGGTTGATGCCTTCGGACAGACGACGGCACTTCGCTTCTCGGAGATTGTTCGCGAGCCTATTCCCGCCGAAACGTTTGACTTCCAGGTTCCCGAGGGCGTGGATGTTGTTCGGGACTCGGCGGTAGACTGATTGAAGAGCACCATTCGTGCATGGTTTTCCTCAGGTTTAAGGAGGAAGAGGTTCACAAGCTGATACAATCATCGGCATAGCGGGAGAATGGTTTGCTCACTCTCCCGGCGAAGTTAATATCTCTCTCTTCTCAGATCCATTCGGAGCATCGAATGAAGGACAACGTGCGTCGCTTGATCATCGACCGACTGCTGAGCGAAAAGAAAGTTGTTTCATTTGAAGAACTGCAGAATGTTCTGCAGGTCAGTGCTCCGACCGTCAAGCGTGACCTTCGCTACATGCGCGATATGCTGAAGGCTCCCATTGTGTACTCCCGCTCCCACGGCGGGTACCTGTATGAGGAAAGACCTCAGGCAGAGGTTTCGCACCCGAAGCGGCTGTTTGCCGTTCAGCAGAAGGAGTGGTACAGCGCACAGGAGCTGTATGTGTTGGTTAAGACGATTGATCTTCTCGGACAGCTGTCCAGGGACGAGTCGTCGGCCATCTACAATGAGCTTGAGCCGTTGCGCGCCCGAGTCAGTGCCCTGCTCGATCTCGGCGGTATCTCTCCACGTGATCTGCTCGGACGCGTCAAGGTGGTTGACCACTCTCCGCTTCATACGGAACCTCCGACGTTTGAAACCGTCGGTGCGGCGCTCTGTGAAAAGCGCCGCCTTCAGATTGCGTATTTCAGCAAGGCACGCAGAACGGATTCATTCCGTGAAATTTCCCCTGTCCGCATGGTTCACTACCGCAGCCGCTGGTACGTGGATGCTTATTGTCATGCATCGGAAGGCCTCAGAACATTTGCTATTGAGAACATTCGTCGTGCTGAAGTACTGCCCCGCAGTGCCAAGCGCGTCTCGACCCGTGAGATCGAGACGGAGCTCGATAAAAGCTACGGTCTGTTCCACAGCGGTGAACTGAAAACGGCGCTGCTCGTTTTCGATGAGGAGGCGGCTCCGTTCGTGCGCCGCCAGATCTGGCATCCGAAGCAGAAAATGATCACCGCAGGCAGCGGTGTGAAGGTCAGCATTCCCTATACCAATCCGACTGAATTGATCGGGGAAATTCTGCGTTGGGGAACTCACGTCAAGGTTGAAGGGCCTGTCGAACTGCGCCGGGAAGTGTGCGAATGTCTCCAAAAGACATTGTGTCAGTACGACCATTAGATATGCTTCGGCATGTCGGGTCGGCTGACCGCACTTTAAGGACGTTATTGAATGACGCAAGAGCAGGTCAAGCCGAGACGCCGCCGTCCGAGGCGGCATCGACGGCAGACTCGCCCTCGTGAACTGCCTGAAATCTTTTTCTGCGGTGATCCTCACGGCGGATTCGATCAGATCAACGAGGCTGCCCGGTTGTACAAACCGGACGCCATGGTGATCCTCGGAGATCTGCAGCCGCCCGCTCCTCTCGATCAGGTTCTGGAGGAAGCGCTGGCGTGTACGGAGATCTGGTGGATTCCGGGCAATCACGATACGGACACGGACGAGATCTACGACTATTTGTGGCGCAGTGAGCTTGCGGGGCACAATCTGCACGGACGCGTGGCCAATGTCGCCGGTCTGAGAATCGGCGGTCTGGGAGGCGTGTTCCGCGGTCAGGTTTGGATGCCCGACGGCAACCCGAACTATTACAGTCCGGCGACGTTCATGCGGCGGGTCGGGATCAACAACATCTGGCGCGGCGGCGTTCCCCGCCGTCATCGCTCGACCATCTTCCCGTCGGTTTACGGCAATCTTCTGAGGCAGAAGGCGGATATTCTGGTGACCCATGAGGCGCCGGGATGTCATAAGAAGGGCTTTCCGGCGATCGATCGACTGGCAAAATCGCTGGGAGCGAAATGGCTTTTTCACGGACACCAGCATGAAGACCGGGAGTACGGAACGCATGCGAGCGTGTTCACCCGAGCCGTCGGCTATCGCGGAGTCGTGAATCTGCAGGGCGAAGTCGTGATTTCTGCTCAGCTTGATCCGCGCGAGGAGGCTGCGCTGCAGGCGGCGGCTGACTGGGCGGAGCGCCGGCTGACGGATATTTTGGTCCGGGATGAAGACGGACGGATTTCTCTGGTTCCTCCGAGAGAGGGCTTGGTCCCGGCCATTCTTCCTCCCGCCCCGAGAAAGCCTGTGCTGGTCCAGGCAAAGACGCCGCCCAAAGGGCCTGTCAAAACAGCAGGCCGCCCGGACGAACGAGAAAAGCCGCGGACGTCCGAGCTGTCCCGCGAAGCCTCGAAGCGTGCGCAGGGGGTCCGCTTCCGTACGGCAAGGGATCGTCGCAGAAGGCCGAGAAGGTTCGGAAGTCAGTGACGCTGATCAGTCAAAAGAAATCGCCGGCGGACCGTCGCGTCCGACGGCGATTCCCTTTTCTGCAGATTGAACTCTGTCGAATCAGTCGGTGAATTTCGCTTCGGCCAGGTCGCCTTCCGTCAGAAGATCGCGGTCGGCGGGGACGGTGAGGACGGCATTGCCGAGTGCAACGCCGAGGAGAGAGGCGGAGCTTTGCTGAGATCCCGGATGAAAGTCCAGTCTTCCGTCCTTCGCCTGAGAGATGGTGCCTCGGACGAAGTCCTGTCGTCCGGGACGGCTTTTGATGCGGCCGGCGACTCTGACCTGCAGCATGCCGGAAGGCCTGGCCGTGCCGAGCAGGGTGTCGGAAGCGGCCTCAATGAAATGCGAACCGGCGTTGGCTGCGGCGACGGGATTGCCGGGCAGGCCGAGAATCAGTGTGTCGGTTTCATTGAAGTAGCCGAAAGAGAAAGGCTTGCCGGGCCGCATGGCAACGTGATAGTGATGAAGGACGGCAAGCCGGTTGAGAACCGCGGCCGTGAAGTCGCAGTCTCCGGGGCCGACGCCGCCGGAACAGATCACGATGTCGAAGCTGCCGGCCGTCTCTCTAAAACGCCTTTCGATTTCATCCGGGTCATCCGGGAGAATGCCCTGATAGCGGGCATTAATGCCGAGAGATCGGGCGAGAAGCGTGACGTAGGTGCCGTTGGCGTTGTAAATCCTGCCTTCTCCGAGAGGCGCGCCGTCCGAAGGTTCGACAAGTTCGTCTCCGCTCGAGAAAACGGCAGCCGTGAGTTGGGGAAGACAGCGAAGCGTTCCGAGGCCGAGACTGGCGGCAAGACCGATATGGCCTTTGTTCAGAAGCGTGCCGCGATGAAGCAGGACTTCGCCGGTGCGAAAGATTTCTCCCCGCCGGCGGACGTTGGTGCCGGCCTTCAGCAGACCCGGAGCAAATTCAACAGTTCCGCTGCCGGGGATCGTTTTTTCGATCGGAATCACGGCATCAAAACCGTCAGGAAGCTTGGCGCCCGTCATGATGCGAACGGAGGCCCCCGCCGGGACGCTGCCGTTGTAAGGATGACCGGCCGTAATTTCCGCAGCGACGCTTAGAGTGAGTACAGTGTCGCCGGCATCGGCAAAATCCGCTGTGCGAACGGCATACCCGTCCATGGCGGAATTGTCGAAAAGAGGAAAATCAAAGCGTGATGAGATGTCTTCGGCAAGAAAACGGCCTTCGGCCTCCATGAGAGGAACCTCGGCAGGCGGGCGTTCGAGGGGACGGACGGCTCGGTGAAGGGCTTCGATGACGTCGCTGAAGCTGGCTTTGATGGCGCTTGACATGAATGGATCCTTAGAATGGACGGACGCCTTGCTGCAGATCGGCGATGCTCCGGCGTCAGACTGATTGTAGCCTTGCGGCACAGAGCGGGTAGACTGCCCGGTACGGCATACGGAGAAATTCATGATCGACGGTTTCAATGCGCCCGAAAAAGGCAATACGGCAGGCATTCTCCTGGCGGGAGGCCGGGCAACCCGCATGGGCGGAGTCAACAAGGGATTGATGCCTTTTTCCGGTGAACCCATGGCGGGGAGAATCATCAGAAGGCTGCGGCCCCAGGTCGGAACGATCGTGGCGTCTGTCAATCGTGATGCCGAGGCGTACATCGAGCTCGGTGCGGATCTGACGATCGCAGATCGGTTGACCGGTTTTCCCGGTCCTTTGGCGGCTCTCGACGCCGCCGGAACGGTGACGGACGCTGAATGGCTTCTGACCGTGCCGTGTGATGTGCCTCTGATCCCCGAGGACCTTCTCCAAAAACTCTCGTCCGGCTTTGCCGAGACTCATGCGCCCGCTCTGACGGTTCGTGCGGACGGAAGAGATCAGAATACGATCGCTTTGGTCCATCGATCCCTGCTGCCGACGATACGACCGTTCATCGAGCGCGGAGACCGCAAGCTCGGACTTTGGTTCGATGAAAACAAACGGGCCAGGGTTGAGTGGGCGGATCCGGGCTTCGGATTTGTCAATGTGAACTCTCCCGAAGAGCTTTTGGCTCTTGAAAAGGCAGTTTGATACCGTATTTGCGGTATTTTGAACCGGTTTCTTGACAAACGCTTCCAAAACCTGTTTAATACACATCCTTCGCCGAACGAACTGCTCGGCGAAACGATGAAAGATAAAAACTTTCATCAAAAATTTGACAAGAACTGATGAGTTGTATAAACTCTCAATTCTGCGCCTCAAACGAGGCGACGTTCTTTAAAAATCAGAATCACCGAACCGATAAGTGTGAACATCGGCAAGTCGAGAGTGAATCAAAGGCACTCAAAAAAACTTACGAAGTTCGCGCTTTGAAGGAAAGCCGAAAGACGAAAGCATCTGCTTTCTCTTTCAATTCCGGCGAAGAGCGACAAAAC
>JAXEEN010000098.1:0-2379 GCA_034104065.1 Sutterella sp.
CAAGCCCCCGTGATTTTTATACCTGTCTTCGCCTTTTACCCGCTCAGAATGATTCCCGAAACAGTCCGGATGAATTGAACCAAAGTATCGTGAATCGGTCTGTGCCACAAGGCGCATTCGCGGCCGTCCACCGAAGACGCCAACCGGCGTGCGGCCGAACCCAAGGAGCGGTCGTCGTGAAGGGGGCCGTTTCTAGGTGAAGCGGTCCCTTGCCGCTTGCCGGAGATGGACGGAAGGCCTCCGGAAATGACGAGGTGTTGCTGAAACGGAGTTCTCTTGTCTCCAAAAGGGGAGGGTGTGCCGCCTTTTACCCCGGAATCCGTGTATTCTCGTTGAATCCGACTGAAAAAGACGGCCACTTCTTCCGGAGAGCTTTTCAGGCATCCGAAGGAGAATACGGCCGGCGTTTTCCCTCTTCCTCCGATTTCCGATACTTGATTTCGTATGTCCGCAAGTGAAACGCTGAACCGCAATACGTATCTGCGCCGCATCCTGACGGCCCGCGTGTACGACGTGGCTGAAGAGACGCCGCTCGACGAAGCGCGCAGACTCTCCCGCCGCATCGGCAACAAGGTGCTGCTGAAGCGTGAAGACCAGCAGCCGGTCTTTTCCTTCAAGCTTCGCGGCGCCTTCAACAAGATGGTGCACCTGAGTCCTGAAGAACGGGCCCGCGGCGTCATCTGCGCTTCGGCCGGCAATCATGCCCAGGGCGTGGCGCTGGCCGCCAGACGACTCGGCTGCCGTGCGGTGATCGTGATGCCGGTGACGGCCCCGCGGCTCAAGGTGGAGGCGGTCCGCAATCTCGGCGGTGAAGTCGTGTTGGCGGGCGACAGTTTTTCCGATGCGGCGGCCCATGCCGTGAAGCTTCAGCAGCAGGAGGGACTCACCTTCGTGCATCCCTTCGACGATCCGCTGGTCATTGCGGGTCAGGGGACGATCGGCATGGAAATCCTGCGCCAGTATCAGCCCTCGGACGGGTCCCGGCCCGATGCGATTTTCGTACAGATCGGCGGAGGCGGCCTCGCAGCGGGCGTGGCCACCTACATCAAGGCCATCTATCCCGAAATAAGGGTGATCGGCGTTGAAACCGTCGATTCCGACGCGATGAAGCGTTCGATCGACGCCGGCTGCAACGTAGCGCTCGACGACGTCGGTCTTTTCTCCGACGGCACTGCCGTGAAGCGAGTCGGCGACGAAACGCTGCGTCTGTGCATGGAGAATCTCGACGACATCATCCTGGTGGACTCCGACGAAATCTGCGCGGCCATCAAGGATGTGTTCGAGGACACCCGCACCATCGTCGAACCGTCCGGCGCTCTCTCGCTTGCAGGCCTCAAGGCCTGGGTGCGGCGTGAAAACGCACAGGGCATGACGCTCGTCGCGATCACCTCGGGCGCCAACATGAACTTCGACCGTCTGCGCTTCGTCTCCGAACGCGCCGAGTACGGCGAAGGCCGAGAAGCCGTGTTTGCCGTCACCATCCCCGAAGAACGCGGCGCGTTCCGCAGGCTCTGCGAACTGGTCGGCAGCCGCAGCGTGACGGAATTCAACTACCGAATCAGCGACACGGAAAAGGCGTACATCTACGTCGGCATTCAGACCTCCGGTCCCAACGATGCCGATGCGCTCGAGAAGCTCTTCAACGAGAACAATCTGCCGGCGCTCAACCTGACGAACGACGAGCTGAGCAAACTCCATCTTCGCCACATGGTGGGCGGACACAGCAAGCTGGCGACGGACGAACATCTGCTGCGCTTTGAATTCCCGGAACGCCCGGGCGCGCTGATGCTCTTTCTGACGTCTCTTGCGCCGCAGTGGAACATCTCGCTCTTCCACTACCGGAACAACGGCGCCGACTTCGCCCGCGTGTTCGTCGGCATTCAGGTGCCGCCGGAAGACGATGCGCTCTTTGAAGACTTCCTGAAGAAGCTCAGCCGCCGCAATCTCGGCTACCGCTACTGGGACGAAACCGACAATCCGGCCTGCCGGTTCTTCCTGAGCTGAGCTCGGCACCGGCGGACGGCACCCAGTCCGTGCAGCTGCGGCGGTATCATCAGAGAGACGATGCCGCTGCGAAGCGCATCATTTTTTGTTCATTTCAAGAGGCGCAATCATGGCCGATCCAGTCATTGCCACAGCCATTCAGCGCGGACCGCTGGTCTGCGTCTACGACATGAAGCGCTATCAGCTCTTTTGCGTGACCGGCGAGCTGATGGGCTACACGGCGAACACCGTGACCGTGAAGAAGAACAGCGTGATTGTCGTGTACAACAGCCGCCGGATGACGATCAGCACTCATACGGCCAGATGACCGGCTCGTGCCGCGCTGCCGGCATCATTCGGAACGGAAGTGAGATCCTGCTGAGGAGTTCGGCATGA
>JAXEEN010000099.1:0-5812 GCA_034104065.1 Sutterella sp.
CGGCAGAACCTGTCCGCTTCCTCAAGAACGCGGACTTTCTCCACGCTGAGCGGTTTCCCCGAGGAGGCGATCAGATAGGTGCCGTCGCCGGCGGGTGCGGGACCGGCCATATGGTCGGGCGTCGCCGTGCAGCCCCTGGCGCTTCATGTCGTCGACCGCCGCACAAAGGAAGAGTTCAGCTTTTCTCCGAAGGAAAGCGTGCCCAACCATGCGGGCGTCATCGAACTCAACTTCGCGTGC
The DNA here is from genome assembly GCA_034104065.1 of Sutterella sp. Classification (GTDB taxonomy): domain Bacteria; phylum Pseudomonadota; class Gammaproteobacteria; order Burkholderiales; family Burkholderiaceae_F; genus Sutterella. Next base: position 241 of record JAXEEN010000099.1, read on the forward strand.
CGCTATCTGACCGCTGAAGAAAAACGCGCACGGCTCGGCCGCTGAACGCTTCTTCTCTCCCGCTTCTCTCCTGTAGGATAGTCCACATGAATCATGATCTGTTCGTCCGGCCGCATCACGAACCCGCCGGCCCGCAGCCGCATCTGTCGGCCCTGTTCCGCGTGGGCGGCGCCTTCCTTCTTCGGTGTGCGCCCGAGTGCCTGACCGAGGATCCCGAGCGTGCGGCTGAAGCGCTCGGTCTGCGTCTTGCCGCGGTGTCGCTTCTCAACATCGAGGATCCGGCGAAAGGCGCCGCCATGCTGAGAGCGGCGGCCTCGAACATCCGGTCCGACGGCAGGGATGCGGTTCTGGTCCTGAACGCGGACTTTCCGCTCCTGGCGGCGCGCTCCGCGCAGGAAGCGGCAAGAACGGCCGGCTGGCTCGAGGCCTGCTACGACGCGCTGACGTCGTCGGGCGCGCATGCGGTGCTTCTTCTGACCGTGCTCGACGGTCTCGCCGGCCTCAATGCGGACAAAATCGGCTGCCGCCGGCTGACCGATACGCCCGACGGTCTTGCGCTCTCCGGGCTTTCCAAAGCCGACATCGGTCTTCGCTGCGGCCGGGAAGCCCTGCTTTTCTGCGAACGGCGGGGCATGACGGCCGATTTGTTCGAACTCGAACTTCGCGAACGCTTCGAAACGAAGGGGCGCTATCTTCGTCCGCAGATCGAAGACTATCTGCAGGGCGGAAGCGGCGACTGTTATCCGGCACTGCTGCAGACGCCCGCCGCCCGCAGGCTTATCGAGAGCTCCGGCGCCGCCTCCCCGGACGGATTCGCCGCCGTTTTTTCCGTGGATCCGGCCGACGTCCTCATGCTGACCGCCTTTCGGATGCTGGAAACCTGCGGACTGATGACTTCGGAGCGCGGCCCGACGGGCCGCACGGAATTCCGCACGCCCAACCGCAGTGCGGTCAAAATGCTCGCCGCCCTTCTGATGGCGTCCGTCACCGAACCGGATTCGGACTGGATTACTCAGGCGCAGAGGCTTGCGGAAGCGCTGCGGACCGGCGATCCCAATGCCTGTTCTCAGGCTGCCGACGCCCTCTTTTCCATGGCCGCCGACGATGCGGCCGACGGCCGGCCCGAGGCGTACCTTGCCGCTGCGCTCGCCGCGATCGGTCTTGAAGTGACCGTCGACGAGCAGCCTCAGACCGTCGGCGTCAGACTGCCGGGCGGTCTTCGCGAGCTCGTGCTGGCCGAGCCCGGCGACGATCCGGCCGATTTGGGTTCGCCGGAGACGCCCAGAATCATTCTGACGCTCGGCTGACGAGACGTCTCAGGGCTGCGGCGTACGCGTCTTGATTTCCGTCTTGAGCGAGCGGATGATCTCCGTGAGCTGCGGCTTCATGCCTGCAAAAAGCGGTTCGTCGCGGTGCTTCATCGCGACGTCCGCAAAGAGCTTCAGTCCGAGCACGAAGGCGCGGGCTTCTTCCGGGGGAAGAATGCCCGCTTTTTCCGTCAGGTCCATGATCCGGAAGATGTCGTCGTGGTTGCCGACTTCGAGCTTCAGCGTTTCGCGGCCGGGCTTTTCGCCGTCGGCTGTTTCAAGATGCGTCAGCGTGACGGCATAGCGGTGTTCCTTCATCTGTCGTTCTCCGTTGAATTGACGCGGAAATTCTATCTTTCGACCGACGTCTCCATGCCCGCCCGTCTTGGTTCCTACGATCGGAATTTCACTCCGTTCCCCGTTCGCATCCTTTCGGGTGCGCCGAAGTCCGGATGAACGACATCCCGGATGAAGTTTCGTCAGCCCCCGGTTCTCGACAGAGGTCTTCATCGGCTTTCGAGCAGCTGTCCGTCCCTCATAAGGACGGCCAACCATCCGTTCGGCGTCGGCCTCAATTTTCTCAATCACGACTTCGCCCTGTGCTGCAGCGCTATTGACGGATGCTTCAGATCGAAATTTCGGCCAAATGCGCGGCTTGACGCAGCATTGCGCACTTCACGTCATGTTTAGAATACTTTGGTTCCGGTCTGCCCAAGACCGCTTCAAAAACTGTTAATCTCTTCAGCGGAGGGATCTCAAAACCAGGACGACTCGGTGATCTTCCCTGAAATCAAGGAACATCAGAGATTTCCTTATTTGTTTTTCTCCTCTCCTCAAGGAGCTTCTTCATGCCTGTTGACCTTCAGTCGCTTCAGTCCTTCGTCGGCATTACCAACGTCGACCGCTTCACCATCAGCGATGACAACACGCTGGGAAAACGTAATGCCGTCAGCGCGTTCTTTCACAGGATCGGCGACGCTTTTCGGCGCCTGTCACAGTCCGGCCGAGCCGCGATTGCCGAACGCAACGACCGTATTCTGGCCGCCATGGAGAAGGCCGTGAATGAAGCCCGCGCACACGAACAGCCCGAAATCCGAACGATCGGCGAGCGGCTCATCACGGCAACAGCCAATCTCAGATACGCGGCATCCCGCAGCACCAGTGCGGTTCTGGCGGATCGGCTCAATCAGCTTCGTGCCGACCGAGGCTTTCAGCGTCTGCCCGAGATGTCTCAGCGCGCTCTTGTTGACGGCTTCCGGAAGCTTGCCGAAAACCTGCCTTTTGCCGACTGGCAGCGGAGCATGGATATGCTCAGGGCCGATTTTCTGCAGCCTGCGGCGGAGCGTATCGTTCCCGGCGGCCCCGAGGATTTCAAGACTCAGCTCGTCGATGCATTTAAACGGCCGGCTCAGCAGAACGAGGTGAAGGAAAACGGTATGCATATCTCCTTCCTCAAGGACGCGGCGCGGCGCAGCATCGAGGCATTCAACGGTCAGCCAATTCCGGCCGACATCCAGGGCCCGCCGGCTTGTGCCGCGTACAGCGAAGCGCGGCTCCGGGAGCTGGTCGGAGAGGAGCATGAAAGATTTCTTCCCTTCATCTCCATGATGATCTCGCAGGCCGGCATCAACTCGGCGCCGATCTTTCTGCCGACGGCGCTGGGACTCTCCGATGAAGGCGACGGTCATCTGATGCGTGCCGGACTGAACTCCGTCAACTTGGACTCCCAAATGTCCGTCGATCGAGAAGGAGACGACCTGATCATCAGAGCGAGGTTCCGCGGAGATTACATCAACGTCGATTCCGACATTCCGGGTGCGGTTTTAAGCCGCGAAGGGACCGTGAGTCTGCGCATTCATCTCCAATACCCTCCGTACGCGCCCGTCGTCACCCTGCCCGAGACGTCGGCGTACCCCGAACGAGACATCGTCGTTTGGATCCCGGATTTTGATGTCGAAAATGCCGAGGTCCGCTACACCGTTCCCAACAACGGCGCTGCGGTTGTGCCGTAAGCGCGCCGGCTGAAATAGAATCGGCCCGGTCCGAATTCCGCGATTCGTCTCAGTCTGCTTTCCACGCCGCGGAGGCCGCCTCACAGGGCGGCCTTCGTTTCTGCGTCGGACCGCTGATGTCGATGAGAAAGCTTCAGACATGCAAAAAGCCCTCCGACGGGAGGGCTTTGAGTGCGGCGGACGGACGTCAGATGGGAATGGCGTAGTCCGGAACGCCGCCGCCCGTACCGGGCAGCGCGCACAGAATGTCGGAAGACGGATCAAGCCCTCTGACGCGCGAGTACGCATGCTGGCGCAGAAGCGCCGTCAGGCAGACCGTGACGGTGACGGGTTTGAATTCTTCCGCCGACTTGATCGCACTTCGGATCAGCGCGCGGTGGGGCGGCGCAAGGAGCGCGATCCTCGGCTCGGCCGTCTGCCGGCGAATGTCGGCGATGCGGCTGAAAACGCCGGCGGTCTCGGCGAGGAGCTGATCGGCGGCGCGGCAGAAGCGGAAGAAGCCGCGGAGCCGGGCGGGAATGCCGGGATCGTCGGCAAGACGGCCGAGCCGGACGGCGAAGGCCTTGTCGGGATCGGCATCCGGGACCGGCGTCAGCGAGGCGAGACCCGGAAGACCGTCGGTCTTCAGATCATCGAGTCTCGGGAACGCGGCCAGCGCCGTCAGCCGAACCAGAACGGCCTCTTCGCCGGGAGTCAGTCTGAATCCGGCGGCATCGGACGGGAGCGTCAGCATTCTCGCACCGTCCGTTCTCAGTCTGCCGGCGTCGAAGAGACCCGCTGCAAGACCGCTTCCGAAGAGCGCCTCGTTGAGTCCGAGCGTCACGAGACTCTCAGCTGAACAGAAGAGCGTGCGGACCTTTTTGAGAAGGCCTGCGAGCGTGCGCGCAGCCGGAACGATGATCTGCGGCGCATTGGCTTCGCCGCGCTCGGCAAGGGCGGCTTCGGCGTCGGCCGCACATCTGACGGCTTCCGCCTCAAGCCCGGACAGAACGCTCGAGAGCGTATCGTCTGCCGGCGATTCCTCACAGTCGATGCCGGCAAAGACCCCCTCGCCTTCCGAAGCGAAGACCCGTCCGAACTCGTCAAGCCCGATCGGCTCCGCGCCGCACGGGATCGAACTGCCGCCCGGAATCCGGGACGGCGCCGTCTTTGAACGGGTCATGCAGGCAGCAGCCGCACCGAAACGCTCGAGAAGCGGTGCGCAGGCTTCTTCGGGCAGACCGCCCGCTGCGTTGCGGCGCAGAAATGCTCGCACGCGGTCGGCCTTTGTCAGACCGCCGTTCATGTAGATGTCGGCGAGCAGCACGCCGAGCTTGCGTTCGACGAAGGCGGTTTCTTCCGGCGGAAGGCCGAGTCCCGAGGAGAACAGTTGTCCTAGCAGCTGATCAATGCGTTGCGTGGAAGGTGTCATGTCTGAGACCTCGGTAATGCTGACGTAAATGAAGAAAGATCAGGCCTGAAGTCCGTTCTCTTGCGGCAGATCGATCTGAAGAGGATTTCCTGCGCCGTCTGCGGCGCGATCGCTTTCCTGGAGAACGGAATTGACGAAGTCGGGGTCGAAGTGACGGCGAAGACCTTCGGTATCCTGCGTCACGAGATCTTCAATCTGTTCCATGACCCGACGGGGATTCTCAATGACGACGCCTTCCTCGCTGCTGCCGAAAAATGCCACCAGCGGTCCGCCCGCGCGCTGCTCCAGGGTCACCATCTCGCGTCCGATCATGACTTCGCGGGAAATGCCCTCTTGAAGAGCTTCCGGGTTGTCGGCGAGCGCTTCGAAAAGGTTCAGCTCACGGTGAATGTCGGTCAGCGTGTCGGCAATCTGACGGCCGGTCTTCTCGAGATCCTCCTGAGCGCCGTGATCGGCGGTCAGCTTGGAGATGACTGTGAAAATTCCAAGCGTCAGGATGCCGAGAATCAGCTGTTTGGCAAAAGACGGTTTGGAGGCCTCTGCATCCCGGGCGGCTGCTGTTGCGTTTCGCAGCGCACCTGCCGCTTCTGTTTCTTCGAAACCTTTGGCCGCAGTAATGACATCGGAGGTGAAGGCATGAAGAACGGCATTGTCAATCGGCATTTTCATATGCTCCTGTTTGGCAGCGGCCGGCGTGTTTCCATTGTGCATCAAGGGTGCGACGCCGGGCACTGAAGCTGATTTGAATATAGCGCAGACTTCGTCTGTTCGGACGTTCTGTGCTTCGGAGTCCGGAAAGTCCGGCCGGAAAACCGGCCGGACACCTGATTCGGCATTACGGC
>JAXEEN010000100.1:0-5238 GCA_034104065.1 Sutterella sp.
CCATTTCCTTTTCAAGCGACGTGATGAGGCGGGAGACCTTGGAGAGTTCGATGCCGAGGCGGGAGGCGGTTTCGGAAAGACTGCCCGTCTGTGCGGTGAGCGAGAGCACGCGCCAGGCCTGAAGATTGTCGGAAGTCAGCATGCCGGCGCTCCTATGATCCGAGCCGCCGCCGGAAGGCTTCGGCCACCGCCGCGTCGGCTTCGCGCCTGACGCTGCGCCACTCCCTGCCGGCTTCTTCCGCAACGAAGAGCGCAAAGTCCGCGAGGCGCTTGGAGCGTCTTTCGGCGTCGATGCTCGTCACCACCGACATCTCCCAGGGTTCCCTGCGCCAGCCCGGCATGATCGGCACGACCGTGCCCGCCTTGATTTCCGGGATCATGTGCCCGGCGTAGAGGTCGACGGTGATGCCCCGGTGCTCGAGCAGCATCTGGCGCAGCGTCATCTGATCGTGCGTGACGAAGACGTTGCGCCAGCGAAGAAGCGGGGAGGGCGAGCCGTCGCGCCAGAGGACGCTCGTTGCGGGATGCATGACGGTTTCAAGAAGGAGCCCCGTGTGATTCGCCAGATCCGCGGGATGCGCCGGCGAACCGTGAACCCGAAGGTATTCGGGCGTGGCGAGCAGGCAGGTCGTGCTCGAGTTGTAGCGGCGCAGCACCAGGCCCGAGGTATCCGCCGGCATGAAGTTGATGACCGCGGCGTCGGTCCGACCTTCGCGGACGGCGTCCGGCGCGGCTTCAGGAAGAATGTTGAAGGCGGTTTCCGGATGCATTTCGGTGTAGCGCACCAGAAGCTCCGAAAAGTAGAGACGCGCGAGATCAATCGGCGCGGCAAAGCGGATTATGCGCTGCCCCTGCGATTCGGAAAAGACCGCCCAGGCATCGTCGAAATCCGAAACGAGCGGTGCGACCGCCGCCAGCAGCGCCAGGCATTTCGCAGTGGGCTTCATCGGGCGGCGGCGCCGGTCGAAAAGGACGCTGCCGATTTCCTTTTCCAGTCCCGTGATCATCTTCGACGCACGGGCCGGATCCGTGTCGCAGAGCACGGCGGTCTGGGAAATGCTGCCGGTCTTGGCGGCGGCGATGAGCACGCGCCAGGCCTCGAGACTGTCCTTGTACTGCATCTTCGTCAACCTCGGTCGAAAGTTAAAGTCTGGGCGGAAATCCGGTCTTTCGAACAGAAAAACGGGATCAGAATAAACCCGAATATACTGCGCATTAACCCTAATATAAGAAAATTTGTCGGAAAACGGCAGAAATGCTCTTTTTAGAAGACAGCGTCAAGAGAAAATGTCTGTCCTTCAGGGATTCATGCTTGGTCATCCTGAAATACGGCGGTTTTAGCCTTCCGTTATTCATTTCATGAATTTGGAAAATTCGCAAGATTTCATGTCATTTTAACGTGGCTCTGGACGGCTGTAAACCTCACACTTGCTCCCGAACAGTTTCATAAGAACTCGTTCGGAAGACCGGCGTCCGCATTCGTAGGACGCCGTCTCAGGATCCCCAACGGAGACTCAAAAATGGACCTCTCCATTCTTAATCGCAGAACATTTCTCAAGGCATCGGCGCTGACCGGACTGACCGCTGCGCTCGAAGGCACCGGCGTCGACGGTCTCGTTCAGGCGGCAGCTGCCGCCGAACCCGCCGCCAAGGCGCAGGCTGAAACGAAGATCGTGAAGACCGCCTGCCGTGCCTGCATTCACAACTGCGGCGTTCTTGCGCATGTGCGCAACGGCCGCGTCGTGAAGCTCGAAGGCAATCCCGACTATCCGATGAGCAAGGGCGCCATGTGCCCGAAGGGCCTTGCCGGCATTTCGGCCCTGTATCATCCCAACCGCAACAAATATCCGCTGATCCGCGTCGGCAAGCGCGGCGAAAACAAGTGGAAGCGCATCTCCTGGAAGGAGGCGATCGACACCATCGCCGGCAAGATGGAGGAAGTCCGCCGTCAGTACGGCGCCGAATCCGTCCTCTTCTCGACGGGCGGCGGCGGAAACCCGGCCTTCCGAGGCATTCCGCGCGTGGCGAACGCCTTCGGCACGCCGAACTTCTACGAACCGGGCTGCGCGCAGTGCTTCCTGCCGCGTACGCTCGCCTACCATCTGATGTACGGCGGCCCGACGACCTCGATCGCCGACGAACAGGCGCGCGAAGTCTACAACCCCAATACGGAAATGAAGTGCCTCGTCATGTGGGGCACCGACGTGTCTTACAGCTGCCCCGCGGGCGGCGGCCGTGCCATTGCCGATCTGCGCGCCAAGGGCGTGAAGACCATTTCGATCGACCCGCGCTTCGTGCCGGACGCCGCCAAGGCCGATATCTGGCTGCCGATCCGTCCTGGCACTGACGTGGCGCTCATGCTCTGCTGGATCCGAAGCATCATCGACTGGAAGCTCTATGACCGCGACTTCGTGATGCGCTGGACGAACCTGCCGTATCTCGTCAACGTCAAGACCAAGATGCTCGTGCGCGCCGCCGACATCGGTGCCGGCGACAAGAAGACCTACGTGGTCTGGGACCGGAAGACGAATTCTCCCAAGCCCATCGCCTATCCGTGGGACGACAATCTGGACCCGGCGCTTGAAGGCCGCTTCACGCACAACGGCGTGGAATACGCCACCGGCTTTACGCTCACCCGTGAGCGCGCCGAACCCTGGACGCTCGAAAAGACCGCCGAAACCTGCTGGCTCGATCCGAAGAAGATCGAAGAAGCCATCCGCATGTACGCTTCGGGTCCCGCGGGCATCGCGCTCGGCGTCGCCACCGACCAGAACGAAAACTCGGTTGAAGCGGCCATGGGCTCCGTGATCCTCAATGCGCTCTGCGGCAACGTCGAACGTCCGGGCGCGCTCATGCAGCGAAATCCGACGACCAACATCGTGCCCGCCGGCTCGCTCGCTACCCGCTGCTCCTATCTCCTCCCGAAGGGCCAGCTCAAGAAGCGTCTCGGCTCTAACGAGCACAAGGGTTTGATGCAGTGGGACGCCGCTTCGCCTCCCGCCGTTCTCGAAGCCATGAAGACCGGCAGACCCTATCCGATCAAGGTATGGCTCGAACGCTCGGGCAACAAGTTCGGCGTCAACGGCAATGCCGCCGCCTGGCTCGACGGCATCAAGAACGTGGATCTCATCGTGCACATGTTCATGTATCCGACGTCTTTCTCGAAGCACGCGGATATTCTGCTGCCCGCCACCGAATGGCTCGAAACGAACATGCTCGTTGAATGCATGAACTGGGTCTTCGCCCGTCAGCCCGTGGCCCACGTGTGGGAAACCGAAGACGAAACGATCTTATGGTCGAAGCTCATCAAGAAGTGCGCCGAGCTCGGCAACGAAAACGCCAAGCGCGCCTGCGATCCGGCTTTCATGAAGAAGGATCTCGCGTACTGGGACACGATGGAAGAGCTGCTCGACGGCCGTCTGGCAAATATCGGCATGACCTGGAAGGAATTCAAGGAAAAGCAGCCGTTCGCCTACATGCCCTACGACAAGTGGAACACGTACTACGTCTACAAGCAGCCCGACAAGAAGACGGGTCTGCCCAAGGGCTTCGGCACGCCGTCCAAGAAGCTCGAACTCTACGGCGAAGTCTTCATCGAGCTCGGCCGCACCGGCAAGCCCTATGCGCTTGACGAAGTCCCGCCGGTTTCGAAGGACTACGATCCGCTGCCCTGGTACGCCGAACCGGCTGAAAGTCCCAAGCGCGCCATGGCCAAGGACTACCCGCTCGTTATGACGAACGGCCGTCTGCCGATGTACCACCACGGCACGCTCAGAAACAACCCGTTCATGCGCGAAATCTATCCGGTGCCTGAAACCTGGGTTAATCCGGCCGACGCGCAGAAGTACGGCGTGAAGCACGGCGACTGGCTCTGGATCGAATCCAAGCGCGGCCGCATTCAGGGCAAGTGCCGCGTGACGGAAGGCATCCCCGTCGGCGTCGTATACATGGAACGCTTCTGGTTCCCCGAAACGCTCGATACGCCGACCGAAGGCTGGCGCGAAATGAACGTGAACGTACTCTCGAAGAACGACGCCCCGCTCAACCCGGTGGTGGGCACCATCACGCTGCGCGGCTATCAGGTCCGCATTTCCAAGGCGGACAAGGGCCCGGCCGGCATCTGGACGAAGCCCGAGGACTTCAAGCCCTGGCTGCCGCAGCCCACCGACACGACTAAGAATCCGGAGCTCTAAATCATGACTCAGAAAACATTGGTTATCGACCTCGACCGGTGCATCGGGTGCTTCGCCTGTGAAATGGCCTGCAAGCAGGAAAACAACGTGCCGCTCGGCGTCTACTACAACAAGGTGCTCTCGATCGGCCCGATGGGCAAGTTCCCGAACATCAAGCAGTACTTCCTGCCGGCCGTGTGCCAGCACTGCAAGGACGCGCCCTGCGTGAAGGTCTGTCCGACCGGCGCCTCCTACAAGACCGAAGACGGTCAGGTGCTCGTCGACAAGGCCAAGTGCATCGGTTGCAAGATGTGCATGGCCGCGTGCCCCTACGGCGCCCGCTCCTACAATCCGGAGGCGAAGGTGGTCGAAAAGTGCACGCTCTGCCATCACCTGCAGGAAGTGGGTGACAAGCCGGCCTGCGTCAAGGCCTGCTGCTCCAAGGCCCGCTTCTTCGGCGACATCGACGATCCGGAAAGCGATGTTTCCAAGGCGATCGCCGCTGCCGGTCCGGAAAACGTCCACAGCATGCCCGATGCGGGCAACCGTCCGACCGTCCGATACATTCTTCATAAGAAGACGGGCGACTGGCAGGTGAACCCGCCGAAGATGCTCTGAGACCCTGACGAGAGGTAGGCAAGATGGGAAACGATTGGCTTCTGGTGTTCTTCACGGCGTTTGCCGTTCTCGGCACGGGGCTTGCAGCGGCGGCTGCAGCCGGCGAGTCCAGAACCTGCCCGCTCGGCGTGCAGGCCGGGGCCGCGGCTGCCGCTCTGATCTGTCTGTCGGCGGGAGGCGTTCTCTGCGTGATGCACCTCGGCCGTCCCGAACTGATCTTCGGTGCGCTCGGTCATCCTTCGACAGGGATCTTCCGTGAGTTCGTGACGTTCGCGCTGACGGCCGTGCTGATCGTTCTCTATCTTGCCGCCCTGCTTCGCGGGGCGGAGGCCCGCACGACGCTCGCGCTCTCAGGCGCGGCCGCCGTGTCGGCGCTCCTTCTCTCGGCGAGCATCGGGTCGGCCTTCGTCATGCCCTGGCGTCCGGCCTGGAACACCTGGACGCTGGT
>JAXEEN010000101.1:0-34981 GCA_034104065.1 Sutterella sp.
GCTCTCCTTTCTTCAGGGAGAGCCCTTACGGGGAAACGCGAATTTTCAGCGCGCGTTCTGGTGCCCGGAATAAAGCGCTTCGATTTCAGAGGCATAAGCCGCGCAGATCTGGGGGCGGCGCAGCTTCATAGTCGGCGTGAGCAGACCGTTGTCGACGGTCCAGGGCGTGCGCGTGATGCCGACGTTGCGGGGAATGCCGTACTGAGGGAATGCGCGGCAGGCATGACGCACGCGTTTGACGCAGAGTCGGACGATGTCCCGTGCGGTGAGCGTGGCGGGATCATCGGGGTCGCGCTGCATTTCATCACAGAGCGAGCGCCATTCACGGTCGTTCACCACGACGAGCACCGTCACGAAAGGCCGGTTGTCGCCGATCACGAGCGCCTGCTCGAAAAGCCGGTCCTCCTGGATCGCGAATTCGACATCGACGGGCGGGATCTTTTCACCCGTGCTCGTCACGATGATTTCCTTGATGCGGCCCTTGATGCGCACGCGTCCGCCGTCGGAGAGATCCGCCTGGTCGCCCGTGCGGAACCAGCCGTCTTCGAAGGCGGCCTCGGTTTCGCGGGGCTTGTTCCAGTAGCCCTGCATGACCTGGGGACCGCGCACGAGAAGTTCGTCGTTGCGGCCGATCCTGACTTCGCAGCCGGGGACGGGATGGCCGACGCAGTTCGGATGGTTGCCTTCGACGCGGGTGAAGGAGACCACGGGAGCCGTTTCCGTGAGACCGTAGGCCTGAAGAATGTTGACGCCCATGGCGCAGAAGAAGCGCGCAACCGTGAAGTTGAGGCTTGCGCCGCCCGCGATCGTGGCGCGAAGACGTCCGCCGAAGACGCTGCGGATCTTCGCCGCGACGTCGGCGTCGAGCGTGGGCCAGACCGTGTCGTCGAGTTCGGCGCGGGAGGAGGTTTCGTAGGGAAGGCCGTTGCGCTTGGCAAAGCGGCGCCAGCCGACTTCAAGCGTCCAGTCGACGAGGTGTCGCTTTTCCTCCGTGTCGCCGGCGAGGTCGTGCTGGATCTTCTGATAAATCTTTTCGTAAACGCGCGGCACCGAACACATGATCGTCGGCCTGACGTCGGCGAGATCCTGCTCGATGAGGGCGGCGTTGCGCACGAACGCCATGGCCGAGCCGTGAGCGAGCGAGTTGTAGTGCGCCACCGTGCGCTCGAAGGTGTGCGAGAAGGGCAGGTAGCTGAGGAAGACGTCGGTTTCGCGGAAGTCGAAGCAGCGGTTCAGAGACTGAACGTTCGTGACGATGTTCCGGTGGGTGAGCATCACGCCCTTGGGACGTCCGGTCGTGCCCGACGTGTAGATGAAGCCGGCGATGTCGTCCGGACCGGGACCTTCAGGGAGGCTGGTGTCGGGGACGTGGTTGCCGGTGGCGAGCCAGTCCTCGACGCCGAGAAGGTTGATCGGATGGCCGTCGACGGCCTGAACGGCTTCCCCGCGGACCACTTCGTTCGTCAGCACGACGAGATTGAGGTCGGGCAGGCCTTCTTCGGCCGCAGCCGCGGCAATGGCGTTCCATCGGGCGCGGGAGGTCGTTACCAGAAAGCGCGCGTTGGAGTCGCGCAGGATGTAGGCGGAGGATCCCGGCGTGTCGATGGCGTGCAGCGGAACCGGCACCAGACCGTTGCCCAGAGCCGCCTCGTCGAAGGTGACGGCGTCGATGCAGTTGGTGAGCAGCATGGCGACGCGGTCGCCCTTCTGCAGATCCATGGCGGCAAAGGCGCGGCGCCAGCGCATGACCTTGTCGCCGTAATCCTTCCACGTGACGGAAATCCAGCGGTTTTCGGCATGATCAAACTGCCGGAACGCTTCGCGGTCGGGCCAGACGGCCACGGTGCGGCGGAGCATTTCGGGAATGGTACGGAAGTCGTCCACAAAAGTGCGTACAGTCGTTGTCACGAAAATTCTCTGGAAGGGTCAAGGCGAAGGTATTTTCGGCGAAATACCATTGACGGGGTGAACTTATTATCTTAGTACAAACCCCGAATTACTGTTGAAAAAACACCGCCGGAGCGCTTTCGGCCCGGCGGTGCAATAAGGGAAAAGCCGCTTAGACGTCAGTGCTTTCCGGAGAGGGCGGCGTAGAGCGCTTCGATCTCTTCGGCATAGCGCTGGCGGATGATGTTGCGCTTCATCTTGAGCGTCGGCGTGAGCAGACCGTTGTCGATGCTCCAGGGTTCGGTCGTGAGAGCGACCTGACGCGGCACGCCGTAGTTAGGGAAGCCCGAAGTGGCGGCCTTGATGCGGCGAAGGGCTTCGCGCTTGGCCTTCGGATCCTTGAGCGAGGCGGGATCGTCCGGGGTGAGGCCGAGTCCTTCGGCAACGCGCTTCCATTCGTCGGGATTGACGACCGTGAGCGCGGCAATGAACGGACGGTCGTCGCCCACCACCATGCTCTGCGCGAAGAGACGGTCGCTTTCGATGGCAGCTTCGAGGTCGGCGGGCGGCACTTTTTCACCGGTGCTCGTTACGATGATTTCCTTGATGCGGCCCGTGATGCGGATGCAGCCGTCGGGGTAGATCGAGCAGACGTCGCCGGTTCTGAGCCAGCCGTCGGCCGTGAAGATCTCCCGGGTGGCCTCCTCGCGGTGCCAGTAGCCCTGCATGACGGAAGGTCCGCGGACCTGCAGTTCGTCGCCTTCGCCCAGGCGCACTTCGATGTTGGGCAGAGCCGGGCCGACCGTGTTCGGGCGGTTGACGCCTTCGCGGTTGACGGAAATGATGGGCGAGGTCTCGGTCATGCCGTAGCCCTGAAGGATGTTGACGCCGAGTGCAAGGAAGGTCTTGCCGACAAGCGGGCTGAAGGCTGCGCCGCCCGAAATGAAGATGTGAATGTTGTCGCCGAAGACCGCGCGGAGCTGAGAGCCGACCTTTTTGTCGAGGAAGCCGCCCACGATCGGGTCAAGCCAGGCGCGCGCGGAGCTTTCGACGGGCAGACCGTTTTCACGGCAGTAGCGGCGCCAGCCCACTTCGACCGCCCAGTCGAAGAGATAGCGCACGGTGCCCGACTTCTTCGCAAGACCGTCGCGAAGTTTCGAGTAAATCATTTCATAAACGCGGGGCACGGACATCAGCACGCTCGGGCGGATGGCCTTGAAGTCTTCCTGAAGACGGGCGATCGAGCGGTTGAATCCGACGGTGTGGCCGAGACCGAGGGCAACGTAATAGGAGGTGGTGCGCTCGAACGTATGGGACAGCGGGAGGAACGAGAGCCATGTTTCGTGCTCGTAGGGCGTGATGTTCTTCAGGACGCCGCGGACATTGGAGAGAACGTTGCGGTGCGTGAGCATGACTCCCTTGGGGTTGCCCGTCGTGCCGCTCGTATAAACCAGCGCGGCCAGATCGGTCGACTTCGGCCCTTCGGAGGGCAGCACCGAGCCCCTGCCCGACTCAAGGAAGGTCTTGAGCGTCATGACCGGAATCGCCGCCTCGAGGTCGTCTGCATCCGTTTCGTCGGTCAGAACGACGAGCTTCAGTTCGGGCGTGGCGGCGGCTTCACGGATCTGCTTCCATTTCAGCAGCTTGTTGGTCACGAGAACCTTGGCGCCGGAGTCATTGAGAATGTAGGCGGAGGACTTCGGCGTGTCGATGGCGTGGAGCGGCACGGGAACGAGCGAATTGGAGAGCGCCGCCATGTCGAAGAACACCGCTTCCGGACAGTTGGGAAGAAGCATCGCCACGCGGTCGCCGCGAACAAGTTCGCTGCGGGCGGAAAAACCGTGACGCCACTCATGCACCGTGTCGAAAACGTTCTTGAAGGTGAGATCCTTCCAGGCCTGAGTGCCGTTGTCCCAAACCTTGTAGGCGACATCATCCGGACGGATCGTCAGATGCTGGGTCAGCAGTTCGGGGAGGGTGGTGAGCAGATCAAGCGCCTTGATGCGATCGGTGGCGAGCCGTTTTTGGGAACTCACAGTATCTGTCCTGTTTTAAAACCGTTGCTTGCAGATCGGAGAAACCGCCCGGGCGATACTCCTTGGAATATCCATGCATTTTAGAGAATGGCCGTGAGGAGACGTTCGGCGAATGCGTTCCTGCGGCGACAAAATCAGCGGGGGGAGCCCCTTTTAGGGGATGGGGGTCATCTGAGCGGATGAACCGACGAGTTCCGGAGCTGTCGGGAAAGCGGTGTTGAGTATGTACGTAAATACACGTAGATATAACCGATATGTTTTTATAACTGATCGAACTTGTAGAAATTATTATGCACTAAATTGGTGCGCTAAATGAAGGCGACAGAAGAGTTTCCTGGTGCTTATGCTGAAAATTTAGGCAACATGTCGCCATATAAAGGCGTTTGCAACATGAAGTAAATACGTGTAACTTTCGCTCTGCAGCAAGAAACATAGCTTCATGCGTTGCTCCTCAAACGCCGATAAATGATGTGGTTGGTCCTGCCTCATTTATTACGCTGCTTCCGCAAGGGGCTGATAGAGACTGAAAGGGAGTCTCTATCAGCCTTTTTGCTTTTATTCTCTTCCGCTTTTCTCTCATTTCAGCGGAAATCCGTCCGCTTTTCCCCGCCTCTCCCCCTCCGTCCGAATCCGGTTCTCCGCGCCTTCGTCTGTTGCTTCGTCCGCGCAATGGTCGTTCTTGGTGCGGATATCTTCTTTTGAATGCGGGAATACCCGAGGCACACGGCTTCAGGCCGAAACGGGATGGAAAAGTTTCTATGAAGGCCTGACTGCCAAGGGGAGCCGGCGCCGGAATCCGCAGGGACGACTTTCTCCGTTATTCGGCATTACGCAGGGACGGACGGCAGCGTCCCCTGCCGGGTCTTCTCCGAGACTCCCGGTGATGCGCATCCGGGGCACTGCAAATACCGAATCCGCCCGGACCGTAGGTCTTCTGAAGCGCTGACCGATGTCATCGTTTGTCGCGGAACGGCAGCAGAGCGTGTTGCACGGCAGTCCTGCAAAGTTAAGAAGTGAATGAAGATTGATTGCGGTCAATGTTTTTGCAGTCGTAGATGAGAGGTATTCTCATTTTTGAGGAGGACGGGCCGCGCAAATCCGCACGGATGCGGTGCGAGACGGGAAGAGACGGAGTTGGTTTGAAATGCGTATTTATACGTATAAAAAGAGAAGGGATGGCGAACTGAAGGCAAAAAAATGCCCGCAGCGCTGCTGCGGGCCTAAAAACCGTCAAAGCATACATGCTTGCATCGGAAAACACTCACCATATCTCAGCGGTTTGCCGATACAGCCCCTCGGACGCAGTGACAGTGCGTCAGTCGAAACCGCGGAGGCGCTCTACGCACAAATGAACGCCCGAAATTGTCGGATCCGATTGACAAGCCCATTGTACCTACCCCCATATGGAGAGGGGCACTAGGGGAACTACCTAGCATCCGGAAAAATCTAAGGAATTGTCCTAAGGGAGGGTAAACCCGCGTGGCTGCCGAGCCATGGCCCGTCGTGGGCCCGGATGGCTCAAGGCCCTGAACAGGAGGGATTTCCGCTCTGACGGACACTGGGACTACGTCCTTCGTAGGGGATGCAGAGGGCGGTTCTGTTTGCTATAGTGCATTCACTTGTTCACCGTCATCTACTACCTATAGTGTGTTGAAAGGCAGTTATACACAATATATAGATTTGACGCTGATTTTTCGGTAAATATGGGAACAGTTTGTACGATGCAAGAGAAAGAACAATATGAAGGGATGCATATTCTCAAGCGCGACGGCAGCGTCAAGCCCTTCGATCCTGAAAAGATCGTCAGCGCCGTGACCCGCGCCGGGAAGGCGACGCAGGAATTCGGCGGGGAACGTGCCCGCCGGATTGTCGACGAGCTGGTCATGCCGCGTTTCGCCGAATACCGCGGCCGCACCCTCCATATTGAGCAGGTTCAGGATGCCGTCGAGCACGCTTTGTTTGAAGCCGGCTGCTTCACGACGCTGCGCGCCTATATTGTTTACCGCGAAAATCGTTCCAAAGTCCGTAATGCAAAGCAGAGCTGGGTGAATGTCGAGAGTTCCATCAATGAATATCTGGATCAGCTCGACTGGCGCGTCAACGCCAACGCCAATCAGGGGTATTCGCTGGGCGGTCTCATTCTGAATGTTTCCGGCAAGGTGACTGCCAACTATTGGCTCAACTATATTTATCCTCAGGAAGTCGGCCGCGCGCATCGAGAGGCGGACATCCACATCCACGACCTTGACATGCTTTCAGGCTACTGCGCCGGCTGGTCGCTGCGCACGCTGCTGACCGAGGGGCTCAACGGCGTCGCCGGCAAGGTCGAGGCGATGCCTCCCAAGCATCTGTCGTCGGCCACGGGTCAGATCGTCAACTTCCTCGGCACGATGCAGAACGAATGGGCGGGCGCTCAGGCCTTCTCTTCGTTCGATACCTATTTGGCGCCCTTCATCCGCAAGGATTCGCTGCCCTATGAAGACGTGCTCCAGTGCATGCAGGAGCTGATCTACAACCTCAACGTGCCGAGCCGCTGGGGTACGCAGACGCCCTTTACGAACCTCACGTTCGACTGGACCTGTCCCGAGGATCTGCGTGCGCAGCATCCGGTGATCGGCGGCGAGGAGATGCCCTTCACCTACGGCGAACTTCAGGCCGAAATGGACATGATCAACCGAGCCTACATCGAGGTCATGCTCAAGGGCGATGCGAAGGGGCGCGTCTTTACTTTCCCGATTCCGACGTACAACATCACGCCGGACTTCGACTGGGACAGTCCCAACGCGCTGCGTCTCTTTGACATGACGGCGCGCTACGGACTGCCGTACTTCCAGAATTTCATCAATTCCGAGCTCAAGCCGAACATGATCCGCTCGATGTGTTGCCGCCTGCAGCTCGATCTGCGCGAACTGCTTAAGCGCGGGAACGGACTCTTCGGTTCGGCCGAGCAGACGGGGTCGCTCGGCGTCGTGACCGTCAACTGCGCCCGTCTCGGCTATCTCTTCCGCGGCGACGAGGAAGGCCTGATGCGCCGTCTCGACTATCTGCTCGAACTCGGCAAGACCAGTCTTGAAATCAAGCGCAAGGTCATTCAGCGTCATATCGATCAGGGACTGTTCCCGTATACCAAGCGTTATCTGGGCACGCTTCGCAACCATTTCTCGACGATCGGCGTCAACGGCATCAACGAGATGATCCGAAACTTCACGAGCGACCGCGACGACATCACGACAGAGTGGGGTCACGCGTTTGCCCTGAAGTTCCTTGATCATGTCCGTGCGCGCCTCGTGTCCTTCCAGGAAGAAACGGATCATATGTACAACCTGGAAGCGACGCCTGCCGAAGGAACGACCTACCGGTTCGCCAAGGAGGACCGCAAGCGCTTCCCCGGCATTCTTCAGGCCGGCACGGATTCGAATCCGTACTATACGAATTCCTCGCAGCTGCCGGTGAACTTCACGGACGATCCGTTTGAAGCGCTTGAACGGCAGGATGATCTTCAGCGCAAATATACGGGCGGCACGGTGCTGCATCTGTATATGAATGAAGCCGTTTCGTCGCCTGAAGCCTGCCGGGATCTGGTGCGCCGCACGCTCACGCGCTTCCGGCTTCCCTACATCACCGTGACGCCGACGTTCTCGATCTGCCCGAAGCACGGCTATCTGTCCGGCCGTCACGACTTCTGCCCGAAGTGCGACGAAGAGCTGATCGCCAGAAAACGCCGTCAGCAGGCGAAGAAGGCGGCCTGATTTGTTTGATTGCGGTCCGGTCTCCGGTGCGGGACCGGACGGTTTGAAAGGAGATTCATCATGACTGAACAGAAAACGGACGACATCGTCCTCAAGGATTCCGAACGCCAGCCCTGCGAAGTCTGGACCCGCGTGATGGGCTACCATCGCCCGGTGCAGTCCTTCAATACCGGCAAGAAGGGCGAGTTTGCCGAACGCGTCTGCTTTACCGAAAAGCGCGCTGAAGAGCATGTCGACGCGCCGGCCTGCGGCTGCGGCCGATAAGACATGATCCCGTGCGTCTCATCGGGCGCCGCAGTCAATACGGAAATCCCGGCCGAGCGGCTTCGCGTGGCCGGGATTACGCCGTTTACGACCATTGATTTTCCAGGTCGTCTCTCTGCGGTGGCATTTCTGCAGGGCTGTCCCTGGAAATGCGTCTACTGCCAGAATCCGTGGATGCAGCCCCGCGAGTTTGCCGAGGGGCTTGAACACGGCTCCTGGGAGGATCTCGTGCGTCTTCTTGAAAGACGCCGGGGCCTCTTGGACGGCGTGGTCTTTTCAGGCGGTGAGCCCTGTGCGGATCCTGCGCTGCCTGCGGCGCTGAAGGCCGTCAGGGAAATGGGTTTTCAGACGGGTCTGCACACGGGAGGCGCTTATCCGCGCCGTCTCGAGGAGGTGATCGGCCTCCTGGACTGGGTGGGATTCGACGTGAAGGCGCCGCCGGAAGACGAGGCGGCGTGGCGGCGTGTGACGGGCGTGCCCGGCGCGGCCGCTCACTGGCTGGAAAGTTTCAGCATTCTTCGGACCTCGGGCGTGGCGTACGAGTGCCGCACGACGGCTCATCCCGACTATCTGTCCGAAGAGGACCTCCTGAGAACCGCCCGCTGGCTGGCGGCGCACGGCGTCGAAGACTTTGCGCTTCAGATCTGCCGCCGTCCGCCCGGCGTGCTGTTTGCGCCTCTTCCGGCAGTCGGTTCCGATTATCCAGCCCGGAATGTTCGCGAAGAGCTCGGACGACTGTTCAAACGCTTCACTGAACGCCGGAATGATCGCTGAGGACCGTCAGCCGCCGGCAAAACGAAAAAAGGGACGCTGCAGCCGTGCTGCCGTCCCTTTTTTCAGAGTTGCCGCAGAGTCGATTACTTGTTGTCCGCTTCGTTCACGATTTCCTTGAAATACGTGCCGGCGATGAACTTCGGCTTGCGCATGGCGGGAATGTGGATGGACTGACCCGTGGAGGGGTTGCGGCCGGTGCGGGGAGCGCTGTCGATCGCCTTGAACGTGCCGAAGCCGATCAGCGTAACGGAGTCGCCGGCGGTCACGGCGGACATGATTTCTTCAAAAACCGTCACGACGATGCGGTCGGCTTCAGCTTTGGAAATACCGTTGCGTTCGGAGACTTTGTCAACGAGTTCAAGGCGATTCATGGGGACACTCCTTTAATTATTGTCGTCCGCTCCGGGAATGATCAAAGGGACCGGGCGGTCGGGAAAAACAAATTCTGATCGGAGGCGTCGGCAGTCAGGGGTCACCGGCGTCACTCAGATAAAAATTACGGTGTTCACAAAAAAAGATGCTGCACGTCCGATATCCATTTCAAACGGTTCTTCATGCAGCTCTTGTGATGGGTTGGTCTAACTGCAAGCATTGTAGCGGCGCGGGTGTGAGCCGTAACCTAGGTAAAAACCCTGTGATATATAAGAATCATTTCTGCTTTGTCGGAGTGAGCTGCTCAAAGACCGGGTAAAGAGGCTACTAATTGTTGAAATTTATGGAAAATAAATTTATCCGTTATATTTATGACAACTTACGGGGCAATTGGGCCCGAAAGCGTGCCGTGAGAATGAAGAGGTGAGGCAGGGGAGCATGTCCGTGCCTCGGGCTCGTGACGCTGAGATAGAGATAGGTGTAAACGCTGTACCTATATTTGGATATGACTATGTGTTAAACGGGACGAAAATATTGACGAAAGGTACGGAAGTCGTGAGGGAGTAGGACGAATATTTTAGAGGCACAGGGATTTCGTCGAGGAGAGTATGGCACAATGAGGGTGTCGGCTCATGAAGCCGACAGGATAGCCTGAAGAGAGGCTATCATCCTTTGGTGGTATTTAGAGTCAAGGAACCGGTCACGGACCTTGACTCTCTTTTTATCTTTCGCTTCTTGGGATCAGGGTTTCCACGAGTGATCGCGGCGTACGGGAATTTCTTACGACTTTCAGTGCGTCGATTTTTTCTCTGCGCGTGAGCATGTGCCTGAGGGAAAGCAGGGTGGCGGAAGCGGAGGCATCGCCGCGGCGGGCCGCAGAGAGCAGCAGGGCATAGGCTTTGAATCGGTCGAGCGGGAGCGCATTGCCGGTCAGGAAAAAGCCGGCCAGGGTGCCGGCGGCCTGCGTACTGCCGTTTTCGGCGGCACGGCTGGTCCAGCGGACCGCCTCGCGAAGATCAACTCTGCCGCTTCTGCCCGACCAGCAGTCGATGCCTAGACGATACTGTGCGGCCACCACGCCCGAAAGCGCGGCTTCCCTCATCCACCGCTCCGCCAGCGAGGGATCCGCCTGAGCCCAGTCCCTTCTCTGATGAAGCCGCGCGAGTGCGTACTGGGCTTCGGAATCGCGGCCGTGGGCGGCCCGCTCGAGCCATTTGGCGGCTTCGCTCAGATTTTTCGGAGCGCCTCTGCCGTCGCGAAGCGCCAGTCCGGCTTCCCGCTGCGAGGAGACTTCTCCGCCGGCTCCGGCTATGCGCCACCAATAGAGCGCCTCCCTGTCGGAGGCTTCCCTGCCGATGCCGTCGCGGCAGAGCATCGCGTAGTCCCGCGCGGACGGCGCGGAGCCGAGAAGCGCCGCATCACGAAGAAGCGAGGCGCCGCGGGCGGGATCGGCCTTCAGACCCTGCCCCCGCAGCATGACGATGCCGAGCAGATGCAGCGCTTCGGGAAGGCGGCTTTTGACGGCGCGTTTCAGAAGCAGAAGCGCCCGGCGGTTTTTGCGGCTGTCGGGCTCGTCGGTGAGCAGGTATCGCGCAAATTCGGTCTGCGCGGCCGGATCGCCCGCCGCGGCATCGTCTTCAAGTTTTCTCAGAGCGGCCAGTGCTTCTTCGCCCGTGAGCGGGCGCCGCCGCACGATGCCGCCGAGAAGGTCGAGCACGTAGTTTTCCTCCCGGGCGGATGCTGGGATGGGAAAACGGTCGTCCGGGCGCTTGGGCATGAGACGGAATCAGTGCTTGGTGCCGTCCGCCTTCGGAGGAAGCGGTTCAACGACCGGCGTATCCGAGCCTTCTGGGACGCGGATGACGACGCCGGTCGGTTCGGGACGGAAGGGGTCGATGTCTGCCAGAGCAAGCCCGAGCTGGAGCGAGAGAGAAACCATGGAGTAGATGACCCAGCCTCCCGCGCCGAGCATAATGGCTCGACCGAACCGGCGTTTTTCATAATTGGTGCCGAAGAGCGAGCGCACGAAGCTGATCTGACGCCATCCCGTCGTGACCATCCAGCCGAGCCAAACGACGACGAGGAAGTAAATGCCGCCGAAGCGCATCAGAGGTTCGTGGCGAAAGAGTGCCTGCATCACCATGAAAATGCCGATCAGCCACAGCGTCATGCGGACCCATAGGCGGGACGAGCGGGCCAGTCCGGGTTCGCCCAGAGCAGTCCAGTTGAGGGCCTGGAGCTGTGCGCCGAATATGGGCGTAAAGAGAATCGAAAGCGCAGCAGCTGCCGCGGGGTTGAAGAGCGCGGTACGCGCCCGGGGGGTCTGCTTCGGTGCCATGAACGCTGTGAAATAGAGTGGTCGGGAAACGCTGCAGAAGAAGGTCTGCAGGATCGTGCGAATTGTACGCGTATTACGCCACGGTCAGTCCCGGACGGTGTAACCTTTCATGCATTGCAACAAACTGACCTGCAGAGTCCATGCATACAGATTTTTTTTTCCGATCGGCGCGTCTTATGCCGCGTCTGACGGCTCCTGTGCTGATTGCCTTATCGGCTCTGCTCGGCGGCTGTTCTTCGACGGGAGAGCAGCCTCCGGCCTATGACAATGCCTATCAGCCTTACCGTTCGATCTGCGTGGTGACGGAAGGCGAGCATTCACCGGTTTTGGACGTCGCGCTGATGCGCACGCTCCGCGACAGAGGATTCGAACCTGAATTCATTAAGCGCGGTCAGCCCGAAAGAGCACGGCGCTGCCGTGGGATCGTGACCTTTTCCTCGGGTGCCGTCAACGTCCCTCTTGATTCGCCGTCCGAGATGTCGCTCGGTTTTGTCGACAGCTATACGGGAGAGAGCTATCACGTCTCCGTGACCTGGCGACACTCGGGAGAGTCCAAGAGTCTATTCTTCGGTCGTCCGCTGCCTGATCCGGCGGTCACGATTCGTCATCTGGTTGACAGACTTTTCCCGGAAAGGCCGGAAAGTAATTGATTTCCATAATATTTGACTACGACTTTGCCATTGTCCACATCTTTACTAGGTAAAGACGAGTAAATTGGTAGACATTAATCAAACCTCCCTCCAAATGGGTGGAAGTCCTCGGTCGGAAGGATTAGTTGTCAGGCCGGAATTGTTTAGAATGTCTGCGCAGTCCGCAGGAGTGATCCGAGCGGATTGGTCGAACGGACTGAATCAGGCAGCGTCGTTCGACGAACGGTGCCGGCGCCCACATCGGGGGATGTTAAGACGGGCGTCAGGACCAGGTGCCGTTCTCGCCGGCGGCTTCAGATTGCGTTGAGGTCCGGCGGTTTTCGGTTCTGAGGACCGGAATCTGCACTTTCGCTTCGACCGTCTTGTCGATGCGGACGGACTGATTGTGCCGACGGTTTTTTTATAAGGGAGTGTTTGACCGACACTCCCTTTTTTTTCTGCGCGGACCGGAATCGGGTGGATCCGACCTGCAGAGGGGCATTGCCGGGGCGGCAGGCGTATCATGGAAGAACGGGTGTGCACGGCCGTGCATATCAATCGTACCCGGCGGCTGCCGGATCGGCCGGTTCTTTCGTTTTGTTTCCATCCCACCATTCCCAACAATGGATGCCCCTTCCGTAAAAGACAGCCAGTGGAAAATCACGCTTGTCGTGCTTTCTCTCAGCTCCGTGCTGATGTCGCTCAGCTATACGATGCTGATTCCGTTTCTCCCGATGTATCTCATCAATGAACTCGGGGTCGATCAGTCGCGGGCGAATCTCTGGAGCGGTATCGTCTTTTCGGCGTCCTTTCTGATTTCAGGCATCATGGCGCCCATCTGGGGAGCGATGGCCGACAGGCGTTCGAGAAAGCTGATGGCGCTTCGCGCCGCCGTTCTTCTCGCCGTTTCCTATACGCTCGGAGGACTCGTGCAGAACGAGTGGCAGCTCCTTGCGATGCGCTGCTTTCAGGGGTTCGCTTCGGGACTCTGGCCCGCCTGTCTGGCCATCATGGCCTCCTTCGCACCGAGAGACCGTCTTGGCTTCTGCATG
The DNA here is from genome assembly GCA_034104065.1 of Sutterella sp. Classification (GTDB taxonomy): domain Bacteria; phylum Pseudomonadota; class Gammaproteobacteria; order Burkholderiales; family Burkholderiaceae_F; genus Sutterella. The sequence goes on from JAXEEN010000101.1 coordinate 13,102, forward strand.
GGAACCATGCAGGGCGCCATGACGGCGGGCGGCGTGCTCGGGCCGTTTTTCGGCGGCGTTCTGGCTGAAATGTTCAGCATGCGGACCACCTTTTTTGTCGGCGGCGGCGCCCTCATTGTGATTTCGCTGCTGATCCTGACACTCATCAGGGAGCCGGCGAGAAAAGAAAAGAAAAAGGAGGCCGGGAAGACGCAGAAGCGCAATCTTCTCAAGGTTCCGGTCGTGCAGCGCATGCTGCTCTGCGCGGGCATCGTTCAGCTCACCATTCTGGTGCAGCAGCCGGTGCTTCCGCTTTACATCGGAGAACTTCAGGGCAGCATGGACAAACTCGTGCTGGTGACCGGACTCGTCTTCTCCGTCGTCGGGATTTCCGGCGTCGTTGCTTCTCCGCTCTGGGGCATTCTCGGGCAGAAATGGGGCTACAGACCCGCTCTTTATTCCGCGCTTTTCGGCACCGCCGTGTTCGGCATGATTCAGGCCATTCCCGATACGCTGATTCCCTTCGGCATCTGGCGCTTTATCGGCGGCCTCACCTTCGCCGGCATTTTCCCGGCCATCAACGCGGTCCTGACGATGAGCACCGATCCCGAAGACCGAGGCCGGATCTTCGGCCTGTCCTACGCGGCTCAGCAGGCCGGCAGCGTGGCCGGTCCGCTCATCGGCGGCGGCATGGCCATGGTGCTGCCGCTCTGGACGGTGGTGTTCTTTTCGGGATTCATTCTTCTCCCGCTCGCCGTCTTCCTTTTCGTCTGTCGTCCGAAACAGGAAGAAAGCACGGCCGGCGAGCCGGCGAGACTGCATTGAAAGTCCCCGCGGCATGGGCGTTTTCCGCTTTTCTTCCGTTTGTTTCAGTCGAATTTACTCCACGGAAATTCACACTTCGCAATTAGGGTTTGTCCTTCGCAAAACGCTTATGGGTCCGATAAAATTATCTTGTTACTAGTTACAACAGACTGTCATATTCCGTGCATCCTGATGCCCGGTCATCCTGACGGGCAGCATGGAATGGGCGGCACCTCCGCGCATGGACTCATTCATTTACATCGTGCTGGCGCTCCTCGCAGCACTGGCTATCATTGACCTCTTCGTCGGCGTGAGCAATGACGCCGTCAACTTCGTCAACTCTGCCGTCGGCTGTCGAACGGCACCGTTCTGGATCATCATGACCGTGGCCAGTGCGGGCGTTCTGTTCGGCGCCACCTTCTCCTCGGGCATGATGGAGGTGGCCAAGACCGGCGTGCTGGTCCCCGAACACTTCACGTTCAATGAAGTCATCATCGTGTTTACCGCGGTGATGGTCTGCGACGTGCTCCTGCTCAATACGTTCAACTCGCTCGGTCTGCCCACGTCGACCACCGTGTCGATCGTGTTCGAACTGCTGGGCGGCGCGACGGCACTGGCCTGCTACAAGGTTTGGTCGAGCGGCGCACCGATCACGGACCTCGGCCTCTACCTCAACTCCGCCAAGGCGCTCGCCATGATCATGGCGATTCTGATGTCGGTGATTGTGGCATTCACGGCAGGCCTCATAGTCCAGTACCTGCTGCGAATGGTGTTCTCCTTCCACTACGAACGCTACTACCGCCTCTTCGGCGGCGTGTTCGCTGGCGTGTCGCTGACGGCCGTCTTCTACTTCCTCGTCATCAAGGGTGCGCGCGGGGCCTCTTTCATGCAGCCTGAATGGATTCAGTGGATCGAAGCCAATACGCAGATGCTGCTTATCGGCTGCTTCTGCGTGCTGACGGTCTTCTTCCAGGCGATGATCCTCATCACCCGCATGAACGTCTTTCGCATCATCATTCTGGCCGGCACGTTCTCGCTCGCCTTCGCGTTCGCAGGCAACGACCTTGTGAACTTCGTGGGCGTGCCGCTCGCCGCTCTGGAATCCTTCCAGATCTTCAGCGACGTCGCCAATGCCGATCCGATGACCTTCACGATGGAAGGCCTGCGCGCCGGCAACAAGACGCCGACCTACTTCCTGCTGGCATCGGGCATCATCATGGTGCTCACGCTCTGGCTCTCGAAGAAGGCCCACCGCGTCATCCGCACGTCGATCAGCCTCGCCTCGTCCGCCCGCGGCGGCAAGGAACAGTTCGGTTCCTCGCTTCCTGCCCGAGTGACGGTCCGTACGGCTCTGCGTGCGCACAGCATCGTTCATCACCTGATTCCGAAGTCCGTTCTGTCGGGCATCGCCACCCGCTTTGAAAAGAAGAAGCTCCAGCCGGGCGAAATCGAACTTCCGTTCGACGAAGTCCGCGCCAGCGTGAACCTCGTGCTTGCCGCCGCGCTCATCGCCTCGGCCACGAGCCTGAAGCTTCCGCTTTCGACCACGTACGTGACCTTCATGGTCGCCATGGGTTCGTCGCTTGCCGACGGCGCCTGGGACCGTGAAAGCGCCGTGTACCGTATTTCCGGCGTGCTGACCGTGATCTCCGGCTGGTTCATGACCGCCTTTACGGCCTTCATCGCCTGCGGTACCGTCTGCATGCTCTTCATGGCCTGGGGCCGCCCTGCCATGCTCGTCATGATGCTCATCGCGCTCAGCATTGTGATCAAGACGAACTTCCTCACGAAGGAAACGCCGGAAGAACATGAAAGCGACGAAAAGGTTGAAAAGGGCGACAAGGAAAGCATCCGCGATCTGCTGACCGAATCCGTCAACGAAAACCTCAACGCCACGCTGACCCTCTACGCCGACGGTCTGAATGCCTTCCTCGCTGAAAGCGCCTCCAAGCTCCGCGAATGCAAGGACAATGCCGAAGAGCTCTACGACACCATCACGATCCGCCGCGGCGAGTACTACAACATGGCGCTCGAAGGCGGCGGCAGCAAGGCCGACCGCGATGCGAGAAACTTCTACTATCGTGCCTTTACCAGCATGAAGGAAGTGAGCCACGGTCTGCGCGACCAGATGGGTGTGTCCGAAAACTATGTGGCCAACTGCCATTCGCCGTTCACGGGCCGCATGCGTGAGAACATCCGCCGCCTGGCAGACGACCTCATCAGCATCCGCGACAACTTCATTCCGGCCAACTGCACGCACGCTTTGGCTCTGATTGAAGAAGCGCAGCGCGACTTCATGACGCAGATTGGCGAAGAAAAGATTTCGCTTCGCAAGAGCGAACTCTATCTCGGCTTCCTGCTCTTCTCGCGTGAAGTGCTCAACCGCTATATGATGGTGAAGCTTCTTCAGGCCGAACTTGAAAACGGTCTGGCCACCGGTTCCGCAGCGCCGGCTCCCGAGCCTCAGGCTCAGCCGCAGACGCAGCAGGGCTGATGACAAACCACTCTGACTGAGGAAGGGCCGCTCTTGGAGCGGCCCTTTCGCGCTTTCTGGAGATAAGAATTATGAAACCCTTCGTTGCAGTGACTCCCGGATTCGACCCTCAGACCGGGATCACGGGCGTGCGTCACCAGTACCTCGACGGCATTCTGCGCGCAGGCGGGCTGCCTTTCCTGATGCCGCTCAACACCTCGGCGGAAGAAGTCGCGGAACTGCTCAGCAGGGCGGACGCCGTTCTCGTGACGGGCGGCGCGGACGTCAGTCCCGCTATTTACGGCGAGGTGCCGCATGAAAAACTCGGCCGCCTTGATGCGAGGCGAGATGCGCTGGAAACGGCGCTGATCCGAGGCGCCTGGGCGCAGGACATGCCGGTTCTCGGCATCTGCCGGGGCATTCAGGTGATGTCGGCGTCGCTCGGCGGCTCGCTCTGGCAGGATCTGCCCGCTCAGTGCGGCACCGATCCGGACGTCCACAATCAGCCGGAGGACTATGCCTATACGAAACACGCCGTGACGGTGACGGCCGGCACACTGCTCGCCGACATCGTCGGAGAGGGGAGCGTTCCCGTCAACAGCCGCCATCATCAGGCCGTCAAAACGCCGGCGCCCGGCTTCGCCGTCTGCGCCCGAAGTGCCTGCGACGGCATCATCGAAGCCGTCTGGGCGCTGGAGAAACGCTTCTTCCTCGGCGTGCAGTGGCATCCCGAAATGCTGGCGGACCGCATGCCCGTTCATCAGGCGCTCTTTGACGCACTGGTCCGGGCGGCTCGCTGAGACTCATGCCAACCCGCTGTGCAAAAGCCGCCCGAAAGGGCGGCTTTTGTTTTTCAGGGGATCATTATTGAAAGTGCTACCACTTTCGGCTAATGATTTATCGCATTGAAATTCAATGATAAATTGTCGAAAACTGATCAACCGTCAAATAGATTGAACAAAATTGGTGCGAAAAGTCTGTGCGGGAGCAGAATTGGTGCGGGTCTCCGGCGGGACCGGCCGGAGAGCCTCACCCATTCTTCAGAGGAGACAAATATGCTTCGCTTCAAAACCATGCTCTGCGCAGCGGCAGTCGTCGCCGCGATGACCGGAACGGCGTCGGCTCAGATGGCCGACGGGACCTACACGGGAATCGGTCAGGGCAGAAACGGCGAACTCGCGGTGGAAGTCACTGTCAAAGCCGGAAAGCTTGACGCCGTGAAGGTGGTCAGGCACGTCGAAACCCCGGGCGTGTCCGATGCGGCCGTGGCGAATTTTCCGGCAGCGATCGTGGCAGCCCAGAGTACGGCCGTTGATTCCGTGACGGGTGCTTCGCTGACCTCGGAAGGCATCCGCACGGCGGTTGCGGATGCCATCCGCAAGGCCGGCGGTGATCCGGCTCAGTTCGCAACGGTGGTTGCCAAGAAGAAGGCGGCCAAGAAGCTCATCAGGGAGAATGCCGACATCGTCGTGGTCGGTGCTGGCGGTTCCGGTATTTCGGCGGCCGTGCGTGCCGAGACGCTCGGCGCCAAGGTGATTCTGATTGAAAAGATGCCTGTTATCGGCGGCTGCACCGCGCTCAACGCCGGTACGCTCATTGCCACCGGTTCTCGTTATCAGCGGGAAGTCATGAAGGAAACGAAGGACTCGCCCGAACTGGCGTACAAGGACATCTTCCGCGTCGGCAAGAACCGCAACGATCCGGTGCTCGTCAAGATGGTGACGGAACGCGTGGGCGGCGTGGTTGACTGGCTCATCTACGACATGAAGATTCCCTACGGCCCGGCTGCTACGCAGTACCCGGACCACTCCGCGAACCGTCAGCTCGGCGTGACCGGCCGCTCGATCAACTTCCTCGGCCTGATGAAGGGCAAGTTCCTTGACATGGGCGGCAAGCTGATGCTCCAGACCCGTGCGGAAGAACTCGTTCGTGACGCGGAGGGCCGCGTAATCGGCGTTCGAGCCAAGGATGCGGACGGCAATACGGTCGAACTCACCTCGAAGGCGGTGATTCTGGCCGCCGGCGGTTACGGCGCCGTGAAGTCGATGCTTCCGAAGGAAATGAGCAACTACGTTTTCTACGGTCTTGACAGCGAAACGGGCGACGGCTACAGAATGGCGACTCAGATCGGCGCCGGCACCATCAACATGGATCTCGTCAAGATGTATCCGCAGGGCGTTGAAACCGTCCCGGGACACGGTCTTGCCGCCACGGCATCGTCCACCGACACGATGAAGAAGTCGGGCGCCATCTACGTCAACCGCGACGGCAAGCGCTTCGTGAACGAACGCGAATCGCTCGGCGTGCTTACCGACGAGACGGTGGCCCAGCCCGGCCATATCGCCTACATCGTGATGGACGCCAATGCCTGGAAGGAATACACGAGGAAGTCCCTTGAGGACAAGCTGGTGCCCAATGCCGAGTCGCTGATGAAGTGGACGAAGATCGTCAACAACGGCCGTCCGGTGATGGCGGTTTCCGAGAAGCTCGCCGACGCGGCCAAGGTGATGGGCGTTGACGCCGCTCAGCTTGAGAAGACCGTTGCTCACTGGAATGCTCTCGTGAAAGCCGGCAAGGACGCCGACTTCGGCCGCCAGATCACCGGCGGTCTCGGTGAAGGTCCTTACTACATCGTTGAGCAGAAGGTCCGCTACCAGACGACGCTGGGCGGTCTGAAAGCCGATGCCCGCATGCAGATCCTCGACAAGGCCGGCAAGCCGATCGAAGGTCTCTACGGTGCCGGCTGCGTCGTGGGCGGTGCCAACGGTGCCGACTCCATGACGGCCATGATGAACTCCTGGGCCATCGTTTCGGGCGTCGTTGCCGCTGAAAGCGCTGCCAAGACGCTGAAGTAAGCGCACGCCTGCATGCTGAGGACTGCGAGACAGTCCTCGGCCGAAGACGCCGCGGAATCCCCGAGGGGACCGCGGCGTTCTTGATGTCAGGAGGATTTTTCCGGAGAGACGGCTGCGACGCAGGTGTAGCGGCATTCCGGAAGCTCGAGTTCTCGGATGCGGACCTGCACGTCGAAAACGTCGGAGAGCTTCTCCTCGGTCATGACGTCCCGGGTGGCCCCGAAAATCGGCGGCCGATGCCGAGGTACGAGCAGGGTCATTTTGGAAATCGCGAGCGCGTGAGCGGGGAAGTGCGTATTGATGACGGCCCCGAGGCCTTCGGCGGTAAGACGCTCGATGACCTTCAGGACGACCATCTGGTTCTTGAAGTCCAGATTGGATTCCGGCTCGTCGAGCACGAGGACGCGGGGTTCGGCGGCAAGTGCGCGGGCGATGAGAGCCAGCTGGAACTGGCCGCCCGACACTTCGCTGCAGAGCCGGCTTCCGAGATGCGCGATGCCGACTTCCTCCATGACTCGGTCGACGATCTCCCAGTCTTTTTCGCCGGGCAGACTGAAGGGGCCGATATGGGCGCTTCTGCCGAGAGCCACCATGTCGGCAAGCGTCATCGAGGCAAAGCCGGGGAGCTTGGCCTGAGGCACGTAGCCGACGGTGCGCCAGAAGTCACGCGAGGACCACTGCGAAACGGGTTTGCCGTCAAGGAGCGCTTCGCCCTCCGTAAAGTCGATGAGTCCGAGCATGGCGCGAAGCAGCGTGGTCTTGCCTGCACCGTTGGGACCGAGAATGCTCATGACGCCCGTACAGTCGAAACTGAAGTTGACGTCGATGAGCGTGTGTTCGCGCTGAGGCCAGGCAAAGCCGCCGTGTCTGACTTGAAATTCCATGGCTACCCCGCGATGCCGCCCGTGCGGCGAAGAAGGTAGATGAAGAACGGCGCGCCGACGACGGCTGTCAGAATCGAGACCGGGATCTCGCTCTGCGTGATGGTACGGGCCGCCGTGTCGATGACGAGCATGAAAAGCGCGCCCATCACCATGGAGGCCGGCAGCACGTAGCGGTTGTTGGCGCCGAAAATCATGCGCGCGGCATGAGGGACGAGAAGCCCCACCCAGCCGATCAGACCGCACATCGAGACCACGGAGGCCGTGATCATCGTGGCTGCCAGAATCACCGCGGCGCGGATGCGCTTGACCGGAATGCCGAGGCTGGCCGCTTCATCGGCCGGCAGCGTCGTCACGTTCAGACGCCACCGGAGAAGCCACAGCATGACCATGCCGATCAGAACCATCGGCGTGCCCGCCGCCACTGCGCTGCGCGTTGCGCCCGTGAGCGCACCCATCATCCAGAAGGTGATCGACGGCAGGACGTCCTGCGGGTCCGCGGCATATTTCACGAGCGAGACGAGCGCCGAGAAGAGCGCACCCACGACCATGCCGGACAGAATGATCATCAGGATCGAGCTCGTATTGCGGATGCGGCTGATGACGACGACCAAGGCGACGGCGGAAAGCCCCGCAGCGAGCGACATCAGCTGCACGCCCATGCCGGAAGCGCCCCACAGAATGCCGAGAACGGCACCGAAGGATGCGCCGGTCGCGACGCCGAGCGTGTCGGGCGCGGCAAGCGGGTTGGCAAAAAGCGCCTGGAAGGCGGCGCCGGACATGGCCAGTCCGGCCCCGGCAAGCATAGCGAGAAATACCCGCGGCAGACGGACGTTCATCACGATGTTGTCCATCATTCGCGTGGTCGCCGTATCGGACCAGCCGTCGGGCAGCAGGACGGCGAGCACCTGCGAGGGCGAGAGCTCATAGCGGCCCATGCAGAGCGCGGCGCCCGCCGCAGTCAGAAGGAGCAGACCGAAGACGCACATCACGAGACGAAAGTGCCTGACGGTTTTCGCCTCGGTGAGCGCGCTTCGTGTGGGATGAGCGTGATGTTTGGGCATGCGTGTTATTTGGCTCGGGTTTCCACAGTGGCGCCGGAGCTGCCCCTGACGGTCGGATTGAACATGCCTTCGACATCGGCGTCGGAAAGCGCAACGCCGAAGACGTCCTTGTACCAGGTCTTGACTTCCTTCGCGAGGTCGATGTCTTCAAAGAGCTTCGGATAAACCTTCTTGGCCATCCAGAGAAGCGTCAGCGGCGTGTCGGCCGACGGCGTATAGCTGCGGTAGATGCCGAGCGGCATCTTGTAGACTCGCTGATCCCTGACGGCCTTCACGTCCGACCAGTCCTGGCTGGCGATGGCGTTCGTATAGAGGTCGCCGGGCTGCGCCGCGGTGAAGTTCGTAATGAAAATGATGTCGGGATTCCAGGAGTAGATCTGTTCCATCGAAATGATGGCGTTGGCGTTGTCCGCCGTCAGACCTTCGGCCACGTTCCTCGCGCCGACCGCGTCGCACCAGTACTGACCGAAGAAGCTCTTGCCGGAAGTCACGATCTGCCGGCTGTCATAGCGGAAGAGAAAGAGCACCTTCTGGCGTTCGGATTCCGGGAGCTTGGCGGTGCGGTCCGCCACCAGTTTGGCGATCGCCTTCGAGCGCTCGTCGATGAGGTTTCCCTTGCCTTTCTGGTCGGGCCAGAGTTCGGAGAGACTCTTCATCCATTCGCTGTGGGTCACGATGACGTCGTAATGCCATTTCGTCGGACTGATGCCGAAAGCCGTCAGCCCGGCATTGCGGACCGTCTCTAGCGTCTTTTTGTCGGGCGCATTCACGAGCACTACGTCGGGACGAAGAGCAACCAGGGCTTCGACGTTGAGAACTGCGCCCTTCATGAAGGAAGTATCCGCCTTGAGGACGTCGGGATAGAGCTTGCCGAGCAGACCCGTCTTAGCGGCGGAATAGGAGGCGGGATGCATGCCGACCACCTTGGATCCGTCGTTGAGGAAGACCGTCACGGCGGAGGCGAGCGGGAGAATATTCGTCACGACCACGCGGTTGATCTGATCGGGGACGTCGACCTTGGTGCCGTTGTCGTCTTCGACGATGCGGGCGCCCGCGTTGAAGGCTAGACCGGCCGCAAGCGCTGCGGCGATGCATTTCTGAATGTACTTCACAATGGACCTTACATAAATCGAGGGATGAGGCTCAGTCGTTTTTCTGCGTGCTGCCGCCGATGTCGCCGAGGAGCCTGGAGAACGCATCGGGGTCGAAAAGGTTGACCATGTCCCGGTGCCAGATGCGGCCGGAACAGGCTTCGTGGGGGAAGGGAACGGTGCGCGAGACGCCCGCTTCTTCGGCGATCAGGTCAAAAAGCGGGTCGGCGGCGAGCACTTCGGTGCCGCGCAGGGTTTCCCTAAGCCGGTCTTCGGAAAGATCGGCAGTCAGAATCGGAGCTTCGGCGCCCAGGGACGGCAGCGGAGACAGCGCACGGGTGCTTCCGGGATTCACCAGATTGGCTGCGGCGGCCGTGCAGGCGGCGGCCAGCGGTTCGCCGAGAACTGCCGAACGCATGCCGCCCGCATCGGAACCGAGAAAATCGGCGAGCGAGACGCTGCGGCGGTTCTTCGACGCCCATTCAACGGCGGCATGCCAGCGGGGAGCGAGACCGCCGACGGGAAGGCCGGCGACGTAGGGAATGCCGAACTGCTGCTCGAAGACGCGGGCGAGAGGGAGCCCGGAGGCCGAGACGACGACGTTGACGCGGGCCTGGGCGGAGGCGGCCAGTGTTTCGAGCGTACTGCCCATGGCCCAGCAGGCGTTTACCGTATAGCCCGCGCGGCGGGCGGCGCCGATCAGCGAGTCCAGCATCGGACCGATGGAAAAGTCGAGCGGCGTGGCGCCGAGCAGATTGATCCCGAGCGTTCCCGCGGACGGATTGGCCGGCATGACGAAGCGGCGTGCAAGTTCGATCCAGGCCTGGGCGGCGCCGATCGAGTAGGGACGCATCGACGTGGTGGCAGCCGCAAACGTCGGAATCCGGGTCTTCTTCTCGATCAGTCGGGCGATGCCCTTCAGATCGCTGCCGGTCATCATCGGAATGGGCGTGCCCGCGATGGCGATGAAGGCGGGAGAGAGTTCGCCCGCGGCCGTGACGATGTCGTCGATCAGATGAGCTTCATTGCCGAGCACGGCGTCCATTTCCGTGAGCGCCGAAACGTAGACCGCCGAAGGCATGGTCGTCCACCGCGGTTCGTCGTGGGTCGAGTAGGTGGAGTTGCAGCCCGACGCGTCGTGAATGACGGTCATGCCGCCGAGTTCGTAAAGCGCGCTGGCCACGCCCGAACAGTCGGCGGTATAAGTCGACATAGAGCACTGTGTGTAGTCTAGCAGCATCCGTTGCACCCGTAACCTTTAACACTGATGATCCGGTCGACGTCGGCCGGCGTTTTTGCCGCTTCGGCAAGTGCGACGGCAAGACTTCGCATGCCGCCGTGGCCCCACCAGGGACCGCCCTCGATGACGTTCACCATATGGGTCGCGCCGGTAAACCAGGCGGCCTTCTGGCCGATCGCCACAATGTCGTCTCGCTTCTGCGCGGGCGCGGCAAAGCGCATGACGGGCGTGATGGTCGGATGAACGAGAATGTCCGGCGCCTTTTCTCGCAGGGTTTCGAAATCTTCCCGATCGGCGGGAAGAAACGCGTCGCAGAAAAGGTCCGTGACGCGAATGCCCGCGTCGACGAGACGGCGGGCGAGTGCGACGGGACGCGTGGTCGCCGTCTGACAGATGGCGACGGGCCGTCCGGCGAGCGTCTTGCGCGCCTCTTCCAGGGCAGCGCGGGCGGCGGCTTTTTCTGCGGTCGTATCCCAGACGGGGATCTTCATCAGACTGCAGAGTTCGGCGACGGCGCGGTCGATTCGGTCTTCGTCGTAGTCGAGCAGCAGCGTCTTGAGCTTCATGCCGTGGCGGGCAGCCAGCATCTCTCCGGCCTGTTTGGCCGCGGGATTCACCGTGATGACGGCGCGGGCATCGGCCATGCGCTGATAGTTCTCATAGGTCGCCGCGGCGGGAATCTCGAAGAAGGGAACGCCGGCCGCCCGGGCGGCGCGGGCGAAATCGGAATCGGGACCGAAGGCTTCAAGCGAACCGGCGAGAAGCAGACCGCCCGACGGGCTCTTCTTCGGACGCAGACCGTGATAGAGCTGACGGCGCATCTTGTTGTCGGGCGGCATTTCGCTTTTGCGAAGCGTCGGCGTCATGTAGCAGTCGGTGAAGACGACGTCGGGGAAGGCTTCGGAGAGTTTGCGGTAAACCCAGGAAAGGTCGGCGCCCGCAAAGTGATGGAGACAGCTCGAAAAGATCAGGACTGCGGGCGGGCGCTTGGGCAGCTGCTCGAGAATGTGCGTGACCCCGCTGATCATCGTCGATTCGAGTTCGCCTTCGCGAAGCTGATCTTCGGTGACGGTGATGGTGGAAAACCGGCGCTGAAGGCCGAGTTCCGCGGCGGAGAGGACGACGCCTCTCAGACAGCCTGCCGCGCAGACGAAGATTTCGTGGCATTCGGGGATGAGATAGCCCACGTGCACGATGGTCCAGGGGCCGCGGGCGGGCGGCGAGTATTCGAGACCCTGACGGGAGGGCGACGGCCATCCGGCGTCGGCCAGACGCACGGCGGGCGCCGGCACCGTTTCGGCCGGCGTGCGGGAAAAGAGTTTCAGCATGACCGGCTCCTCAGAACTTGAAGGCGGATTCTCGGTGTTCGGCGGCGGGCTTCGTCACCGTGCAGGCGGCGAGCACGGCCTTGGCGAGCCTGCGGTATTCCTCGGCCATCGCGCCTTCGGGCGCCGCCTCCATGACGGTGACGCCGGCTTCGTCCGCCTTCTGAACCTCTTCGGAACGGGGAAGGATGCCGACGATGCGGGTATGAATGTCGCCGGCGAGTTCCTCGACCTTCTCGAGTTCCCGCGGCACGCCGCGGCAGTTGAGGATCAGGCCGCCGAGCCGCGCGTAGCCGCGTTCGGCGAAGGTGTCGACGGCGACGGCGATGTTGGCCGCCGCGTGGATCGCCATGTTTTCGCCGGACGTCACGATGAAGATGTTTTTGGCCCAGCCGTCGCGGATCGGCATGGCGAAGCCGCCGCAGACCACGTCGCCGAGAACGTCGAAAATCACGACGTCGGGCTTGTACACCTCAAACGCATTCTGCGTTTTGAGGGCTTCAAGGGCGGCGATGATGCCTCGGCCCGCGCAGCCCACGCCGGGCTTCGGTCCGCCCGCTTCGACGCAGAGAACGCCTCCGCGGCCGGGCGTCACCATTTCTTCAAGCCGCAGCTGAGACTTGTGTCTGGTGCGAAGCAGGGAAAGGACGGTTTCGACGGGCTTGCCTCCTCGAAGGAGCGCCGTCGAGTCTGCCTTGGGATCACAGCCGACCAGCATGACGGTTTTGCCGGATTCGGCCAGAGCGAGCGCGATATTGGCCGCCGTCGTCGACTTGCCGATGCCGCCCTTGCCGTAGAGTGCGAAACAGGTCATCGGGTGCGAGGAGACCGGCGGCCTGTCGAATTCGAAAAAGGTCGCTTCAAAGACGGTGGGGGATGTCTGAGCCATGATGTGGAACCTGTTGTGAAAAAGCGGAAAAAAAGCGCTTGCGCAACAACCCGGGAAGCTGGTTCTGCAGCAGCGCTTTAACCAATTCGAAAACCCGGCCGACGCCAACGGACTCAGCCGCCGAGATCGTGACGGCCCCGGGCGTCCTTCTTCATGATGCGCTCCTGCTCGCGCTTCCATTCCTTCTTGCTCTCGTCGGCGCGTTTTTCGTATTCGCGCATGCCTCGTGCAAGCGCCACGGTCACCTTGACGCGGCCGCGGGTGAAGTGCAGATCGAGCGGTACAAGCGTATAGCCGGCGCGTTCGGTCTTGCCGATGAGCTTCATGATTTCACGCCGGTGCATTAGGAGTTTGCGGGTACGGTTCGATTCGAGCGTTACATGCGTGCAGGCCTGATCGGCGGGCGTCATGTGCGCGTTGCAGAGAAAGAGCTCGCCGTCGCGGACGTAGATGTGGGCCAGATTGATCTGGGCACGGGAGGCGCGCACGCTTTTGACTTCCCAGCCCTGAAGCACGATGCCGGCTTCAAAGCGCTCCTCGATGGCGTAGTCGTGCCGAGCGCGCTTGTTTTGAATAAGTGCCATGATTGGATCTTTAATAATTATTGTTGTCTGAGCGTACGATTCAGTGCAGAATGCGTTGGGACGTACTATTGTAAGCCTTTCTCCTTCGAGGTATTTGCATCGTGAAAGTGGAAGTTGTTTGGATCAGTTCGGCCGGTGCTCAGTGCCGGACGGTGGAGGTTCCCGAAGGGAGCACGGCATCCGAGGCACTGTTTCGCTCGAGGGTTATTTTCAGGGAGAGATCCAGCCTGTCGGTTTACGGAGTCAGAGCGCATCCCGGTACGGTCATGCATGAGGGTGACAGACTGGAAGTCGCCGGTCCGCTTCTCTGCGATCCCAAGGCGGCAAGAGCCCGACGGGCTCTCGAACAGGGCGACATCCGCGTCGTGACCTGCGGCCGCCACGGCGGCAGACGGGCGCCGCGAACTGAAAAACGACCCGGGCAGTGAGGTTTTGAAGAAACCATTTGTTACAATAATTGCGCCGCTGCGCAGGCCGAACAGAGTCGCCGGGGATTCAGCCCGGAAGCCTCTGTTCAGGGAACGGGCCGTCCGCTCGCTATTTATATAGCGGAGCCGGCCCGTCTCTTTTTGGCGCAGCCGGCTTTTGCTCCTCATACTCAACCAACGGGAAGATAACAGCAAGTGAACTGGTTAAACGACATCGTCAGCGTTCTCAACGACTATCTCTGGTCGTACATCCTCATCATCATGCTCGTCGGCCTCGGCCTCTGGTTCACGGTGCGAACAGGCGCCGTCCAGATCCGCTGCGTCGGCGAAATGTTCCGCCTCGTCTCGGAAGGGGCGGGCGCCAAGCCGCGCAAAGGCCATATCTCGACGTTTCAGGCCTTCTGCGTGTCGACCGCTTCGCGCGTCGGCGTCGGCAACATCGCCGGCATTGCCATTGCCGTGGCTTCGGGCGGCCCCGGCGCCGTTTTCTGGATGTGGGTGATCGCGACGATCGGCGCCGCCACCGGTTTCGTTGAATCGACGCTTGCTCAGATCTACAAGGTGCCGAAAAAGGGCGGAGGCTTCGTGGGCGGTCCGGCCTACTACATCGGCAACGTGCTGAAGTCGCCGTTCTTTGCTTCGGTTTTTGCCGTGCTGATTTCCGTGACCTACGGCCTCATCTTCAATTCGGTGCAGGCCAATACGATCAGCCTCTCGGTGAAGACCACCTTCGGTCTGGACCCTGCAGTGACCGGTGCGGCCGCCGCCGCGCTGACGGCGCTCGTCATCTTCGGCGGCCTGACGCGCATCGCCCGCGTGGTCGGCATCATGGTGCCCTTCATGGCCGGCGCCTATCTGCTCGTCGCGCTCACGGTGACGGTGATGAACATCACGATGGTGCCGGAAGTCCTGGCGACGATCGTTCGGGCCGCCTTCGAATTCGATGCCGTTCTCGGCGCAGGCATCGGCGCAGCGCTGATGACGGGCATCAAGCGCGGTCTGTTCTCGAACGAGGCCGGCATGGGCGCCGTTCCGAACGCCGCCGCGACGGCCGACGCCACTCATCCGGTCAAGCAGGGTCTCGTACAGGCCCTCGGCGTCTACTTCGACACGCTCTTCGTCTGCACGGCTTCCGCGATGCTGGTGCTTCTGACGCCGGGCTGGTCCGAGACCGGCAGAACCGGCATCGAACTCATTCAGCAGACGCTGACCAGTCAGCTCGGCGAGTGGACGAATCTCTTCATGACGATGACGGTGCTCTTTTTCGCCTTCAGCTCGATCATCGGTAACTATTTCTACGGCGAGATCAACATGGACTTCATCTGCAGACATCCCGCCGCCATCTGGATTTTCCGCGCCTTCGTGGTGGCCATGGTGTATCTCGGTTCCGTCGCCTCGCTTTCGCTCGTTTGGAATCTGGCCGACCTCTTCATGGCGCTCATGGCCATGGTGAACCTGGCGGCGATCGCGCTTCTCGGCCGCTTTGCCTATGCGGCGCTCAATGATTACCTCGGTCAGAAGCATGCCGGCGTCAGAGATCCGGAATTCGATCCCGCCGTTCTCGGCGACCGTACGGGCGTTATCGCCTGGCCGCGCCGCAGGGACGACGAGCTCGATCAGCACTGATCGGGGCATTTTTCCGCTGCTTAAGAAAGCCCGTTCAGGCATTTTGGCCGGACGGGCTTTTCAGTCTTTGTGGGGAGGCAGATCGAGATGGAAAAACATCTATAAAGAATTACCTCAATAGAGGTATGAATTTTGTATACTGTTGTTTTTCTTGAATAATTCATGAAGCCACAGGAATTACCCTTACCACCCCCATCTGGCTATTTAAGAAAAGCTTAAGCGTCCTTAAAATGCCATAAGGTTTTCAAAGGCGCGCACCGGAACCCCAAAGAACATATATGAACGGTTCGTGCTATCGGAATCCAAAGGAGATAATTATGAATGCTCAGCATATGACCCCCGTAGCCGCCGCTCTCGCTCTTCTCGGTCTTGCTGTCAGCGGATCCGCTTTCGCGGCCGGTGAACCGTGTGCCATGTGCCACGCGGGCATCGCTCAGGGTCACGGCAACGCCGCTCATAAGGCCGTCGCCTGCACGACCTGCCATACCGGTACCGAAGCTCATCTGAAGGACATGAAGAAGCACCCGACGGTCAGTATGGACCCGGCGCTTTGCGGTACCTGCCATCAGGCACAGTACAAGTCCGCTTTTACGATTTCCGAACATCTGCCGCGCGTTTCCAAGAAGCTCGACGGCGGTCCGGCTCCCGACCCGTTCTTTGACCGCGCTCTCGGCGGTCACGGCTTCACGAAGGAACACGCTGTTCCGCGCGCCCATGCCTTCATGGCCATCGACCAGTTCATCGTCGACCGTGCTTTCGGCGGCCGCTTTGAACCGAAGGACGGCTGGCTCTATTCCACGATGGAAGGCGGCAAGTCCTACAAGGTTTGGGACGTCCTCAAGGACAACTATCCCGACAACAACACCCACAAGGCTCACAAGCCCGGTACGGCTGCTGCCGCCAACGGCGTGTGCTGGTCCTGCAAGTCCACCGACATCATGCTCGACTGGGCCTACATGGGCGACAAGGTTGAAGGCGCCAAGTTCTTCCGCGGTTCCAACCCGGTCGACGTGGTCCGCAACGTTCAGCACGGTCTGAACTGCAACTTCTGCCATGACCCGCACAATGTCAAGCCGCGCGTTGTTCGCGACGCCCTCATCGATGCGATGACCCGCGACGGCAAGTTCAACGTCTACAAGGACTTCGCTGCCCGCCAGACCAAGCTCGACGTCCAGTCCGCCGGTGTCCGCGGCTTCGAACGCAAGGTTGCTTATCTTGAACGCGCCGACTCCCGTCTGATGTGCGCTCAGTGCCACGTTGAATACGTGTGCAACCCGGGCATGAACGTCAAGACCGGTGAAAAGGTCGGCTTCAACAGCCGTCTGACGAACCTCTTCCCGTGGGTCAACGCCGACCAGATCGAAGCGTACTACGACGAAGTCGGTTTCCGTGACTTCAAGCACAACGTGACCGGCGCTACGCTTATCAAGATGCAGCATCCGGACGCCGAAACCTACTTCGGTTCCAAGCACGACAAGGCCGGTGCCGACTGCGCGACCTGCCATATGCCGAAGGTCACCGAAAACGGCAAGACCTACACGCTGCACTGGAATGCCTCCCCGGTGAACTATGTCAAGGAAACCTGCCTGACCTGCCATAAGGACAAGACCGAAAAGCAGATGGTGGCTTCTATTGAAGTCATGAAGGCTCACTTCGACGGCAAGGTCCGCGAAGCTGAATCCCGCATGAACGACATGTTCAACGCGTTCGAACAGGCCATCAACGCCGGTGTGGACGATGCAGTTCTCGCCAAGGCCCGCAAGCTCCATGAATCCGCCCACGTCAATTGGGAATACTGGACTGCCGCCAACGGTGCGTACTTCCACAACCATGACATGGCTGTTCGCAGTCTCGCCAAGTCCGCTAAGGCTGCTCAGGACGCAACGGCTCTGCTCCGCAAGGCCATTGCTGAAAAGAAAGGCAAGAAGACCGCTGCCAAGTAATTACGTCCTTTACGTCAATTAAGGCAAACCAGTCTTCTGACTGAACAGACGGGCAGTTCCCTCATGGGAGCTGCCCGTTTCCTATATAGTGATGAGACGTTTTTCGGATCTTCTCCACTGTCATGACTGACGAAATCATTCTTTTCTCCATCATGGGCGTCATGCTCGCCGCAGCGGTGGGCGTGCTGGTGCCTTCGCTTCTTCGCGTGCTTCGCTGTCAGGACGGCGATGCGCCCGACGGCGATGCCGAATACGGTCGCGAACTTGCCGGCGCACTGCAGGAGCAGCTTGCCCGTCTTGATGAGGACCGCCGTTCCGGCGCCGTGACCGAGGCCGAATACGAGGACATGCTGGAGGACATCCGCCGCCGGGCCGTCGAAGAGCACCGTGCCGTGGTTTTCGATCCCAATGCCGAACCCGGCAGAGTCAGGGACGGACGCGTTCCCGGCGCACTGATCGTGTCGTCGGTCATCGCCGGCATGATTGCGGTTTCGGCCGGCGTCTACTGGCTTCAGGGCGCTCCGGAAGTGATTCGTCTTCTCAAGGATCAGACCGTCATTGAAGGGACGGCCGGCATCGATGCCCTCAAGGTGTATCTGAAGGACAATTCCCGCGACGGCCGTGCCTGGGTGCTGCTGGCCCGGCGCTACATCGAGGCGGAAAACTACGCCGAGGCGGCTTCCGCCTATCGTGAAGGACGCCGTGTTTATACGAAGGTGCGCGAAGACCCGGAAATCATGCTCGAGCTCGGCGCCACGCTTCTGACGCTCGGCACGCCCGAGGCTTTTGCCGAAGCCCAGCCCGTCATTCAGCTGGCCCGGGACCGTGATCCGGAGAACATGAAGGCGGTCGAACTCCTCGCGATGGCGGCCGCCGGCAATCAGGACTGGTCGACCGCGGCGGACCAGCTGTCTCTGCTTCTGCGTTCGATGAGTCCCGACACGCCCGAATATCTGCGCTACGAGCAGACCGTGAAGATGCTCCGCGCCAAAGCGGATACGGCTCAAACCGAATCCAAACGCTGATCTCGGTCAGCCAACCGAAAGGCCCGGCTTCAAGCCGGGCTTTTCCGTATGCGGGACCTTCTTGTTTTATTGACCCCGACCAATATCCAGCCGGCGGGTTTACGTTTGCGTGTGCCGGGCGGCACAGTCTGTCGGACAGAAACTTGGAACAATGCGGAAATCAGGCCGGCAGCCTTCTCGAGCCGGCCAGGTGAAAACATCTCCTTGGAAGTTGTCATTGACGATGAAAAGAACACTGACATGTTTAGCTGCGTCCTGCTTCATTGCCTCTGCTTCAGCTGCGCCGGCCGATAACGCGACCCTGTTCGGGTTCGCCGAAGGTGCCGAAGTCGCTGAAACGGCAGTTACTCAGGGACGCATCGATACGATTTCCGGCATCGTGTATCGTCAGGTCACGTCGACGCGTGCCGTGCGGCAGCTCCGTATGACGCTGCAGATTCCCAGAAACACGGCTAAAAAGCCCTGCGTGATCTACTTCCCCGGGGGCGGATTTACGTCCGCCGATCATGAAAAGTTCACCGAACTTCGCTATGAACTGGCGAGGGCCGGTTTTGTCGTCGCCGCCGCTGAATATCGTCCGGTACCGGTGAAGTTCCCGGGCCTGATTGAGGACGGCAAGGCGGCCGTGCGCTTTCTGCGTGCTCATGCCGACTAATTCGGAATCGATCCCGGACGCATCGGCGTCGTCGGTGATTCGGCGGGCGGCTATCTCACCGAGATGCTCGGAACGACCAACGGAGAAAAAGGCTGGGACCGTGGAGACTGGCCGGACGTGAGCTCGGACGTGCAGGCGGTTGTTTCGCTTTACGGCATTTCCGATCTGAGGACGATCGGAGAAGGTCTCGGCAACGATCAGGCGGCCGTGCACGCTTCACCGGCCGTGACTGAAGCGCTTCTGGTTCACGGTCCCGCATTCGGGCTCTTCCCGGGTGCGAGCATTCTTTCAGATGAGAAGAAGGCGCCTCATGCCAGTGCAGGGGGCCATGTCGACGGCACCGAGCCGCCGTTTCTGCTGCTTCACGGCACCGAGGACCGCCTGGTCAGCCCGCTTCAGAGCGCCGGGCTTTATCGCGAGCTCAAGGCCAAAGGTACGGATGTTCAGTACGTGCTTATGAAGGGCGCAGCGCACGGTGATCTGCCTTGGTTTCAGCCGCCCGTTATCGAACGGATCGTGAACTGGTTCCGGGCAAAGCTCGGCGGTCCTTCCGCGGCCGCCGAAGGCACGGGCGCCAATCTTTGAAACAGCAATCCGGCTTCGGCCGGATTTCTGTTTTTACCGGCTGCGAAGACAGGGATTCGGAGCGTACCGTCAGCGACGAGGTATACCATTTATTTGTTCGTACAAAGAAAGAAGAAAGACGTAATAAACAATATTAGTATCACATAGATATGTGTTTATTGAAGTGGCTGACAAATCAGGCTCTTTTGTCTGTTGAAAACGCATTTATACGGACAAATGTGCGGATAATTGATCGAGACCAAACTTCGGCGGCCTGCTAACAGTCGGTTTGCGCCGGCTCGGCCATAGAATACTTTTCGAAGGACGGCGGTGCGGCGGCAGTCGACCGGCTTTGCACCGCTCCATCCGTGCCCATCTCCGGCCGCGGCCCCCCCTGCGGTCCGATTTTCTATACCAGGAGAACGTATGTCCAAGACCGAACTCGCGCAGCAGTTCACCGATGTCATGGCGAAATTCACCGCCTATCTCGGCAAGCACCTCCCCGACGACGTGCTTGAACGCCTCACCGAACTCCGTGCCGAACAGAACACGGAACTCGCCAAGATTGTCTACGACGCCATGTTCACCGACCTTGAAGCTGCCAGGCGTCTCGACGTGCCCTGCTGCCAGGACACCGGCGTGATTCAGTACTTCATTGAAGTGGGTGAAAACTTCCCGCTTCTCGGTGAAATCCGTCCCTGCCTTGAAGAGGCCGTCCGCCGCGCCACCGTGGAAGCGCCGCTTCGTCAGAATGCCGTGCAGATCTTCGACGAGCGCAATACGGGCAACAACACCGGCGTGCGCATTCCCTGGATCGACTGGGAAATCGTTCCGAATTCCGACCAGTGCCTGGTGCACGGGTACATGGCCGGCGGCGGCTGCTCGCTCCCCGGCGCCGCCAAGGTGCTGATGCCCGCCGAAGGCTACATGGGCATCGTCAAGTTCATCTTCGACGTCATCGTCGAACGCGGCATCAATGCCTGCCCGCCGCTTCTCGTCGGCGTGGGCATTGCCGGTTCTGTCGAAGTCGCCGCCAATCTCTCGAAGAAGGCGCTGATGCGTCCGGTCAAGTCCGAAAACGTCAATGCGACGGGCGCCGACTTTGAAAAGATGATCGAGGAAGGCCTCAACAAGATCAACATCGGTCCGGGCGGACTCACGGGCGTGAAGTCCGTGATGGGCGTCAACGTCGAACAGGCCGCCCGTCACCCGTCCTGCCTCGCCGTCGGCGTGTCGACGGGCTGCTGGGCTCACCGCCGCGCCACGATCCGCCTCAATGCGGACATGACCTATGAAATGGTCTCCCACAAGGGCGTCACGCTTTAACCGAATCGAGGAGCTGAACAAATGACGACGAAGAAAGTACTCACGACGCCGGTGTCCGATGCCGATATCGAACAGCTGAAGATCGGCGACATCTTCTACCTGACTGGCTACCTCATCACGAGCCGCGACATGGTTCACTTCCGTCATATCGAGGAAGGCATGGACCTGCCCGTGGATCTCAAGGGCAAGGCGATTTTTCATGCCGGCCCGATCATGGTGCCCGACGACAAGAACCGTTCCGGCTTCAAGGTGGTGTCCATCGGTCCGACGACCTCCATGCGCATGGAAAAGTATGAAAAGGAATTCCTCGCTTCGACCGGCGTGAAGATCGTGGTCGGCAAGGGCGGCATGGGTCAGAAGACGACGGAAGGCTGCATGGAAAGCAAGGCCGTTCACTGCGTCTTCCCGGGCGGCTGCGCGGTGCTTGCCGCCGAATGCGTTGAGGAAGTCGAAGAACGCCACTGGCCCGAACTCGGTCAGCCGGAATCCGTCTGGGTGATGCGCGTGAAGGAATTCGGCCCGCTCATCGTGTCGATCGACGCCCACGGCGGCAATCTCTTCGAAAAGAACAAGGCGGAATTCAACAAGACGAAGGAACCGATTGTTGAAGACATCTGCAGGCGCGTGAACTACCGCAAGTAACGCTTTGACTATCCCTCCCTGGGAGACGCGCTCCGCCGTGCACGCCGTGCCGGCGGGGCGTTTTTACTGCCTGCTCCGGGCGATGCCGGCCGCCGTTTCGATGCGGCCGTTTCTCTGACAGGCTCAGATGCCGAAGACGTCAAAACGCCCGGCGGAAGCGTTTCCGTCGGGCGTTGTCTGCAGGATCCCTGATGCCGCTCTCGGCGAGCGCCGGGTATCAGAAGCGGAAGTCGCGTTCGCCGGCTTCAATGCGCACGAGGCGCTTTTCGCTGGCGATGCGGATCTTTTCGTGCGGGATCTTCGGAAGTTCGGCGGCGATCACCTTTTCGCCGGCTTCGCGGGTGGCCTTCGAAGCGTAGTCGCAGAGGTATTCCTTCATCGTCATCACGGCGTTGGCCTGGCAGTAGGTGGCGATGCTGCCGTCCTTGGCGAACTGCATGAAGCGGTCGCCCGTGCGGCCGGCGCGGTAGCAGGCCGTGCAGAAGG
>JAXEEN010000102.1:0-4201 GCA_034104065.1 Sutterella sp.
CTCGTCAAACCGTTCCGACGAATGAAATTCCAGAATTTCTGAAAAATCCAGACGAACGACGTCATACAGACGGTCCTTCCAGACTTTTTCGATCTTCAGGCCGGCGAAATCCCTCAGTCCGAATTCGAAAAGCGATGAGAAAGTCGACACCAGCAGAGACTTTCCGAAACGCCTCGGCCTTGCCAGAAAAATTTTGCCGCCGTTTCGGGCAAGCTCGGCAATCATGTCTGTTTTATCAACATAAACCGCCTGCTGAGCCCTGAGCGACGAGAAGGTCGAACGGCCAAGCGGTAGGCTTGGGAGGGATGATTCGGTCATCTGAATCTCCTTGGACACATGACCCAATTGTATCCCGACGGTCTCACCTTTCGAGATCTTGAGGTAGTTTTTGCCATTATCGCTGCCAAGCTCTCGCTCCGGATTCTGCTGATCGTCACGCAGACGTCCTGAATCATCTTTTCGCCGCCTTTACTGACAGCCGCGTCGGACGTCAGGTCAACAAAGGACGTCATGTTGCCCGAACCGTCATCACGCGACTGAATGAACGGCACGCGCTCAGAGCATTGAATGCCTCCCCGTTGCGTCGTTCCTGAGCAAGGTCACACCAATACGGCCCGATGGTAAAAAACGGCAGATCCATACGCCCGGCCTCGTTCTCACGAACTTTACTCGGATTTATCCGACTCATTTCCAACCGAGTAAAAACTCAAAGCGCGTCAGGCTGCCGACGTCCGCGGCATTGCAATTCCACGGATGAAGATCTCGTTACTCGGGTGCAGTGACAAGTGACGTTCCGAACGGCTGTGCGACGCAGGGAGACCGCGACAGCAGAAAAAGAGGCCGGACTTCCGAAAGAAGCCGGCCTCCTTCATGAGAACTCAGGCTGAATCAGCCTCAGAAGCGGTGAGCCTTTCCGCCCTCAAAGCCCGCCGGCTTGGCCGTGCGGCAGGGCTTGATGACGATGCTCGGCCTGGTGATGCCGGCATCGGGAAGCGGAGCCACCGAGTCGACAAGGCCGTGCTTCCTGCGCAGTTCATCGATATCGCCGAACTCGAGCGCACGCTCAGGACAGCTTTCCACGCAGACGGGCATCATGCCGCGGGACGTGCGGGCGACGCAGCCGTCGCACTTCAGCATTTTGCCGCGCTTCGCATCAAGCTGCGGAACGCCGTACGGGCAGGCGCGGGCGCACATGCCGCATCCGATGCACTTTTCCTGATCGATGACGACGAGACCGTCCTCGGCACGCTTGAAGTGCGCCTTGGTCGGGCAGACCTTCACGCAGGCCGGATCGGCGCATTCGTTGCAGCCGACGGAGACGTAGTAGGCGAAGACATCCTGACGCCAGGTGCCTTCGGCGCTCTTCTTCCAGGAACCGCCTTCAAACTCGATCACGCGGCGCAGATTCAGGCCGACCGGCGTGTTGTTGAGATCCGCACAGGCAACGGAGCAGGTGCGGCAGCCCGCGCAGCGGGTAAGGTCGATAAAAAAACCCTTCTGTGTCATTTTCTAATCCCCCTGCTCGTCAGGCCTTGCGAACCTGAACCAGAATGTTGTGCTGGGCATTGCCCTTGGCATACGGGCTCGGACGATGGCCGGTCAGTGTGTTGATGCAGCCGCCCACGTCGACGGACCTGCCGTCGATGATCTTCGGGTCGTACCAGGCGCCCTGCGGGATCGTGACGACGCCCGGCATGATGCGCGGCGTCACCCGGGCGGGCAGAAGCACCGTGCCGCGGTCATTGAACACAAAGACCTTGTCGCCGTCGGCGATGCCGCGTTCTTCGGCGTCGAGCACGTTCATGAAGACCGCGTCGGGGTGCAGATCGCGCAGGTGCGGCAGATTGTGGAAGGTCGAATGGATGCGGCCGTGTCCGTGGAAGCCGAAGCACTGCAGCGGATAGTCCTTTTCCTTCGGATCGCCCGGCATGTCCCAGGTGCGGCGGAAGACCGGAATCGGGGAAATGGCGTCGCCCTCGGGGAGAACCCAGTCGGCGACTTCCTTGGCGAGGCGCTCGGAATAGATTTCGATGCGGCCCGAGGGCGTCTTGAGCGGATGCTTTTCGGGGTCCCTGCGGAAGGCTTCAAGCGCGATCGGATCCTTGCGGAAATTCCAGATCTTGGCCATGCCGTTCTTCCAGAAGGTATCGAAGTCGGGCAGTTCGGGCACCTTCTTGCGGGTTTCCTCATAGCACCACTTCACCCAGCCCATCTGGTCGCGCCCTTCGGTGTAGGCGTCCTCAAGTCCGAGTTCTCTGGCGATCAGGCGGCAGATTTCCCACGAGGGCTTCTGTTCGTACTGCGGTTCGACCGCCTTCTGAATGGCGAGCATCGTCGCGACGTCGCCGTGGCTGCCGCCCTGACAGGCCGCGTCGTCCGTTTCGGGGCCGAGCGTGTCGGGAAGCAGAATGTCGGCGTAGCGGCACGACGGCGTCATCATGTTGTCGCAGACGACGAGGAATTCGAGCTTCGTTTCATCCTGCAGCACCTTGTCGGTCCAGACGCAGTCGCCGTGCTGGTTGATCATGGTGTTGCCGCCCGAATTGACGATCATGCGGATGTCCTGCGTGAGCGCCTCGGCGCCCTTGAGCGCGTCGGTGCGGCGGGTCATTTCGTGCCCGCGCAGAATGGCGTCCGTCCAGAGGTAGCACGGAATCGTGGCCTTGACGGGATTCTTGCCGACCGGCAGATAGACAGCCGGGAACGGCGTATTGCCTTCGTGAGCGCCGGTGTTCGTGCCGGGAAGACCGACCTGGCCGAGCAGAATCGGCACCATGGCGATGGCGCGGCAGGTTTCCTCGCCGTTGGCCTGACGCTGCGGGCCCCAGCCCTGCGAGACGAAGAGCGGCTTGGTAGCGGCCATTTCAGCGGCCAGCTGACGGATGACGTCCGCCGGGATGCCGGTGATCTTCGCGGCCCATTCGGGCGTCTTTTCACCGCGGTCCGGACCGCGGCCGAGAATGTAGGACTTGTAGTCGGCGTTCTTCGGCGCGGACGCGGGAAGCGTCTTTTCGTCGTAGCCCACGCAGTACTTGTCGAGGAAGGCCTGATCGACCTGATTCTTCGTAATCCATTCCCAGGCAAGCGCGCTCACCAGCGCGGCGTCGGTACCCGGACGGATCGGAATCCACTGATCGGCGCGGCTCGTGGCCGTGTCGGTGAAGCACGGGTCGATCACGATGATGCGGGGACGCTTCTGCGTGAGCGCCGCATCGATCTGGAAGCCCTTGCCGCCGCCCGACGGACGGGTCACAGACGGGTTGTTGCCGAAGAGCACGTAGAGTTCGGCGTTGGCGATCTGCGAGGGAAGCGACGACGGACGGCCGCCGTAGGTGAGCGGGAAGGCAGCGGCGCCCTGCGCGTTCGAGTAGGAGCCGTAGTACTTCAGGAAGCCGCCCATCAGGTTCATGAGACGCTGCCAGGCGCGGCGCGAGCTCACCAGGGACTGCTGGCCGGAGCAGTACTGCCAGTAAATGGCTTCGTTGCCGTACTTGTCGCGGATGCGCTTCCATTCGGAGGCGATCGTGCGCACGGCTTCCTCCCAGGAGATGCGCTCGAACTTGCCTTCGCCGCGCTTGCCGACGCGCTTCATCGGGAATTTGAGTCGGTCGGGCGAATAAATGCGTTCGCGCATCGAGCGGCCGCGCTGGCAGGCGCGAAGCTGGCGCGGACCCAGCGTGTCGGGCGCCGTGTTGTCGGTTTCGATGCGGATCACGCGGCCGTTCTTCGTAAAGCAGCGAAGCGGGCAGCGCTGACCGCAGTTGATCACGCAGGCGCACCAGCTGTAGGCGCCGAGATCGTCGACGGCAGCGGCGACCGCCTTGGCGAGCGGTGCGAGAGGCATGGCGGAGAGCGCAAGCGCCTGAATCAGCGTACGCCTTGTCATTGTGAAGGGAGTCATGACGGAATCTCCATGGTTTGCGGGGATTTCCGGACGATGTGCAGCATCTGGCCGCAGAGGGGGGGAGTCCGGTCAGGGAATTCTAGTAATCCTTTCGGCGCCCAATTAGGGATTATACCTACTACTTTAAGACTAACTTGAGGTATCGCAAACTTTAAGATTGTCCGTACATTTGTCGCGTTAAACAGCGGACGCTCGGCTCACAAAGTGAACGGACGATCAGACGGACGAAGCGTGTCCGCAGCCGCTCATTCCTTCTTCTGAACACAAAAAACGCACCGGCCTCCCGGCAGCCGATGC
>JAXEEN010000103.1:0-7057 GCA_034104065.1 Sutterella sp.
GATGACGGTTGGTCCCGAATTGCTTGCCAGTCTTGATATCCGAGGCGCCGTAGTCACAGCCGATGCAATGAACTGCCAGGTACGATTTGTCACCAGGGTGCTCGCTTCAGGTGCGGACTACCTCATCAGTCTGAAAGGCAATCAGGACAAGACCAACAGCGAGGCGATAAACCTGTTTGCAACGACGCATGAGGACCGAATCGTCACTTACAAAGGGGAGGTCGAACTCGCCCATGGCCGCATCGAGCAGCGAACTATCGAGATTCTTCCCGGTCGGCTGGCCAGCCCCATGCTTAAGGAGAAATGGCAGGGACTCGAAAGCGGCAGTTTCGTACGTATGCGCAAGGTCGTAACGAACAAGAAAACAGAGCAGACATCTGACGAATACAGCTATTACGTGACGTCTTTGTCCTGCTGTCAGGATTGCGCCCGGCGCATCCTCTCAGTGGTGCGAGCTCACTGGACCATCGAGAATAACCTGCACTGGGTTCTGGATATCTACTGGAATCAGGATCGCATGCAGGCCTCAAATGCCAGTTACATCAGCAATCGAAACCTGCTCAATAAGCTCGCGCTGGCAATGCTGGAACACTATCGCGTGTGGCTCTACGACAAAGGCCTGGTGCCGGACAACAGGGATATATCCATTCCGGCTCTTCAAGCTCGATGCGCCAATCCTAAATACGCCATCGAGTGCTTGGCTGCCGGGTTCAAATATATCTAATCGGGTTACTCACTCGTGCACGCGCCCTGCAAACTTCCCCTGAGCTTTTCGGACGGCTTCGGAAAAACGGCCGGCATCTTCCATCCGGCCGTCTCGTCCGTCATTCATCCTTAGCGGGCGCAGCCGCCTTCTTTCTTCGTCCGCGCCGCTTGGGTTCAGGCCGCTCGGCATAGTTGTCGATCACCTTGGAACCCCAGAGACTCGCTTCAGGACGGAATTCGAAGCGAACGCGATCCGGATGAAGGTCGGCATCATCGCAGGCGCGGACTTCAAGGCCGAGACCGGCGGCAAAGACGAGCTCGCCGTCGAGCCAGATCAGCGGGAGGTCCGCGCGTTCAAAGGCCGGGATATCGGCTTCGGAGAAAAGGTCCTTCAGATTCTTGGAGGGACGAAGCGGCCAAAGCTTGATTTTTTCTCCGCCGCGGCGCACGCGCACTTCGAGAAGCCCCTTCTGAAGACGTTCGACAGCGATGCCGCGCTCGCCCGGCCTGCAGGAAATCGCCGCCAGCGTGCCGTTCCAGTTCGGCAGCTCGATCGGTTCGCCGTCAAGCCAGCAGAGCTTGGCGTCCCGCGGACCGACGACGGAGCGGGGCTTCACGTCGCGGATGATGAGATTCGCGCCCCATCTGCGCATTTCCTTATTCTTGACGCGAAGCGTCAGCATCGTATCCGCATGGGTTTCGCGAACCTGACGAAGACCCTCCTCCAGACGGGCGCGGTTGGGCAGCTGCATGCCCTCCTCCTGCATCCAGGCCCGCATGCACCAGGCCTGACGGGCGGGAACGAGCTTGAGGAAGTCGACGATGTGAAGCGCCCGGGGATTGTCCTTAGCACGGCAGCGGGCGAGGTCCTCGGCCGCAACCGAGCGGAGCACTTCGACCGCTTCGGCCGTCAGCGCCACGCTTCGGGCGGCCGCCCCTCTGAATCCGGGGCGGATGCTCTCGAAAAGAGGAATGACTTCATGCCGGATGCGGTTGCGGTCGTACTTCGGATCGGCATTCGATTCGTCTTCGATCCAGGCCAGCCTGACGCTCTTGGCATAGCGGTCGATGTCGGCCCGGAGCACGCTGATCCAGGGCCGGACCAGCAGGATCGGATTTTCGTTCTGCGCGCAGGCCAGACCGGGGCTCACCAGGGAGCGCGTCTGGGGAAAAGCGGCAAGACCTTCGGGACCCGCGCCGCGAAGCCACTGCAGCAGGAAGGTTTCGATGCGGTCGTCCTCGTGATGCGCAGTCAGCACGACGTCGCTTTCGCTCTGGCGGGCAAAGCGTCCGAGCGCACGGTAGCGCGCCTCGCGGGCCGCGGCTTCAACCCCTTCGCCCTTGGCGTTCACATAGACGGACACGGCCGCAAAGGGAATATCCCTCTTCGCGCACTCTCTGCGGCAGTGCTCCTCCCATTCGGCGGCGTGAGAAGAAAGGCCGTGGTTGACGTACACCGCCTGCACGCGGGAAATCAGATACTGACGGTGGCTGTGAAACAGTTTCGCGACCACGTCGAGAAGCGCCATCGAATCCCGTCCGCCCGAGAGCGCGACGATCACGCGCACCGGATTGAGCGGCATCAGCACAAACTCCTCCTCCCGGGCTCCGAGAAGCCTTTCGGCCGCCGACGTCAGCGACGCCGTCACCAGCGCGGTCAGGCGGTCGGCCAGCGCTTTGGAGCGTTTTGCCGCAGGAGACTGACCCGCCTTTCGGGCCGGCCGGGGCATCTGTTTTTTAAGTTCCGCTGAGTTGTCGAGTTCTGCCATGGCTGAGGCTGCTCACTGAAAATCAAGGCTCGAAAAACCGCCGTTTTAAAGTCGGCCTTAAATGACTTATTTTAGCCCAGCTGCCTGACTGAGCAAGTCTCGCCGAATGATGTCCCTTCAGAGAATCGTTTTCCCTGCGGCCGGGTAGAAAAAGCCCGCCTGACCGGGCCGGGTCGGCGGGCTTGAGTCAGCGCCTCGGAGAATCAGGCCTTGGGAGCGTCCTGCGCGGGTTCGGCGGCAGGCGTCTCAGCGGGCTTCGCCGTCGGTTCGGGCGCCGTTTCGGCGGTGATGCGCTCGAAGCGGCCGTAGTTTTCCAGACGGGCGGCGCGGCGGGCGAGAAGCTCGGCGCGGTCCATCTTAAGAAGCTTTCTCAGTTCGTCGGTGATCGCCTTGCGCAGCGTCGTCGCCATGAGCTTCGGATCGCGGTGAGCGCCGCCGAGCGGTTCGGTGATGACGCGGTCGACGAGACCGAGTTCGGAAAGGCGCGACGCCGTCAGCGCGAGCGCTTCGGCCGCGCGCGGCGCCTGGGCGGCATCCTTCCAGAGAATGGAGGCGCAGCCTTCCGGACTGATCACGGAATACGTCGAATACTGCAGCATCATGACCGTGTCGGCCACGCCGATGGCGAGCGCGCCGCCCGAACCGCCTTCGCCGATCACGCAGGAGACGATGGGCACGTTGAGCGTCGACATCGCGTAGATGTTGTGTCCGATGGCTTCGGACTGGCCGCGCTCCTCGGCGTCGATGCCGGGATAGGCACCCGGCGTGTCGACGAAGGTGACGACGGGCAGGTCGAATTTTTCGGCGAGCTTCATGAGACGAAGCGCCTTGCGGTAGCCCTCGGGACGCGCCATGCCGAAGTTGCGCTGGGTGCGCTCGCGAAGCGTGCGGCCCTTCTGGTTGCCGAGAACGACGACGTTGATGTCGGCGATGCGGGCGAGGCCGCCCACGAGCGCCTGATCGTCCGCAAACGCTCGGTCGCCGTGGAGCTCATGGAAGTCCGTGAACATCGACTGGATGTAGTCGAGCGTGTACGGACGGTTCGGATGACGGGCGACGAGCGACATCTGCCAGGGCGTCAGATCGGAAAAGACCTTCTTCAGAAGCTCCACCGACTTGGCCTCAAGAGCGGCAATCTCGCGGTCGATCGAGACCGCCTTGTCGCTTTCGGCCGTGTTTTCGGCCAGCTCCTTCAGTTCTTCGATCTTCTTGTCGAAGGCTTCGATGTCGTGCTCGAATTCAAGAAAAACGCGCTTAGCCATGCTGACACTCCTCAGAGACGGCGCCAGGTCGTGCCCTGCGGGCCGTCCATCAGTTCGATGCCTTCCGCGAGCAGAGAGGCGCGGATTTCGTCGGCGCGGGCGAAGTTCTTCGCCTTCTTGGCGGCACGGCGCTCCTCGATCAGCGCGGCGATGCGGGCGGAATCATCTTCGGCCACGCCGCCCTTGAGGAAGGCGTCCGCATCGAGCTGCAGAATGTTGAGCACGGCGCCGAGTCCGCGGAGCTGGCGAACCAGCACCGGATCGTTCGTGCGGTTGATTTCGGAAGCCAGTTCGAAGAGGGCGGCAACGGCGAGCGGCGTATTGAAGTCGTCGTCCATGGCCGCCTTGAACTGCGCGGCGAACTTTTCATTCCAGTCGAGCTCACCCGGCGCGGCTTCGCGGCCCTTGAGCGCGCCGTAGAGGCGGACGAGCCCCTTCTGGGCCTCCTCGATGAGGGCGGGCGAAAAGCTGATCGGGCTGCGGTACTGGCTGCGAAGGAGGAAGAAGCGGAGCACTTCGCCGCCGTTGCCCTTGCCGTAGGCGGCCTCGGTATCCTTGAGCGCGTCGCGGATCGTCCAGAAATTGCCGAGAGACTTCGACATCTTCTCCTCCCTGCCGGACTTGTCGCGCACGCGAAGCGGACCCGAGTGCATCCAGACCTTGGCGAACGACCGGCCGGTGGCGGCTTCGCTCTGGGCGATTTCGTTCTCATGGTGCGGGAAGACGAGGTCCGGCCCGCCGCCGTGAATGTCGAACGTATCGCCGAGAATCTTCGTCGACATGGCCGAGCACTCGATGTGCCAGCCCGGACGGCCCCTGCCCCACTTCGACTCCCACTGCGGTTCGCCCGGCTTGGCGCGCTTCCAGAGCACGAAGTCGAGCGGATCGCGCTTGCCGGTGTTGACGTCAACGCGGGCGCCGGACTGAAGGTCGTCGAGCGACTTGCCGGAAAGCAGGCCGTAGGGCTTGAACTTGCGCACGGCATAGTCGACGTCGCCGTCGGAGCCCTGATAGGCGAAGCCCTTTTCCTCGAGCTTGGCGACGAGATTGAGCATTTCGGGAATGTAGTCGGTGGCGCGCGGCTCCATCGTCGGATCAAGGCAGCCGAGGGAGCGCATGTCCTCCTGCATCGCGCGGGCGAACTCGTCGGTGAGTTCGGTCGTCGAAATATTGCGTTCGGCGGCACGGCGGATGATCTTGTCGTCCACGTCAGTGATGTTGCGCACGAACGTCACCTTCATGCCCGACGCCTCGAGCCAGCGGCGCACGACGTCGAACGCCACGAACGTGCGGCCGTGACCGATGTGACAGTAGTCATAGACCGTCACGCCGCAGACGTACATGCGGACGTGATTGGGTTCGAGCGGCGTGAAGGGACTTTGCGTGCGGCTGAGCGTCGAATAAATCGAGAGTGCCATAAAGGGTCTGATCCTTTTTTGTCTGTATACATAAAGGCCGGAAAAGCGCGCCGGCCCGCAGAAAAAAGCATCTGAGAGTATAGCCGCACGGCCCGTCTCTTGGGTCTTACCTTGAGGGTCATCTCTCGTCTTTTCCGGCGGTCTAGCCGATTGTCGGGACGTCCGCTTCATCTGCCCGCCTCAAACCCCCCGGGCCGGCATGACGCCAGGTCCCGGGACGGGCTTCACGCCCGGCGATCCGGCGCACGGATGCCTTGTGTCGAAGCGTTGCAGCCGCCGAGGTCTTCGGCGGCGCTGAAGTAAAATATCGGCGCTGACGGACCCTCCCCGCGGGTGCCGCAGTCATCAGAACATCAGGCGGTGCGCACGGCCGGACCGCCTCGACAGACAGGACAATCAGTAAAACATGCGACGTCTCATCACCGCGCTTCTCGTCACGGCGGCGCTCGGTTCCGCGCAGGCCGCCACGCAGATGGAGGAGCTTGCCCGCACTCTGCATCCCTCCGATTTTCCCGCGCAGGTTGAAAAGCTCCTTCAGGGCGGCCACCCTGCCCAGGCCCTCGAGCTGGCCGACCTCGGACTCAAAAAGAGCACTCAGAGCGCCCAGCTCCGCTTCATGCGTGCGGTGTCTCTTGAATCGCTCGGCCGCGTCGGCGAAGCCGAAGCCGAACTCAAAAGCCTCATCGCCGCCTATCCGGAAATCCCGGAACCCTACAACAACCTCGCCGTGATCGAGGCGCAGCAGGCCAAGCTTGAGGAAGCCCTGAAGCTTCTCGAACAGGCCCTCCTCATCAATCCGGAGTTCGCTCTCGCGCGCAAGAATCTCGGCGACGTCTATCTCGCGCTGGCCATGGAGGCCTACGAAAAAGCCGCGGCCAAGCTGCCGAGAAACACCGTGCTTCAGCAGCGTCTGCGCACGCTTCAGCGCATTACCAGCAACGAATAATTCCGTACGACTTAAGCATCATGAATTTCCGCAGCCGTCTTCTTCTCGGGGTTCTTCCCCTCGTCATGTCCGCGCCGCTCGCGGCGGCTCAGCCCGCCTCGCCCCGCGTTGAAATCGAAACCACGATGGGCAGCATCGTCGTTCAGCTCGAGCCGAGCCGCGCGCCGATCACCGTCAAGAACTTCCTTCGCTACGTCAGCGAGGGCTACTACAGCGGCACGATTTTTCACCGCGTGATCTCCGGCTTCATGATTCAGGGAGGCGGCTTTACGGAAAAGATGGAGCAGAAGCCCGCCCACGATCCGATTCCGCTTGAGGCCCGCGGCGGTCTTCGCAACGACCGCTATACGATCGCCATGGCCCGTACGAGCTATCCGCATTCCGCCACGAGCCAGTTCTACATCAACGTCAACGACAACAGCTTCCTCAATGCCGACGAAGCCCGGGACGGCCAGGGCTATGCCGTCTTCGGCCGCGTCGTGAAGGGCACCGAGGTCGTCGACAAGATTTCGTACGTGAAGACGGGCATGAAGCGCGGCATGAGCGACGTCCCCGTTCAGACGGTGAAGATTCTTTCCGCCCGCCTCGTGAAGTAATCGGACGAATCTCCGGGCCGTCTGCTTTCGCAGGGCTTCCCCACTTGTGCGAAAATAACGCAATTCGCCGCGGACGCCTCCGCGGCATCAATCCAACATTCAAGAAAAATCAGCATGATTCGCTTTACTACCAACAAGGGCGTCATCGACATCGAACTCGATCATGAACGCGCCCCGAAGACGTCCGCCAACTTTGAACAGTATGTCAAGGACGGCTTCTACAACGGCACGATCTTCCACCGCGTGATCAAGGGCTTCATGATTCAGGGCGGCGGCTTCGAGCCGGGCATGAAGCAGAAGCGCACCCGCGAACCGATCGAAAACGAAGCGACCAACGGTCTGAAGAACGACAAGTACACCA
>JAXEEN010000104.1:0-16888 GCA_034104065.1 Sutterella sp.
GAGCGAAATCTGGAATCTTTTTGAATTTGCCAATCCGGGTCTTCTCGGCAGCTACGGTCAGTTCAGCGAACGGTTCATCCTGCCAATTGAGAAGGACAGAAACCGTGAGCGGCAGCGGCTTCTTAAGCGCCTGCTGTCTCCTTTCATTCTTCGAAGGACGAAGAGCGAGGTGCTGAACGAGCTGCCGGAAAAGACGGAAATGACGCTTCGCGTTTCTCTCTCGATTGAGGAGCGAGCGCTCTACGAGCAGCTTCGCGAAGAGGCTTCGGTCAGCCTGGAAACGAATCAAGTCGGGGCGATCGAAGCGCTGACGTACCTGACCCGTCTTCGTCAGGCGGCCTGTCATCCGAGACTTGTCAATGCCAGGCTTGCGCTCCCGTCTTCAAAGACGAAGGCGTTTCTGGACTTGTCGGACGAACTGCAGGCGGGCGGACATCGCGCGCTGGTCTTCAGTCAGTTCACCTCGCATCTTTCCCTCATTCGGGAGGCGCTTGATGAGAAGGGCATTCGCTATCTCTATCTGGACGGTTCGCATTCCGCTTCACAGAGAAAGAAGCTCGTGGAGGAGTTCCAGCAGGGAACCATGCCGCTCTTTCTCATCAGTCTCAAGGCGGGCGGCACCGGTCTCAATCTGACTGCCGCCGACTATGTGATCCACCTTGATCCGTGGTGGAATCCTGCCGTTGAAGACCAGGCGTCCGACCGTGCCTACCGCATCGGTCAGGAGCAGCCGGTGACGATCTATCGGCTGATCGCGGAAAACACGATCGAGGAAAAGATCCTTCGGCTTCATGCGACGAAAAAGTCGCTGGCCGATGCACTTCTCGACGGCTCCGACATGTCGGGCCGTCTGAGCAGAGACGAGATTCTGCAGCTTCTCAGCGCGGAATTCTGAATGGCATCAGTGAGGAAATAACAAGGCGGGAACGCATTTTCTGCGTTCCCGCCTTTGCTCTTCGCAATGAGATTCCAAGACACAAGACAAAAAACTGATCAGGGCTGCCGGATTGTCACCGTTCTCGACGTGCGGCGTCCTCTGTCGTCAACGGCGGTGACCGTCACCGTGCCGGGACGGCACTTCCAGACAAGAGGCTTTCCGGCCTTCACGGCTCCGACGAATGATCCGTCGGCAAACCAGTAGACGACTCTGACGTCGGGTTCCGTGCCGGCTTCAAGCGTCATGCGGGCGAACTGTCTGTCCGCCGTGCCGGCAAAGTAAACCGTGCCGGCGCGGGGCGAGACGATGACGGGCGCTGCGCCGACGGGGGGTTCATTTCCGCCGCAGCCTTCGGTCCAGGCGGGCGGGGGACGCTTCACGATTCCTGCCGCCAGGAAGGTTTCCTGATAGTGCGTGGGCCAGAATTCCCAGACAACCCGGCGGGTTCTGCCGGGAATTTCCCGGCAGGCGCGAAGACCGGTTTCTTCATCAATCAGAATTTCGCGAAGAATGCCCGTGTCGCGGATCGGACTTTTTCCCGGAATGAACCAGGCCCTGACGGTGTCGGCGCAGCGAACCGCGCCTTCCGGCGTTTTGGCGAGGTCGCCTGTGCTGCGGCAGACGTCTTCTTCGGTTACGCCGTCGGGCTTGGCGTACATCCGGTCAACGGCGGCCTGATCGACCAGGAATGCACGGTCGGTGAGAACGCGCATCGCGACGCTGCGAAAGAGCGGCTGCGCTGCGGCGGCGCCCTGAAGGTAAGCGCTCGAACGGCCGCTGAAGTTGCCGAGCCAGACGACGACGGCATAAGGTCCTGCCAGGCCGGCGGTCCAGGCGTCGCGATAGCCGTTCGACGTGCCGGTCTTCCAGAGAAGCGGAACGGAAACGCCCTCGACGGACACGGTTTCTCCGCCTTCAAGGAGCATGCTGCGGACGATCCAGGCGGCTTCGGGAGAGAGAAGCGCGCGGCCGGACGCATCGTCGCCGCTGTCGGTGAGGCGGCGAAGCGGCTTCAGGATTCCGCCGGTATTGAGGGACGAATAGAGCGCCGCCAGCGTATTCATACGAATTTCAGCGCCGCCGAGAACGATGGAGAGGCCGTAGTGTTCGCGGGTTTCACGCAGACCGGCGCCGGCGGCATTGAGGAAGTCATAAAGATCGGGCTTGAGCTGCTGGGCCAGCGCGATCGCCGGGACGTTGCGGCTCAGATTCAGAGCGTCGGTCGCCGGGAGCGGACCTCGGAACCTGCGGTCGGCGTTTTCCGGCACGTAGCCGCGGAAATTCTTCGGCGCGTCGACGAGCACGCTCCTGCTGTGAATGAGCCCCTGGTCGAGCGCCAGGCCGTAGATGAAGGGCTTGAGCGTCGAGCCGGGACTGCGCCTCGCGAGCACGCCGTCCACCTCGCCGGCGATGGCGTTGCTGAAGAAGTCGACGCTGCCGACGTGCGCAAGCACTTCCATCGTGCGCGTGTCGACGACGGTCAGCGCACCGTTGGAAATGCCGTAGGCGGAGAGCCGCTCGACCGACTGCCGGAGGATGCCTTCGAGCGCCTTGTTGAGCGGAAGCGACAGCGTGGTGCGCACGGTCGGCGCGCTGTTGAGACGGCTCACGAGCCGCGTGAAGTGCGGAGCTTCAAACGGAAGCTTTTCCGTGCCGAGCACGGTCAGAGGACCGCGGACGGAAGGCGCCAGCCGTTCGCTCACGAAGCCGCCGGCGAGCGCGGCTTCGCCGGCCTTCAGGCGGGCCTTTTCAAAGTCGGCGCCCGTCACCGGATGACGCTTGACGGGATTCTGAGGAACGACGGAGAGCGCGATCGATTCGGCGGTGCCGAGCATCGCGGCATGCTTGCCGAAATACACCTCGGCCGCGGCTTCGATGCCTTCGACATTGCCGCCGTAGGGTGCGAGGCTGAAGTACGCCGTCAGGATCTCATCCTTGGAATAGTGGGCGTCGTATCGGAGCGCCCAGAGAATCTGATCGACCTTGCCGGAGAAGGTCCGGGTATTGATGTTCTGCAGACGCCGCGCCACCTGCATCGTGACGGTCGAGGCGCCGATCGAACGGGGGCCGCGCCACGTGTCCCAGGCGGCACGCGCGAGCGCAAACGGATTGACGCCCGGATGTTCGTAGTAGTACTTGTCCTCGTAGCGCAGCGTGGCTTCGACGGTTTCCCGCGAAACGTCCGTGATGCGGACGGGCAGACGGTACATCCCGTCTTCGGAGAGCGTGAGGCGAAGAAGCCGGCCGTCCCGGTCGCAGACGGCGCTCGACCACTTCACGCCCTCCAGAAGCGGGGGTTTGGGCTGAAGGTGGGCCCACCCTATGAGGGCTCCCGCACCGAGAAGAATCAAAGTCAGCAAAAAGAGGATCAGGCGCAGGAGGTGTTTCATGAGGGAAGGTCCTTATCGATCTACGGTCACCTTCTCCGAGGTGCCGCGGGCCCTGATGTGAGGCGCCGACGCATCCTCCGCCTCTGCGGGCGGTACGGTAAAGCTGCCGGGCGCCAGGGCATGTATTCGATAAGTGTAAATCCGTTCATAGGACGAAAGGAAGACGGCAAGCTGCAGCCTGTCCCCGCCCCGCACGGTATGGAGAATTCCTTCGCCGTTCACGTCGCTGCGGGTTGCGCTGAGTTCAAAGCCGCCGGGCAGCAGATCGGTGATCACGACGGGCGACGCGTCGTTGCCTGCCGTGCGGCGTGCTCGGATTTCGACCGTGACGGCGTCTCCCGTGCGCAGCGATCCGACGGGCCTGCCCTCTTCGTCGAGCAGACGCTTGGAAATCTCGATGCCGTCGGCCGAAGCCACGGACCCGTCGCCGGCCGGCCAGCCGGAAACGAAGGTCTGCCACCAGAGGCCGGAAAGACCGCCGGGAGCGCTCACCTCGAAGCGTCGGCAGCCGGGCGCCGAGAGCGTGATGCCGGTCTCGGTTCTGGTGACGGCGTCGGCGGTATCGTCAAAGCCCGCCTCGCGCCGGCTACAGGAGAGAGCGATGCCGTCGGGCAATCGTCCGGCAGGACTGAATCCGGCTTCGATCAGCGCCCGGGCGGCGTAGGACCTTTCGCGAAGCGAGAGCGACCCCGGCGCACGCTTTTCGAGAAGCGTCAGAAGCTGCCGGGCCGAATCAGCGTCGTGAAGCAGAGCGCTCACGGCGGCCGGCGCCGACAGACCGCCGAGCTCGGACGGCGTATCGTCCGTTCCGGCCGGCGCGCCGATGCGGACCGTCAGCAGTTTTTCCGCTTCGCTCAGCATGCGCATGTCCCGATAGGCGCTGGCGATGAAGCCCGCGGCGGCATCGGTCGTCCAGGCCTGACGGGTGCGCGTCATGCTGCGGCGAAGCGCTTCGATGCGTTCGGCGGCGAGCGTTCCCTCGCGCGTCATCAGCGCGAGCGCCCAGGCGGCGGTCCGGGATTCCGCCAGAGAGGCGGGCTGCATGCCGTCAAGCAGCCCGCCGAGGGCGCGGGTCAGCGACCGCGTCATGTCGGTCGGAACCGTGATGCCGGCTCGTCGGAGCGTGAGCACGAAGTCGAGCGCCATGGCCGTCGAGGCCAGTTCGGAGGCTTCGCTCCAGGAGGAGACGCCGTGCCATCCCAGACGGTCTTCGATGCTTCGAAGCGCGCGCCCGATGCGGACGTCGGCTTCCTTTTCGAAGGCGTCGGGTTCAAAGCCGAGGACGGCGGCAAGCCCGGGCGAGGCCTTGAGAGCCGCCCAGGGCAGCGCTTCGGCGATGCGCACGGTCGGATCGTCCCAGCCGCCGGGGGTGAGTTCATCCATCAGAGCGCGGACGGCGGGCGCGGGGGTTGAGGAGACGCGCAGTTCCGTACGGCTTTTAAATGGCAGCACGCTGCCGCCCGCCGCGAGCGTCTGGGATGTCCGGTCCCTGAAGCGCGCCCAGTGCGTTTCCGTTCCGTAAAGACCGGCGGGGCGAACCGAGAGGTCCGCATGACGCTCGGCATGCTCGGCGCCGCCGTCGGCGGCGAAGGTCAGACGAACCGGTCCCGGCTCGGCCGGAAGCGCCAGACTGAAGGTCCGGGTCAGATCTCCGGGACCGGAGAGTGCGACCGATTCGGAAAGTCCGCCCTGCACGGAGTCGGGCAGCCGCACGGAAAGCGTGCCTTCAAAAGGCTTTTCCGAACTCAGCGTGACGCCGCCGAGCAGGCGGTCGCCGGGCGCGGCGAAAATCGGCAGCTGAGGCGTCAGAATCAGCGGCTGACGGACGGTGACGGCAGTCTCCGCCGAACCGATCCGGACATCGGACGCGCCGGCCGCCATCACGCGCACTCGGCCGCTGAACGTGTCGGGAAGCCGGATCGTCACGGGCGTGCCGTCGGGACCGACGTTGAGAGCGCCGCCCCACCAGACGACGGCGGCTTCGCCGGATCGTCTGAAGGGATTGACCTGGCCCGCGGCCAGCGCTCTTGCGGCTTCAAAGCCGCCGCCGTAGGGCGCTTCGCCGGGCAGCCGGACGCCTTCCGGCATCAGGCCGTCCAGCGTCTGACGGGTATCGACCTGAAGCGCACGGTCTTCGAGCATGGCCCGGAAGGGCGACGGCGTGCGGTAGTCCGTCAGAGCAAGGATGCCGTCGTCGACGGCCCAGACAAAGGCCTTGCCCGGAACTTCGGCTCGGATCACGGCCTCGACGGCCGTCGGACTGCCGGTCTGTTCTGGGGCTTCGACGGAGAGCCCGAGCGCTCTTTCCCGGGTGTTGAGCATCACGGGAACGACGGCGCGGGCATAGGGCTTCAGGAAGCGGGCGGCGTCCCCGCGTCCCCGGACGAGCGACGCCGAGAGCCAGGCGCGGCCCGAATGCGCCGTGCCGATCGGGAGGGAGGTCTGATTGCGGCCCGCCCTGACGGGCACCCAGCGGCTTTCGAGAACGCGGTCGGCTTCGAGCGTCAGAAGCGCAAAGCCGGAAAAGGGCGACAGAATTTCAAGGTGAGCCGACTCTCCCGCCGAGTAGGCGTTCTTCTCCGAGCTCAGTTTGGCGGCCGCCGCCGGCAGACTGCCCGAGAGTCCGATCCTGAGGTCTTCGCCCGTGACGCGGTAGGGGATGCGCGCCAGCACCGACCCGTCCGCATCGCGGACGACGGCCGTCATGTCGCCGGGCACAGACGTATCGAAGGGCACGACGCCGAAGCCGTTTTCATCCAGCGTCAGCGACGTTTCGGAAACCGGTGTTTCAACGGCGCGTTCCCGGTAGCGGAGCATGCCCCGGCTGTCGGATGTGAGTTCGGTGACGTACTGCCGGCGGGCCTGCGTGACGGTAAGCCGTTCGCCGCCCGCAGCTTCGAGCGTTCTTGTGAGGACCGCGATGTCGGCTGCGGCGGGTTCCCCGGCGGGAAGCCAGGAGAGATTGTGCGCCCGGCCGGAAGGACGCCAGCCGAGCATGCGGGAGGCGGGAGAGATCAGCATCGACAAGCTTTCGGTCGCGGCTCGCGTACCCGCCGCCTCGAAGCCTTCCAGAACGAGCGATGCCCTCGCCGTGCCGGCGGCAAGCGTTTCCGCAGGGAGAACGACGGTGCCTTCGCCCCTGCTGTCGGTCTCGATCGACGGGAGCGTCATGGCGGGCAGCCGGCCGTCGTAAGGACGGGGATCGGCGAACGTCCAGCCTGCCCAGCCGGGGAAGGTCACCGTTCCGGCGGGACGCAGCGTCAGCGTGGGACGAACTTCCCGGCCGGAGGCGCCGGTCCCGAAGTTGCTTCGCAGGGAGAGTCTGACGGACGCTTCTTCCGGCATGAGCCAGCCTCTGCGGGAAACGGCAGGCCGGGCGCTGAGCGTCATGTTTTCGGGCGCAAAATCCTCCGCTCTGACGGACGTGCCGGACAGAACGCCGCCGCCCGCTAGCAGGTCGATCTGAAGCCGTCCGGCAATACCGTCCGCAGGGAGCGTCCAGCGCGTTTCGGCCAGTCCTTCGGCGCTGAGCGTCAGCGGGGCTTCGTGCCGGATGCGGCCGGCGTCGTCCGTGATGCGAAGCGTGACCGGAAGGCCGGCGGGAAGCGCAGACATGTCCGCCGATTTGACGAGAGCTCCGACGTGGAGGGTTTCTCCCGGCCGGTAGAGCCCCCGGTCGGCGAAGACGAGTCCGGTAAGGCCGTCGGCGGCGATTTCACGGCCGCTCACGTCGAAGTCGGCCAGGCGGTCGATGTTGGAGGGATCCGTGACGGAAAGCCACGCAATGTCGCCCGTTGCGGCGTTTCTGGCGACAACGGCTGCAGGCGTCTTTTCACGCGAAAAGCCGGAGATGGACGCGAAGCGGGCGGCGCCGTTTTCGTCCGTCGTGACGGTTTCAAGCGGCACGCCGTTGGCGCCGAGCAGCGTCACGGAAAGACCGGCGGCGGGCCGGCCCGTTGCCAGATCGGCGGCAAAGACCGTCGCCGATCCGGTGCGCTCCGACTTCACGATGAGAGCGGTGTCCGTGACGAGGAGCCGTTTGGACGAGCGGGCTTCCGCCTGCCAGCTCCCGTCGGGGGCCTGCTTTTCTCCGACGAGCGTCACCTGAAAGAGACCGGAGTGTCCGGCCGGCAGCGCGGCGGCGTCCAGGGGCAGAGAAGCGAAGCGCCGTCCTTCGCCGAAGGGAATGATGCCCTCGGCGGCTTCGGCAAAGGCATCGGCGTCCGTGAAGCGTTCGTGAGCACGGAACTGCTGAGCGGCCATGGCAAGGAAGGGATCGCGGAAGCGTTCGATGCGCCAGCGGATGCGGCCGATGCCTTCTCCGGTGAGCGTGAGCGTGCGGCGTCCCGACAGCGTCAGCATGCTGCCGGGTTCAAGAAATCCGACGCTCGCACCGGGATCGTCGGCGCGCAGCACGCTCTGCCAGCCGTTTTTCAGAAGAAGGTCCTCCGAGGGACCGAAGCCGGAGGGGAGCGCGGCGTGAATGAAGGTGCCGGGTCTGGCCTTCACGGCGAGTCTGATCGTATCGGACGGCGTGGTTTTGTCCTGAAGGATCGTGACGGCCAGCGGACGGCCGCGGTCGAGCGCATCCTCATCAATGACGGGCGTCTGCAGCCAGTCGGTTTCGCTTGCGGCGCCGGCATTGAGCCGGGCGGGAAGCTCGGTGACGCGAAGCGCTTCAGCCAGCCGGTCGGGACGCGTGAGAATCGATGGTCGGAGCCGAAGTTCATAGATGCGTTCAAGCTCGGCGGTTCGCGAAGGCCTCAGAACGGCCGATGTGATGTCGTAGAGACCGTCGGCGGCAGGCACGCGGACCGTGAGCGAAGCCGTTTCAAATCCAGGCGTGACTGCCGGCTTCAGCGTCTCGCCGGCCGTCCATGCGCCGGCGATGCCGGGGAAATGCGCATGAACGACGGCCGCCTTTACGCCTGCCCTGACGACCGGAACCCGGATGTAGAGCGACGTTCGGTCGTAGTTCCAGATGAAGACCGGCGCGCCGAGTTCCGGGCCCTGAGGATCGGTTTCGAGCCGGAAGGCTTTTTCGACGGCCGAAGTGTCCGCGACGGCAGTGGAAAAGAACGCCTCAAACGAGAGAGAGCGCTCGCCGTCGGCCGCCGGATCGAGCCAGAATCGGGCGCTGCCCGAGGTCATGGAGAGAGGCGGCGTGGAAAAAGAGATGTCCCGCCGGGTGAGCGTCACGCCGGCGGGGACGGGGAGATCGGCGAGCGACACGCTGAAGGCGGCATCCGCCGGCCAGGGCTCGGCGGGGAAGAAGGCGAGTTCGTCGGATGACTGCCAGCGCCAGGCGCCCCTGATCTGCGGAGAGAGTCTGACGCCCTGCACGCGGGCGCTCATCATGCCGAATGGCCGCGCGCACTGTGATTCCCAGCGGCGGCCGTAGGTCTTTTCACAGGCCTGACGGTCGGGAGCCAGGGAAATCGTGAGGGGAGAGAGCCCGGAAGCGGGGATCTCCGCCGAGGGTTTCAGCCAGCTCCGGGCCGGATCGGCGGCCGGAACGGCCGAAGCCGGCGGCAGCGTGACGGCAAGAAGAGTAAAGAGCGCGATCGCTTTAAGTCTCATGGCAGTCCCCCGTGGCCGGCGGTGCCGGCCGAAGATGTTTTCGATAACTATACGGGAGACAAAATTCGGTGCAACGTTACGATTGCAACGAGACTTTGCGGCGTCGGAGCGCCGGGGAAAATCAGCCGAGAAGCTCGCGGTGGGCGGCCTCGCCGGCAAGCGACAAAGCATCGGCCGGACGGGCGAAGATCATTTCGGCGGGTACGCTGCAGAGAGCGGCATAGTCGGCTGCGCTGATGCCGCGTCTGGGCGAATAGGGCGAGACGAAATCCTCAGCAGCGGCGATGCGGTCGGCCAGAAGCGACATGATGCGCCGTTCCGGGCGCAGGAAATAGGCGGCGTTGTGCGTTCGAAGCACGGGTGCGGTCGGCCGTCCGGTCGAAACGGACAGCACCATGGCTTCAATCAGCGTCTGGAGCAGATCCTTCGGACGCAGCGTCGAGGCCGGATCGGCGGGATTGTCATCGCGTTCGCCGCGGGATTTGTATTCAAGCGCGATCAGACCGGTTTCGATTTCGATGACGGCATCGGGCTGGGCGTAGAGACTGCCCATCGAAAAGGTTTTTCGATCGGCTTCGCGATAAAGAATCTCACCGTCGGGCAGGAAGGGGAGCAGGCGCCGTACGGGATCGGACTGGGCCGAGGCCGCTTCGGGCGGGAAGAACACCGCTTCGACGCCGATGCCGAGCATGTCGACGTGAGCGGTCGTCAGACCGCGCTGCACGGCAAAGGGCAGCGTCTGCAGAAACCGCCAGGGCGGCGTGCCGCGGACGAATTTGGGCGCAGCCGGCTTCTCGGCCTGAACGGCGGAATCGGGGGCGGGAGCCGTCGGACGGACGGGTTCCTGAGCGGCGGGGCGTTCGGTCTGAACGGGCGGCTCATCGATGCCGGTCCGGACTTCGGGCTCGCGGATGCGTTCCGTCAGCTTCTGACGGTCCTCGGTCTCTTCGAGAGGGTCCCAGTCGGGTTCGGGCAGGCCGGGTTCGACGCGCTCTTCCGCAGGAGCCTCGCCGTAATCGGCTTCAATCCGCCGAAGACCGATGTTCTCGGGCCGCCGGCTGCGTGCGCGAAGCGCAAGGACGAGGACGGTGAGGAGCAGAACGAGCACCAGGACGCTGCCCGCAAGAAAAAGCGATTCCCGCGGAAGACCGAGCACCGTCTGAAGAAAAGCTTCGGGCGTCATGAGCGGGTGCTCCCGCGCTCGCGGCGGGGACGGCCGGAGCGGATACGGCCGCCCGACGGGGCGTGTTCCTGACCTTTGCGGCGGGCGGCGGTCGGCGCATAGCGGGGGGCTTCGCCCGACGGAGCCGCCAGCAGTGCGAAGACCGTCGGAAGCTTCGGCAGCGTGCGCTCTTCAGCCGGGCGCTTCTTCCATCCGGCGGCGGTCAGCGTGCGAATCGATTCGGAGGCGCCCGTGACGTCGGTGGCCACGGTGATTCTGGTATCGGGGGCAAGCGCTTCGAGCATGCTTTCGAGCATGGCCGTATTGCGGTACGGCGTTTCGATGAAGAGCTGGGTTTCGGAACGGCGGCTCTCCTTTTCAAGCGTTCGAAGCGCGGCAAGGCGTTCGTCCGCATGCACCGGGAGGTAGCCGAGGAAGCGGAAGCGCTGTCCGTCAAGGCCGCTGGCCATCAGCGTCATCAGAATCGAGGACGGGCCGACGAGCGGCACCACGCGGATGCCGAGTTCCTGGGCCCGGGCGACGATCTGAGCGCCAGGATCGGCAATCCCGGGACAGCCCGATTCGCTCACGATCGCGGCGTCTTCGCCTGCCAGAACGGGTTCGAGCCATCGCTCGAGCAGGGCCGGATCCGGATCATGGCCGATTTCTTCGATGCGCAGATCCGAAATGGGACCCGGATGTCCGAGAAGCTTCAGATAGGCCCGCGCCGACTTGGCCGCCTCGACGAGAAAGAAGCGGATGCCCGCCGCGCGCGAACGCACGGCCGGCGGTACGGCGGCTTCAAGCGTGCCGTCGGCGATCAGATTCGGAAGACAGTAGAGCGTGCCCGCCATGTCGATCCCTTCAGACGTCGTCAGGCGCGAAGGCCGGGAAGCACTTCAACGCCCGCACGCGTCAGAAGCGTCGTCAGCGCCATCAGCGGCAGACCGATGAGCGAAGTCGGGTCGTCCGACGTCACGCTGGCCATCAGGGCGATGCCGAGACGCTCGATCTTGGCGG
The DNA here is from genome assembly GCA_034104065.1 of Sutterella sp. GTDB lineage: Bacteria > Pseudomonadota > Gammaproteobacteria > Burkholderiales > Burkholderiaceae_F > Sutterella. The sequence continues at coordinate 11,090 of JAXEEN010000104.1, forward strand.
CGCCCGCGCAGTCAAAGGGCTTTTCGCGGTCGACGTAGGCTTCGATGGCTTCGTCGGAGAGTTCGCGCATGCGGATGGTCGTCTGACTCTTGAGCTTTTCGGCCCGGCCGTCGGCATCGATGACGCAGAGGGCCGTCGTGAAGACGACTTCCCGGCCCTGCATGCTCCTCAGCTGCCGGATCGCATTCTCGCGGGTATGGGGCTTGCCGAGCTTCACGCCGTTGAGGTCGGCCACCTGGTCGGAGCCGATCACCACGGCGCCGGGATTGGCGTCCCAGACGGCGCGGGCCTTCTTTTCGGAGAGGCGCAGCGCCGTGTCCTGCGGCGTTTCGCCGGGCAGCGCGGATTCGTCAATGTCGGGGCTCACGCAGGTGTAGGCAATGCCCAGACGGTCGAGGAGCTCGCGGCGGTAGCGGGAGCTCGAGGCAAGGATGAGTGCTTTCGTCATAATGCCCAAGATTGTAGCGGCAATCGGTCTGCCGGTCAGGGCGTGCGGCGGGTTTTCGGCGTCGCCGTTAGTCCGGTCCGGGCCGCAGACCCGCCGCTGCGGCATTCGGTAGAATGTTCGGACCCGGTCCGTTGGAGCGATGCTCCCGGCGGACGCCGATGTACGCAATCAGGATTGAAAATGTCTCTCACACTGGATGTTTTTGAACTTTCCCGCACCCGCGGCGTCGTTGAAGGCGACATGCCGCTCGAGGACATGCCCGAACTGGCTTCGGAAGTGCTCGGACTCGAGGGCGGCTCGGTGCATTTCCGCATCGAGGGTCTCGGCATCGTCGAGCGCCTTCCCGCGGCCCTGCTGACGATAGAAGCGGGTGTCGTCATGCAGTGCGCCCGCTGCAACGAGCCTGTGACCGTCCCCGTCTCCCGGGAGCTGACCTTCCGCTTTACCAAGACCGAGGAAGAAGCCAATGCCCTGCCGATCGACGAGGAGGGCGAAGACGAGGAAGTCATCGTCGGCAGCAAGAAGCTCTCGGCGGCCGCCTGGATTCAGGAGGAAGTGATTCTCTCGCTTCCCGCCATGCCGCTTCACGAGGACTGCGAAGCCGAATGGGAGGACGACGAGGAGCCGGCGCCTGAAGAAGAAAAGCCGAATCCCTTCGCCGCGCTTGCCGCACTCAGGCACTGAGCCGGAAATCCGGACGTCGGTGTCGGACAGGGCCGGCGGCCTCCTTCGGGCCGTTCGGCCCTATTTGTATCCGCCTTCAGCGTTTTCGAATTTCTATTGATAAGAAAAGTTTATCGATAACCTCTGCTTCCAGAGGGTGAAAATCAATTCGAATAATATGGACTTTCGAGGGTGTATCAGGGTAAACGCCTGAGATATAGGTGTTTATGCGAAGTATTCAGCAATAGCCCTTTGCCCTACAATGAAAGTCGAGGAGGTCTGTCCGAACCTTACGGTTTGTTATAGACCTTCGTGATGAGAGACCGTGCGACTCCATCCGCGCGAACGGCCTCTGCGGCAACTCTGGAGCGGAGAACGGATATCGGGCGCCATGCTTTCATTCATCCATTTGCGTACTTTTCTGACAGTCATCAAGCAGGGGAGTTTTACCCGGGCGGCGCATGAACTGAGCCTGACTCAGCCCGCCGTGAGCGGGCACATCGCTGCGCTGGAGGAAGAGTTCGGCATGCCGCTCTTCAACCGAACCGGCAAGAAGATTGTCCTTACCGACGCGGGCAGTATTCTTCAGAAGGGCGCCCGAGACATTCTCGACCGCGTCGAGGATCTGAAGGGCGAGCTTACGGACCTCAAGGCGCTTCGCGGCGGCACGATCCGCATCGGCGCCTCGAAGATCATCGGCGTCTACATGCTTCCGCGCATCCTGATGGCGTTTCGCGATCAGTTTCCGGACATCGAACTGCAGATTTCGATTCATTCGGCCCATACGATCGCCGGTCAGGTCGAGGACAATGCCTACGATCTGGCGATCGTCGGCGAGGGAGATCAGATCGCCTCCCGCAATATCGGCGTCAAGGTGATCGGCGAGGACAGACTGGTGGTCATTGCCGCTCCGAACCATCCGCTCGCGTCCCGAGGCATGGTGACGATCGACGAGCTGGGCAGCGAACCCTTCATCCTTTCAGGACGTCTCACTGCATCTCTGCAGAGCCTCAAGGCGCAGCTTTCCGAACTCGGCGTCAATCTGAAGAGCTCGATCGAGATGGACGAGGCGGGCGCCATCAAGCGTGCGGTGGAGGAGGGCGCGGGTCTGGCCATCCTGTCCCGATCGGTCGTCGAGCGCGAACTGAGCGAAGGACGTCTGGTTGAACTGCAGTTTGACCATCAGATTCTGAAACGCAGCGTGCTGATGCTCTGGCGTCAGGACAGAAGATTTTCCAAAAATACCGAAGCCTTCATGCGCTTTCTCCAGAAAGCGTTTGCGGACACCTATGTCCGGAATTAATCCTTCAATCAGCTTGAACCCTGAGACCCATAAGGAATCCTGATATTAAAAATAATGAATCTCGATTCTGTAAACGCTTAAAAGTCATACATTATCTGCTGTAGATACAGCAAGACTGCCTTTAAAGCAGCAAGGAGATTCCTTATGGGTGCAACAACCGTCAAAACTGCTCAGACAGCAGCGGATCAGGCCTATGATCCGCTCGACATGAACAGCTACTCTCTCAACAAGATGCCGAAGCGTCCCCTGACGCCCGTCGGCAAGTTCTTCAGAATCTGGGGCCTCCCGATCGCCGCCGTGCTCTTCGTGCTGACGGCCTACGTGTTCCAGTTCCCGATTCTCAACCCGAAGCAGCAGATCATGTTCGGTCTGTTCGCCACGGCGCTCTTCCTCTGGGTGAGCGAAGCCGTTCCGAACTACGTGACCTCGATGCTGCTCATCTGCGGCCTCATTCTTACCGGTACGCTTAAAGCCAAACCCGCCATGGCAACCCTCGGCGACCCGGTGATCTGGCTGAATATTTCGGCCTTCGTGATGGCTTCCGCCATGGTGAAGACCGACCTCGTGAAGCGCGTCGCGCTGTGGCTCATCCTGAAGTTCGGCAAGAACGCCGGGATGATCTTCATCACGTTCCTCGCGATCAACATCATTCTGGCGGCGTTCGTGAACGCCACGGCTGCCAAGGCCGCCCTGATGATGCCGCTCTTCATGGTGGTGTCAGCCGTCTACGGCGCGCCCGGCACGGATACGACGAACAACTTCGCCCGCAACCTCGTGCTGCACAACCTCCTGATGATCAACGCGAGCTGCAACACGTTCATGACGGGTTCCGGTGCGAACCTCCTCGGCGTGGCGCTCCTTGCCGGCGCCGGCGTGCAGATCTTCTACTTCGACTGGTTCGTCGCCGGTCTGCCGCTCGTGCTTGCCTTCGGTCTCCTTTCCTATGCGATCGGCGTCCGCTTCGTCTTCCCGCTCACGGCTGCCGACCGCGAACCGAAGCTCGAAGGCGGCCGCGAAGCGCTTGCCAAGGCCTACCGCGAACTCGGTCCGGTCAAGATGAATGAAGTCAAGGCCTTCATCGTCTTCATGATCGTTCTGCTCGTGTGGGCCACCGACAAGCTCCACGGCCTCAACGCCACCGTGGTCGCCATGCTCGGCGCCATCGTGATGCTGGCTCCGCAGTTCAAGCTGCTCTCCTGGAACGACGTCGACATCCCCTGGCACCTGATGATCTTCTCGGCGGGTGCGTATTCTCTCGGCGCCGGCCTCACCAAGACCAAGCTGATGGACGTTCTGACCGTCCAGATGATGGACAAGCTCGGCATGCAGTCGATGTCCTTCCTGACGCTCTACGCGCTCCTGACCGCCATCTTCATTGCGAGCCACTTCATCTTCCAGTCGAAGAACATGCGTACGCTGATCTTCATGCCGATCGTGATCGGCATCGCACAGACCCTGAAGATCGACATCCTTTCGCTGGCTCTTCCGGTCGCGCTCTGCATCAACTGCTGCTGGTCGCTTCCCTTCAACGCGAAGCCCAACGCCATGCTCTACGGTACCAACAAGTACACGATGGGCGAATCCTTCAAGTACGGCTTCACGATGTCGGTTCTCTACTGGCTCCTCCTTCTCATCGCCGGCGGCACGTACTTCACGTGGCTCGGCATCACTCCGGGGTTCTTCTGATCCTGAGCTGATGAAGCAGGTACACTGCAGTTAAACGACAAAGCGGCGCCGGTCAATTGACCGGCGCCGCTTTTCGTTGAGAGACGCACTGTCGGCTATTTCTGTTTTGCCGCTCCGGCACTGCCGGCGGGTCTGACCGTGAATGCGCTGCTGTGCGCGCGATGGCTAAGCCAGTTCTCTTCGTACCGGGCGGCCAGTGCCGGCGAGTCGAGGATGAGCAGATTTTCCGCGTTGCGAGTTTCCGCATTGGTGTTGTAGTTGTAGCTGCCGGTGACGACCCAGCGTCCGTCCGTCACCGTGACCTTGTTGTGGGCGGTTTTGTGTTCGGCGTCGATGAAGACAGGCACACCGCCCGCGAGCAGTCTCGGCCCGACGCTGCGCTTGTCCATCAGGTGGGATTTGTCGAGAATCACCGCCGTGTCGACGCCGCGCCGGTGTGCGCGGATCAGCGCGTCGGCGATGTGGTTATTGGAAAAGTGAAACATGGCGACGCGCACCCGGACGGACGCCGCATCGATCATGCCGATGACGGCTGCCTGACCGCTTTCTTCGGGAGAAAAGACGACGCGGGCGGAAGAGACCGGAAGGGTCTGCGGCGGGCAGGCCGGCGTGTTTCCGGCAGAGGCCGGCGGAATCAGACATGCCGCGGCAAAAAGCGCGGCGGCGAAGCGGCGGGTCATCACGATATGCGGTCCTCGGCGTCAAGCTTTACGTTGAGACTGAAAGCATAACGCGATGCCGGATGAACGGAGACCGTCGTCAGAAGAAGTTCGCCGCGCTCGGTCAGATAGTGGCGCAGAATCCGGAGGCAGGGCGTGCCCGGATCGGCGCTCAGCTGCCGGGCGGCCTCTTCGGAAAGCAGCGAGGCCTCGACGGTCTGCCGGATCTCGGCGCAGCGTTTCCCGAACACCGAGGCGATGATGTCGATCATCAGACGGTCGGGATGCTTCGGCACCTCGTTCACGAGCGCCTGCCATTCGCGCCGGACGTATTCGGTGGTTCGGGCGATCGGCGGCTCGCCCGGACGAGAAACTGAGGAAAAATTCTTGAATTTCAATGGGGTTGTGATATGTATGCCTGATCTTCTGCTGACATAAGACCATACATATTGAAAAAATGACTGAAGATCATCCGATATTGCCGGAAGATCCGGATCCCGAACAGGAAATAGGTACGGTACATAAACGAATATGTACGGTGTAGGCGGAGGATGCCCGCAAGGGCGGGGGCGAAAAAAGCGCCTGCAGATCCCGTGGGGTCCTGCAGGCGTTTAACGCCGGTCCGTCAGCGAAGCCGCTTCGGGACCGAAGGAGGAGTTAGGAGAACTAACTAACTGGAAATGAAACGGTTACATGCCGACCACTTTCTTGGCGGCCTTGAGGTAGTTGGTGTTCGGCAGTTCGGCGATGCCGAGCGCTTCGACAGCGCCCTTCATGGCTTCATAGTTTTCGCTTTCGCAGCAGGCCGTTTCAACCATGGCGCCGTTGAACCAGACCTTGGCGTATTCGCAGATGACGCCGTTCACGCTGAAGCCGTAGCGCTTCTTTTCAACCGTGACGAGAGCGAGTTCCGGATGTTTGCGGACCATGTCGCAGAATTCGTCGAAGGTGTAGCCGTCCTTGTCGAGGGCGATTTCAACCTGGAGGTTGCGGAGAATTTCAGCGAGTTCTTCGCGCTTGACCGGGAACTGGAACTTGCC
>JAXEEN010000105.1:0-5527 GCA_034104065.1 Sutterella sp.
GGGTTGAACTGACGGGTATGAAAAACGGCCGACGGTTGTCCGGACCGGCGGCCGCTTCAATCTGGAGAGGGCGGGACTGTGTGTTTCAGGATTCGTTGTCCTGCCGTGAAACGTATTCTGCCCTGTCTGCTATATTTCGTAAAGTGCAAATATTGATGATAGGATTGCAGAAAATGGAATTGAAGTCGAAGTCCGTCAAACTCTTCTGTGCGGTGGTGGAAACTGGTTCGCTGCTCTCCGCGGCGAACAAATCCGCCATGTCCCCCCCTGCGGCGAGCCGCACGATCACGCAGCTGGAGGAAAGACTGGGGTTCCGGCTCTTTGAAAGGACGAGCAAAAGCCTGACGCTGACCGAGGACGGCAAGGCGTTCTACCGCGTGGCGAAGGAGTCGATGCGCGCCTGGCGGATGCTGGAGGATTTTCCGGCACAGCGCCGTGCGGTGAAGCGTCAGCTGCGCATTGCCGTGCTGGCCCGCCACTGCAGCGACGTGATCATTCCGGCCGTGGTGAAGATCCTGAAGAAGAATGCCAGGACGCTGCGCGTGACGATGGACGTGCATCAGAGCCGAGACATCTATTATTCGAAGTTTTCGCATCCTTTTGACGTCGGCTTCGGCACGCTGCTGAGCAGCCATGACGACCTGACCAAGGTGGCCATCGCCCATCTGCCCTTCAGACTGGTGGTTTCGAACGACAATCCGCTGTCGAAGAAGGAGCGCGTCACGCTGGAGGATTACCGGGAGGAGGGCTTCATCATGCTTTCTTCGGACAAGCTCGAGCAGGAGTACGTCGAGCCGCTGCATCCGAAAATGACGCCTGACCAGATCGTGGCGGAAGTCTCCTCGACGCAGGTGGCGCTTCGCTACGTCAAGCGCAACGTCGGCGTGCACATCACCGATCAGCTTGCCGCCATCAGCGTGTCGTCGGACTGCCGGGCCGTTCCGCTCGAGAATCCCCTCACGATTCCGTTCTACGTCTTCTGGCCGGCGGCAAGCGAAAGGCTCTGGCCTGAAATTCGGGACTGCATCGGAGAAATTGCGGACAGCATCAGGCAGGCGGGTATTCCGCTGACGCCGGAAGGTGAAGCTTTTCTGAGTGCGGGCACGCAGGCGTGAAACCGCTCTCAGCCCGACACTCGGGGCCAGGGTTGCGTCTGCCAGCAGGTCTGGAGAAACCGGGTGAGAACCGCCTCGTCTCGCGCCGTGCAGGCCCGGGCCGGTGCTTCGCCGCCGGGTAGGGCTTCGAAGACGCGGGCGATGAGCAGGGCGCGGGCGAAGGCCGTCCAGGACGCCCATCGGACCATGGCCTCGCCTGCGATGCGCCGGCGGTAGGGGGAGGCTTCCTCGGGCGAAATCATTTCGGCGTACAGGGCGAGTTCAATCAGCGCCGAAGCCTGCGAGAGCTCCCAGGCCCGAAGTCGCGTCCAGTCGAAGTCGCCCCGGAAGTAGTCCGCAAACATGCGCCGGCGGCGGATCGACTGCTGCTCGGCGGTATCCGCCGAGACAACGCTGAAGCCGCCCCAGCCGAGGGCCATGCTGTCCTTCATGAGGCGGGAAACATCGGGGGCATCGGCAATCCGGCGGTAGAGACGCGTCAGAGGCGCGCCTTCGATGATGCCTGCAAAGCGCTCACGGAGATCATCGGGACTCATGATTTCCAGTTCAATGGAAAGGCGGTGCCGGACGTCGATGTCGGCGCCGGGATCGTCCGCCGGCACGAGTCCGTCCTCAAAGCCCTGCTCGGCAAGCGCAAAACGGGCCATGAGCGCAGCGGCGGAAGAAAAATCGATGTTGTCCCAGATGCGCGGCGCCGATTTCGTCTTCGTATCGCCGAGCCGCGACAACGCCGCACGCAGACCCGTGAGAACGGGAAGCATGACGGCGGAGGGCGTCAGAATCTCGAGGGTGTCGTCTTCGCTCGGCATGGGAGGTTCGGAAATACGGTGGACAGTCCCGATTATAAAGGCGGGACCCGGCCTGCCGCGATTCAGATTTTGGCGATCGTCATCTCGCAGGGCGAGTGTCTGCAGTGGAATTCGGCCCGGAATTTTTCACCGGCGGAATTCACCAAAACGAGCGGTTCGGGACGAAGCGCTTCCCTCGGCGTTGTTTCGAGAATCTCCGGAAAGGCCTTCAGCATCTTGGGGCAGCGCTTCAGCGCGGCGCGGATGCAGTGACGGCAGGTCATGAGCGAAGCTCCCGCCACCGGCTTGATTTCAAAGGCGGGCTGCGTCACGCGGGCGCCGTGCCGGGCGTAGAAGGCCCGGGCTTCCCGGTTCGCCACGTTGGCATTGAATCCGAGCACGGGATCGGGATAGGGACAGGCGTCGTTTGCCGGTGCGCGGCGGGGACGGGCGCGGCCCTCTTCGCGCGCCGCGGCGAGTTCGGCGGCGGCTTCGCGGCGAAGCATGTTGGCGGTGGAGGCGGGCACGAATACGTCGAGCGGATCCGGCACGAAGATCTCCTGCGCAGTGAAGGGCGTGTCGCCGAGCTTGGCCAGATTGGCCAGCAGCGTTGCGCGGTTTTTCTCTGGATTGGAAGGAGCGTCGAGCGCCATGGCGACGCTCGCTTCGCCGCAGAATCTGCCGTCCGTCATGATGACCGACAGCGCATCGTCCTCGACCGTGAAGGTCACCGTGACGGGAATGCGGCGCTCGGCGGAAGGACCGGAGAGGGCTTTGGTGAAGGCCTGATCACGGTTGCGCATCAGCGTCATGCCCTTTTTCAGCTCGGGCGGCATCTGCGAGGGATTGCGAAGGAAAAGCTTCATCAGACCGCGGGCGTCGGGCACGGCGCGGTTGACCGCAAGTCCGTGAACTTCCTCGTCCGCACCCAGATAGGTGAGACCGTCGCCGTTGACGATCGTGACGCCCGGGGCGGGCCTCACCGTGACGACGCCGGGCTCGACCCGTTCCGTGCGTGCGGCGGGAATGCCGGTGTTCTTCGGACTTTCAAGCTGGGCCAGTTCGTAGGGTTTGTCGAATTCGCGGCCCCGGATGAAGTAGTCGGTGCGTCCGCGCTGGAAGCTCTTTTCCGGATCCGGCTCGAAGGCGGCCGTCGTCACGCCGTCGGAGGAGCGGACGAATTCAGGACGCCGGGCAATGATGTCGTCGAGCTTTCGGCGGTACCAGGCGGTGATGTTCTTGACGTAGACGATGTCCTTCAGGCGCCCTTCGATCTTGAAGGACGAGACGCCGGCGTCGATCAGCGCCTCAAGGTTGTCCGTCTGGTTGTTGTCCCGAAGCGAAAGCACATGGCTGCGTCTGGCGATGCGTTCGCCGGCTTCGGTGAACACGTCGTAGGGCAGACGGCAGAGCTGCGCGCAGGCGCCGCGGTTGGCGCTGCGCTGCACGAGCGCTTCGCTCATGTAGCACTGCCCCGAATAGCTGACGCAGAGCGCGCCGTGAATGAAGTATTCGATGCGGGCCCGCGTGAGCGCGGCGCGGCACGCAGCCACTTCGGCGAGCGAGAGTTCGCGCGCGAGCACCATCTGGGAAAAGCCGACGTTTTCCAGAAACCGGGCTTTCTCGGGCGTACGGATGTCGCACTGCGTCGAGGCATGAAGCTCGATGTCGGGAAGCGGTCCCGCCATGAGTCCCATGTCCTGAACGATCAGCACGTCGATGCCCGCCTTGGCGGCGTCGAAGGCGAGCGAACGCGCCTTCGGCAGTTCTTCGTCGGTAAAGAGCGTGTTGAGCGCCATGAAGACGCGCGCGTGATAACGGTGCGCGTAGTCGCAGAGCCGGTGGATGTCGTCGAGCGAATTGCCGGCAGCCTGTCGGGCGCCGAAGGCGGGGCCGCCGATGTACACGGCGTCGGCGCCGTGGTCGATGGCGGCAATGCCGGTATCGGCGTCGCGGGCCGGCGAAAGAAGTTCGAGAGCGTTGAGGGGAAGCTGGGTATCAGGAGCCATGGCGCGGCGCGGAAAAAACGCTTCGCCGGCAGGGGCCGGCGAAGTTCGGGTATTCGTAAATCAGCGAAGAAGCGAAGGGGTCTGGACAAGACCGTAGAGCTCGGGCCTGGCGGGACCCTTGACGGCGCACTTCGGAATCGCCAGATACTTGGCGAGTTCCTCGTCGCCCGCATTGCGGGCGAAGTCGGCGGGTGAGAGACCCGCATCCGTGCAGTAGTCGCGGTAGGCGCCGGCTCTGAGAAGCACCATCACCGCTTCGCGGCTCGGCTTTCTCGCGGCCATGTCGAGCGCCGTCACGCCGGCCTTCGTCTGGGCGTTGACGTCCGCACCCAGCTCGATGATGCGTTTCAGAAGGCCGATGTGCGCTTCCGTGGCGGCGTAGTGCAGAGGGGTCCAGCCGAGTTCCTTCTTCACGGTCGCGCCGCGCCTGAGAAGCTTCTCGAAGTCCTCGGTACGGTTCTTGAAGACCGCCAGCATGATCGGGGTTTCGCCGTGCTGATTCTGCATGTTGACGTCGGTCGCCTCCGACTCGATCAGTGCTTCGGCAACGCTCCACGCATCGCTTCGGAAGGCGTAGGTGAGCGGCGTGTCTCCGTTGGGAAGAATGACGTTGGGACTGACGCCGGAGTTCAGAAGACTGCGGACCGTGCCCGCATTGCCGGAAAGGACGGCCGAACGGAAGCGCTCCAGATTCTTCGCCATTTCCTCAAGGTCTTTTTCCGTAATGACGGTGCCGTCCGCATAGGTGTCGGCAGGCTGTTGGGCAGGCGCGGCAGAAAGAAAGGCCGGCGCCATCAGCATCATGAGAAGAAGTTTGCGCATGTCGGTATCGGAGATCAGGCCGGGAGAATGCCCGGGAGTTGAAAGAGTCGGACGGCGTTTCGCGTAGTTTCCTCGGCGACCGTCTGTTTGTCAACGCCTTTGAGTTCTGCAAGGAGCGCCGCCACGTATTCGACGTACTGGGGTTCGCACCGCTTTCCTCGAAGCGGGACCGGCGCCATATAGGGGCAGTCGGTTTCGAGCAGCAGATTGGAGAGCGGGAGCACACGGGCGACTTCGCGCAGCGCGTCGTTGCGCCTGAAGGTCAGGTTGCCCGTAAAGCTCACCGTTCCGCCGGCATCGACGACGCCGAGCGCAGTTTCCATGTCGCCGCAGAAGCAGTGCATCACGAAGCCCATGTCGCCCGCCTTCGTATCGCGGAGGATCTCCAGGGCTTCCCGCTCGCTGTCGCGGGCATGAACGATGATCGGACGTCCCGCCTTGCGTGCGGCCGCAATGTGGCGGCGGAAACGGTCGCGCTGCCAGTCAAGCGGCTCCCTGCACCAGTAGAAGTCCAGTCCTGTTTCTCCGACGGCAACCATGCCGGGACGCGAGGCGATTTCTGCGATCTCGTCGACGTCGGGCTCGCGCTTGTCGGGAAATTCCGGGTGAAGCGCCCAGGCGCCGAAAAGAAAGCCGGGGTGGGCGGCGACGAGCGATTCCACCTGGCCGAGCTCGTCGTCCTCGCAGCCGATGACGAGAGCGGCGGCCATGCCGGTCGCCTTCATGCGGCCGATGACGGCGTCGCGGTCTTCGTCGAAGGCGCTGCTGTTGAGGTGGCTGTGAGAGTCAATAA
>JAXEEN010000106.1:0-4941 GCA_034104065.1 Sutterella sp.
CTCGGCCGACCACATGCAGAAACTCTCCTTCCTGCTCTGCGGCCTCGAAGTGCTGCTGCTCGGCGCCTATCTCGTCTGGATTCTGAAGCAGGTGCGCCGCGAACGCGCGGAGGAACGGCTGCGCCTCGAGCAGACCGTCTACATGTTCGAAGTCCAGCAGACGCTCTTTGACGCCCATACCAAGCCCTCCCTCTTCAGGGATGCGCTCAGAAAGGTGGCCGAAAGCATGTCCGCGGCGGAAACCGCCTTCTTCCGGATCGAAAAGGGCCTCGTCACGGACGTCTTCTATTCGTCCGACGCACGGCATCCGACCGCCGTTCACGCCAAGGCGATCGAAGGCCTGCTCAGACAGGACTTCCGGGGACTCGCTTCCGGACGCAGCGTGCTTCTGCAGAACTACGACGAACTGAGCCTCGCCACGGGTATCGTCTCCGAACGGCTCCGCAAGATGGACATCGGCGGCATGATGTTCACGCCCGTCATGAACCGCAGCCGAGAACTCATCGGTCTGCTCGGCGCCGTGAGCATCCGGCGCTCCTGGCTGGACTGCTCGGCCCTTGAATCCGTGTCGAGCAGTTTCCAGATGGCGCTCACCAACATCGACTACTCCGCGCGCATCGAACACATGGGCTCGACCGACGCCGTGACCGGTCTCGGGAACCGTCAGTCCTTCGAAAAAGCGCTCGCGCTGCTTCGGGAGGACCTGCCGTCCGGACAGTACTGTCTCTACTGCGACTGCAACGGCCTGCATCAGCTCAACAACACGCTCGGCCATGCCGCGGGCGACCGCATGCTCGCCACGACCGCGGCGGCGCTTCGCTCCTACTTCGACGGCGCGGACGTCTTCCGCGTGGGCGGCGACGAGTTCGTGGTGCTCGGCAGCGGCATTTCCGAAGCAGGCCTGCGCACGCGCATCGCGGGCATGAAGGCCCATCTGCAGACCTTCCACTACAGCATGTCGGCGGGGCTCGCCGTCGCGGCGCCGGGCAGGACCGTCGACGAGCTGCTCAGCGCAGCGGAAATGCGCATGTACGACGCCAAGCGCCGCCATTATGAAGAAATGGGCGACGTGCGCTTCAGCCGCGCCTGGAACCGTCAGCTCGAAACGCTGCTGCAGGAAAAGGAAGACCGGGATACGCTGATCGAGGCCATCGGCGACCGATTCCTCAGCGTCAACATCGTCGACGCGAAGCGCGACGCCGCGCGCGTCATCTACAAGTCGTCGCTCTTTGCCAAGCTGCTTGAGGCGGAGCACGGCCGCTTCAGCTCGACGGTGAGGACCTATGCGCGCGACTTCCTGGCTCCGGAAAGCCGGGAGGCCTTCGTCTCGCTCCTTGACGCGGAAGAGACCGCGGACATCATCGCCCTGCGCGGCAGCCGCGAACTCACCTTCACCAAGACGGACGGCACCAAGCTCACCGTGACGATCCGCCGGGGCTCCGCGCCCGACGAATTCATCTGGATCATGGCCAGGCCGTCGGCCTGAAGCCGCAGGGCTCTTCGCCGACTCCGCCGCGCTATGGGGCGGACGGGCCGCCCGGTCTCATCAGTTGCCGCCGTCGGCGGGATACGCGTCACAGTGCTGAACTTCGCACCAGTCTTCGTGCGCCGTGCCCGTTTCATTGCGGTGGTAGACGATGCGGGCGTAGCGGTTGCAGAAGCCCATCAGGGCGCCGCGGCCGGCCATCCAGCTGCAGTTGCTGCAGTGCATGCAGAGCACCTCGTCGCAGCGCTGCTGCAGCGCCTCGTCGGCAAGGGCGAAACGCACCACGTGGCTGATCGTCGCATCATTGAGATTCTTGATCACGATAAGTCTCCTGTTTTTTGAGCGCCCGCTTCATGCCGTCCGGGGAAATCGGTGGTTGAGGCCGGCAGTTCGTCACGCTCAGGGGGCTGTTTTTTTGTTTTGACAGCCGAAAGTCAACAAATGCGGGTGAAGCCGGAACCAGACCGGGTGAATAACGCCCGCGCGCTTTCGCCGGGGAAAAAATCTCCCTGCGGCGAGTGAAAAATCACCGCTCCCTTCCGGCCGGGCCGACCCGTGATCGCGTCGGAGTCCGCCCGTGAACAGAAGACCTTGCAGTGCCGGAGTGAGCTCGAGCCCTGCGCAGCAATGAAGAAACCGCCGTGGGTGCGTGTGATTTTTCGGGAGCGCAACTATATGCCTGTTCGTCCATTCGTGATAACCACTAGGGGCAGGCAATCTGTTTCCAAATGTAACAATTTGTTCACTCTCGGAACCCCGATCCGTCCCGTCCCGAGCACAAACATCCCGTTCGCTCCCTTCAACCGTCTGATCTTCATGCAATTCGGATTTACCCGCCGTCTTATGGCGACTTATAAAGGCCATTTTCCTTACGGTTCATAGGACGGAATTTCTTCTCTGCGGGCGGCGCCGTTGCCGGTCGGTGCAGGCCGGGCCGGCCGGTGCGGAGGGACTTTCGGATACTGCGGACTCCTTCCCGCTGTTACAAATTGCCGGACGCCCGGATCAGACCGGCGGAAGGCCGTGTGTGTCCCGTCGGCATCAGCGGCATGCTTCCCGGCTCGTCATGACCGGCCGTCCGACCCCATGCCGTCATCTCCGCAGCGCGCCTCCTTCACCCGTGAATGCCGGCAAATCCGATCGCCTGTTTTCCTTAGCGGCTTCTCAGCTGTCGGCGGCATTTCCGGCGCTCTATGCTCAGAATCACGGCGAACGGCCCCGCACAGGCCCGCCGCCGCGATGCAGACCCACCGACAACAGGCCGGGCTGAACGCTTTTCGTCATTCTTTGATTTTCAAAAGAGGCGCATCATGACCGCCCGACCCAGCAACTCCTCCCTCGGAGCTCCTTCGGTCCCGGCATTCTCGGGGCTTCCGCCGCCATCGGCGGCTCGCACCTCATCGCATCGACCCAGGCCGGCGCCCTCTACGGCTGGGCGCTCGCCTGGTTCATCCTCTTCATCAACCTGATGAAGTATCCGTTCTTCCTGGCCGGCCCCGCCTATACGGTCTATGCCGGCGAAAGTCTCGTCGCGGGCTACGGCCGGCTCGGCAGAGGCTGGGTATGCCTTCTCTGGGCGCTCGAAGTCTTCGGCGGCATCACCAGCGCCGCCGCCAGCTGCGCCTTCAGCGCGGCCATCGTCCGCTTTATAGCGCCGTCGATCCCGATGCCCGCCGCCTGCGCGCTCGTCATGGCGGCCGCCGTGCTCGTCATTCTCTGCAGACGCTACCGTCTTCTTTCCGCCGTGTCGAAAACGCTCGTCGCACTGCTTGCCTTCATCACCGTCTGCGCCGTCCTGGTCTACGCCGGAGAGGCGCTCTCCGCCAACGGCGCCGGTGCGGTGCTTCCGGCCCTTTCACCGTGGACCTTCGCCTCGCTCGGCTTCATCGTCATGATGACGGGCTGGATGCCGTGTCCGCTCGATCTTTCGGCCATTCAGTCCGTGTGGGTCACCTGTCAGCAGAGAAACGAAGGCGTGACCGCGCGCGGGCTCTTCTTCGACTTCAATCTGAGCTACGCCGCCACCGCACTGCTCGCCGTCGTCTTTCTCGCGCTCGGCGTTCTCATGATGCATGACTCAGGACAGACGCCCGCCTCGAACGGCGCCGCCTTTACGGCCCAGCTGATCGGCATGTACGAGGCGGCGGTCGGCGGCTGGTCGAGGCCCTTCATGGCGCTCATGGCCTTCGCCTGCATCTGGGACACGACGATCACCGTGCTCGACGGCTACGCCCGCGTCATCGGCGTCTGCCAGCAGCACATCCGCGGCCTTCCGGAAGACGCGCCCTCCTCGGCCTTCACGGTCTGGGTGCTCGTTCAGGCCGTGCTCGGCCTCGTTCTCATTCTGTTCTTCAAAAGCGAAATGCTCGTTCTTCTGCAGTTCGCCATGATTTCGGCCTTCTGCACGACGCCGATTCTCGCCTGGCTCAACTACCGCCTGATGACCGGACCCCTCGTGCCCGCCGCCAAACGCTACGGTCCGCTGATGCATCTCTGGAGCCTGGCCGGCCTCGTCTTCCTGTTCGGCTTCCTGACCGTCTTCCTCATCTGGCTCTTCAGGGTGCAGTCCCGAACGGCGCCTCCTGACGCCGCGTTGAACTACCTTCCGATTTCCGGGCCGCTGTCAGTCCTGTACAGCAGCGGTACCGGAATCGCAGGCATTTCCCATGCAGGGCGGCTTCCCCGCAGGATTTCGGCATCCAAAGCCTTCAAATCCCCTATTCGCAGGTTCTGAAATATCGGTCACCATCCGCGGCGGATCTGACGATCCGCCGGATCCGGTCTCCTGCCGATATGCGGGACTCTGAATGCGCCGGGTATTTGTCTCCCTGAGTTTTGATTCCACGTCGGATTCCGAACATGAAGGAAGGCCGACATGACGAGAAACAGCGGCGGGCAGATTCAATGGAGCGCCGATCTGCCCGGTCAGTCGTTCCAAACTCAAGCCGGTTTCGCCCAGCGCGACACGCAGAGGAAGAGCTTCTTCATGTCGATAGGTTTGCTCAGGCAGTCGTTCATGCCGGCCTGCTTCACGATGATGCTTTCATCCGTAAAGGCATTGGCCGTCAGCGCCACGATCGGCAGGGTCTTCAGATCGGGACGGTCCTTGGCACGGATCTGTCTCGAAGCTTCAAGTCCGTCCATTACGGGCATCTGAATGTCCATGAAAACCATGGCGAAATGACCCAGCTCCGCAGCTTCGACCATGTCCAGTGCCTCACGGCCGTTGGCGGCGCGCTCCGAAGTCACCCCCATAAAGGCAAGGAATTCAGCCGCCACTTCGGCGTTGATATCATTGTCTTCGACGACAAGCACGTGAACGCCGGCCATCGTTGTTTCGTCAAAGACCGTTTCTTCTGCCAGCACCGTCTTTGCTTCTGTGGTAACGGGTTCGAACGGGATGTCGATGATGATGTCTGTACCTTTGCCGATCTCGCTGGTCACACTGATATGAC
>JAXEEN010000107.1:0-6428 GCA_034104065.1 Sutterella sp.
GTCGATTTCAGCCGGGATGAAGGGCTTGATGTAGTGGCAGGAGGCAAGGAGCTGCTTGCGGGCGTCGATCACGACGCGCACGCAGTCGGCCCAGAGACGGCGGCCGGCTTCGCCTTCGTGCATCTTGGCGTTGACGTCAAGTGCGGCGAAGAGCGCGTAGAACGGGCTCGTGGAAGCGTGCATCATGAAGGCGTTGTTGAGGCGCTTGTGCGGGCAGTAGCGGCTCTGACCCTTGATGTGGCTGTCCTTCTTGTGGATCTGCGAGGTCTGGGAGAAGCCGGCCTGCTGCTTGTGCACGGACTGCGTGACGAAGATGCCGGGATCGTTCGGGCCGAGTTCGAGAAGGAGCGGAGAGCAGTCCTTCATCATCGGGATGAACTGTTCGTAGCCCACCCAGGCGGAGTCGAAGAGGATGTAGTCGCAGAGGTGGCCGATGCGGTCGACGACCTGACGGGCGTTGTAGATCGTGCCGTCGTAGGTGCCGAGCTGAATCACGGCGCAGCGGAACGGACGGGGCAGATCGGCCTTTTCCGGAGCCTGTTCGCGGATGAGGCCGCGCAGATACTGTTCGTCGAAGCAGTGGTCGTCGATGCCGCCGATGAAGCCGTAGCCGTTGCGGGCGGTTTCAAGGTAGATCGGGGTGGCGCCGGCCTGAAGCAGAGCGCCGTGATGGTTCGACTTGTGGTTGTTGCGGTCGAAGAGAACGAGGTCGCCCGGGGCGAGAAGGGCGTTCAGAACGACCTTGTTGGATGCGGACGTGCCGTTGAGAACGAAGTAGGTCTTGTCGGCGTTGTAGACCTTGGCGGCAGCCTGCTGAGCGGCGCAGGGAGCACCTTCGTGAATCAGAAGGTCGCCCATCGAGACGTCGGCGTTGCAGAGGTCGGCGCGGAAGACGTTTTCGCCGAAGAATTCCGTGAATTCGCGGCCGGCCGGATGACGGCGGTAGAAGGCGCCGCCCTGGTGGCCCGGGCAGTCGAACTGAGCATAGCCCTGCTGGACGTACTCTTCAAGAGAGCCGAAGAACGGAGGAAGGATGCGGTCTTCGTACTTCTTCGCGGCAGCATCGATCTGACGGCCGTAGAGCGCGGCGTCGTCGGCCTTGGTATCGATAACGGAAACGGCCTTGCCGAAAAGGTCGGCCGGCAGAACGCCGCCTTCATTGAGGAGGATGACAGGGATGCCGAAAGCCGTGGCTTCAACCTGGGCAAGCTTGCCGTTGCGGGCTTCCTCGGCCGTCACGACGACGGCGGAAACCTGAGTCAGATCGGCACCGTCCAGATCAACAACCTTGCGTTCGGACACGAAGGCGTTGCGGGTCGACGGAGTTGCAGCAATTTGAAGATTTCGCATTTTTCTCACTTCGATGTTGTTGGATTCGTCCGAAGGCGGAACCCTCCGCCTTCGGATCGGGGACATATGCCGGACGGACCGGAGGAGACTTCTCCGACCGCCGTCCGGATCCTGAAGGCCCGGCATTTCTTAATAGGCGGCTGCAATCAAACCGCCCGCCGGTGCTTCAGGAAGCCGGTCGGTCCCGGTGCGATCAAAAACGCGGGACAACCGGCACGAGTGAGAGAATGAGCTTTTTGAGATCCGGAATCATCAAAGCCGGATCACCGCGAAAAATCTGATTAAATCATGATGAAATCAGGAATTCTCGTTATTCATCAAAGCGTTGATATTTCCCTGATATTGATCTGAGAAAAACGTCTCAGGCGAAAATCAGGACGGGAACAGTTTTCCCGAGAGAGGATCAGGCTGACGGAACAGGAAAAAATCACGGCGCCTCCTCCGTTCGGCCGACCGGCCGGCCTGAAAACGCCTGTCGGCCCGAGGGCTTACTCCCCCTAGGGAAGGAGAGGGTGTCCGACGCCAACTGACGGTCCGAGTGTGTAAAATAAATTCGTGCTGTTTCGCCGAGCCCGCCGACCGCTCGAGACCGGAGCGGGGCAGAGATCAGGACGCCCTTTGTCGGCTCAGATGCAAGCCGAAGAGTCGGGCGCGGGGCCGCGAACCGAAGCCGGACGGGACCGGGCGGACCGGCCCGCCGAGGTCCGGCCGCAGCACGTCATCCAAACCAAAGAGAGAGCCGCCGAAATGCGCCACAAACGCTTTATTGTCGGAGAATGGACCGTTGACCCTTCCACCAACAGCCTTTTTAAAGAAGACCGCACCGTTGCGCTCGCCCCCAGACTGATCGACCTTCTCGTCTACCTTGCTCAGCATCCCGGGGAAGTCGTCAGCCGAAATACGCTCGTTGAAAGCGTGTGGGACCGTTCCATCGTGACGGATCAGGCCGTCACGCAGAGCATCTTTGAACTGAGAAAGAGTCTGAGGGACGGACGCTCGGCAAGGGAGGCCCGGGAGTACATTCAGACCATTCCGAAACGGGGATACCGGCTGGTTGCGCCTGTGCGCTTCATCGAGGCGCCTGCGGCCCCGGCAAGCGTCCCGGCTTCCGCCGGGCCGTCTGCGCCCGCCGAAGCACCCGAAGCGACCGCGGCTGTCCGTACGGCGCCCCCGCCCGAACCCTCCGCCGCAGCATCCGCCTCCCGTGATGAGGCTGACGACGCTGAAGAGGCCGACGAAGCGAAGGAAGGGTTCGGCTCGAAGGTCGCTGAGTTTGCGAGAAACTTCTGGCTTAATGAAAGCGTTCTCGGGTTCAAGAAGACCCGCTACTGAAGAACACAGCCCCTAGGTCGGCTCCGACAGAGCCGGCTTTTTTACTGCCCGATAAAAGCGGGGACCGTCGGCGAAGCCGCAATGCCGATTGATGACGTCCCGACGTCGGGGCGCACCGGCACCCGGATGCCGGCGGACAAGACCGGAGAGCGCGCCGATCGTCATAAAAAACGGGCTCCCGGTTCTGAACCGGGAGCCCGTGCGGAATGTCCTGATAAAGCCGTCAGGCCGCGCCCGTGCCTTTTTTGCTGCGCCATGCGGCGATGAGCGCGTAGCCCGTCATGCCGGCGAAGAAGATCACGGCATTGGCGGTCATCGTCACGTGTTCGAAGGTCGAGAAGACGTAGAAGATGTAGACCAGACTGAGACCGGCGAGAACGCGGCTCAGCGTCAGGCTGGAAAGATCCTTTTCCTCCACGGCCAGCATCACGAAGAGCGACGACATGCAGAGCATGTAGGTCGTGACGTTCGTCACCACCGCCAGGTCGACCAGCACGGCGAAATGACCGAAGAGCTGAGGTGTCGCCGACACGCCGAGCAGAATGATCTGCACGATCAGAATGACGATCATGCCCTGCACGGGCGCGCTGAAGCGGTTGACCCTGCTGAAGAACCCGGGCAGAAAGCCCGAGTCCGCCGTCGACTTGAAGACGCAGGAGGCCGTGAACTGCCAGGAAATAAGGGAGCCCGCGCAGGCAAGCGCCATCAGGAAGGTCATCACTGCGCTCGCCTGACTGCCGAACATCATCGAGAAGATGACCGCAAAGGGCGCGGATGAATTGACCAGATTCGCATTGGGCACGATGCCGCCGATCAGCAGCGTCGTCACCACGTAGAAGAATCCGACGCCGAGCGTGGCCAGCGTCACGGCGATCGGCACGTTTTTCTGCGGATTGTCGACCGCGTCCGAATTGGCGCAGGCGGATTCCAGACCGAGGAAGCACCATAACAGCATCGGCACCGTATCGGACACGGAACTCATCAGCGTGACGTCGTCGGGATTCCAGTTGGCTGCGAAGAGCGCCGGGTCGAAATGAAAGGGCGCCGCGCAGACGAAGGCCAGCACCGGGAGAAACACGCCCCAGATGACCGTCGCCGACAGCAGACCCGTCAGTCGGGCGCCGCCCGCATTGACCAGACAGGAAACGACCAGCAGCAGCGTAATCAGAATATCCCCGACGAACGGCGAGGCTTCGATGCCCGTGCACTCCATCAGATAGCCGATGGAGGTCATGGCGACCGCAACGTTGGAAATCAGAAGCGCGATCGCATAGGTCAGATTGGTCAGAAACGAGCCCGCTTCGCCGAAGGCGTAGGTAGCGAAGCCGCCGAGACCCCCCGTGCGGTCCGTGAGCATGCCGCACTTGGCGAAGGAATAGGTGAGGGCGATGACGCCGACGATGGTGAAGGCCCAGCCGAGCAGCGAGATCATGCCGACGTCGGCGATTTTGGCCGGAAGCATGATGATGCCGGAACCCATCATGTTGAGAGCCGTGAGAAACGTGAGCTGAAGAACGCTCATCTTATTTCGTGCCATGTTCAACTCCAAATCTGCGCCGCTGAAAAATGCCGGCTCAGAAAACGGCGCCTCGCAGGACGCTGTTTCTTCAGGGTGCAGAACATCCGGGGAACTGCCCGACCGACATGCTGCGGCCTGAAGCTTCCCCTAATTTTAAGAATGATCCTGAGTTCACGGGTTGTTTTTAGGGCTACTAGCCTTTGATTCGGGTTTACCCGCATTTACTACATTTCGCACGATACTGATCTCTGTCTTGATCTTCGCGATCCTGTAGAAGTCGTTCTGTTTTCTAGTTGCTTCGCAGGGGATCACGTATTCATCGTAGACTTTGGCCTTCTGGTTCTTCATAACGCACAGGATATCGTCAAGCGAGTACGGCGTTGAGACCAGCTTTTGCTGAAGAATTCTCAGCACAATCGTCGCCATGAAAACCATCAGCAGGTGACCCCGGAACGTTTCGACAGTCTGAACGCACAGCGGCAGCGCCTTGGCGTAGCCCTTCGTAATATCAAACACCTGCTCGATATCCTGACGGGTGTAGTAAAGCGGCAGAAGATCCTTGACTGCGATGCGGCGGGATGAGGTCAGCATGAAGATTCCCATCCGGCTCATGAGATCAGCCAGCTCTTCAGACGTGTATTCGTTCTCTTCCGCAACTTTTGCCAGCTGTCGGCGTTCGTTGCACCGTCGCTCATCATCCAACCCGAGATAGCAGTAGATGCGCTGCCCGTTGTCCAAGGTATAGGGAATCCGATTGATATAGACGAACCGGCCGTTGAAGACCTGCAGATTTTCCTTACTTTCCAATGTCGGTAGATGTTCGACGAGCAAATCCTTATAGAACTTCCAGTTCTTTTTGGCTCGTGCAAGAAACGACACCTTCTGCTCGAGCAGCTTCTTCATACCGTCAATCGTCAGGTAGCCGGCGTCCAAAATGGCGAATTTTGTGTCCACTGACAGAGCCTTCAATTCGGCAATGGTCGTCAGCAGGGTTGAAACATCGACAATGTTGCCCGGGATATACCGCATATAGATGGGTAGTCCGGTCCCGCGCTGAACTACATAGATCAGCCGAACTTCGTTGCTGATGTCGCCGTTGTGATTGCTGACTGCAGTGACCGGAAGTCTCATGTCATTCGGCAGTCCGGTGCTGTCAATCAGAATGGCTCCCTTGTCGGAAGCTTCCGATGACTGCTTCAAATAGGCAACGTAGGCCCGGAAGAAACGGCGGCAAACCTGTTCATTTCCAAGCCTTTTAAGCATGTCACTGATGCGTGGCGACTCAAGCAGGGCATTCGGATACAGCACTCGTGCATAGCTGCCCTCGTACCAATCCGCTGCGTGCGCATTGCTGCGGCTCTCGATGATGTAGTAGTGAAGAAGCGCTTTAAACGTATCGGCGTTGCCGTAGTCAACGGACTCGAACACGGGCCAAAGTCCGAGGGACTTGATGTACTGATCGAAGAAATGAACGTCGCCGAAATCGACAATGAGCTTCTCTGCGGCAGTCTTGCGAACTAGCTTGGCCTTGAACTCGGCCGGCGGAGGATTTCGCGTGTCGGTTTTCGGATCGTACTGAAAGACGCCGTCCTCCCGGCTTCGGAAAATGAGTTTCTCCTTATCAAGGACTCGGCCGAGGGCGACGCTCTTTGAGTGCTTAATCTCAGCGCCCTGGCGGACTGATGATCTCAGCCTGGCGTATTCATACCCGTGGATTTTGTAGAACTCAATGTACATCGGTAGCCCCATCTGTTTAGGGCTACATTATAGTAAAAAATATACCGACAGGCAAGCCTGACGGCAGTATTTTTGTTATTTTTCAATGAGAATTCACGTGGGCTACGGTTGCGCGATGGCGGAAATTAACGTAGCCCTTCAAAGAACCCGTGAACTCAGGATGATTTTCATTTAAACGGGTGCCTCGAGTGTAGCGCACGACCGTGCGAATAGGAAGAATCCATACGCGGAAACTTCGTATTTAACACGATGCCGGCGTCCGTGTCGAAAAAGAAACGCCGAACGCGGAAAGAGGCGACTGCGAAGCCTTCGTCAGCGGATGACCGCATCTGAGATGCGTCGAATCCTTCGAAAGAAGTTCGGACTTTGGAGCGGGCATTTCTCGAGGCTTTCGTTCGGATTCGGGCTTCTGTCGAAGCAGGCCCGAACCGCTGTGAACGGCCTCTGAAAAAAGGGGCGCTCCAAAGATCCGTCGGAACGGACTTTGGCA
>JAXEEN010000108.1:0-2055 GCA_034104065.1 Sutterella sp.
TGCGCCGGACGTTCTCGAGCGCACGCTCGAAGAAATGAGTCCGCGGGAGAAGGAAGTGCTCGCGCGTCTGCGCGAAGGCCTGACGAACCGCGACATCGCCGAGCGTCTCGGACTTTCCGAACGCACCGTCCAGGGTCACCGCAACAATCTCTACCGAAAGCTGCGGGTGCACAATCTCAGTCAGCTCCGAAGCCGCCTCGCCGACGCAGGAACGCCGTGAGACTTCCCGAGCGGGTCATTCAAATCATCCGCACCGCAGCGCGGAGACGAACGCCGCCGCGAGTGCCGGGAGCCGTTTCCAGACACGGCATCAGGGCGATCGCAGTCAGAGGCAATCTCAGTGACTAGCCGAAGATAAGAATTCTCGAAAATTCAAATTCTTCGGCTTATTTTTTGCTTGACTTCATCCCATATACGTGCTATACTTCTGTATATGGGAGATTATGCTATGCAAAAACATCCGGGATTGCGAATTTGCAAGGTGTCTGATATCGACGATGCGTTTCTGACGTTCAAGCTCACGAAAGATCAGCGAGATCGAGTGCCCAAAGGGCAAAAAGTGACATTCAGACGTTCGACTCAAAAGTACGAGGGATACCGGCAGTTTCTATCGCGTGCTGAATACGACAAGGTGAACCCGGTCACCGGCAAAAAGAAGGCAACTGCTGCAGGCTCGAAACTGCTCGGAATCATCTGGGACGATGAACCGGAATGGCTCTATGAAACCGATAAAACAAAGTCCTCTATCGGCACTCGCAGAAGCGCTGCAATTTCTAAGAAACATGCTTCAGGTCGCAGAATTTCTTCCTTGGTTTCGTCGCTCTTTGCTGAAATGGTCGAGTACGAAACAGCGGCTCCGATTGTCAGAAAGATTCCCGTTGGACTGTTTCTTACCGCAGCTACCGTGTGCTCGTGTCGCGGTCTTACGGATGCAACCTCCGTCGCCAATTACTGGAACGCCAATCTGCCCTGGCTTCGATCTGTATTTCCAGACCTTGATCTGCAGGAGATTTCTCACGACTCTGTTCGTCGAATCTACATGTCGCTCAGCGAATCGTCTTTGCGCGAACTGATGTCTCGTATCTACGAGTGGCTGCCGAAATGGACAGAAGAGTCCGGCCGTCGTCATTACGCAGTTGACGGACAGGCCTGCCGTTCGTCCCGCAACACAGAGACGGACAGAAAAATGATGATTCTGAACGCTGTCGATGTCACAGCCGGCAAGCTCTGTTCATCGCACATCATGATTTCAACGAAAAGCCATGAGCCGAAGTACGCCCCCGAACTGCTGACGGATTTCAACCTTCACGGTGCCACGGTAACGTTTGATGCTCTTAACACCACGCCGGAAATCGCTTCGACCATTGTGAATCGCGGCGGATACTATCTTCTGGCCGTCAAAAAGAATCAGCCGAAACTCCATGAAAGCGTCGTGTCAGCCATTAACGATGCCGTTGAAGCCAATAAGGCACTTGATGACTACGGAGCCAATGTCCGTGAGCACGGACGTTGGGAAGCCCGCGCCTGTATCGTTCTGCCGGCATCTGTACTGCCGAAGGAGATTCTCTCGAAATGGCCCGGTCTGGAAGACGGATGCATGATCAAAGCGAAAACCCGTTCATTCCGCAAGCGCGGAAACGGTGAATGGGGAGACACTGAGGAAACGAGGTACTTTATCACTTGCCATCCGTTCTGCGAGAAGGGAATTGAAGAGTGGCTGGCGACATGCATTCGATCACATTGGGGTGTCGAGTCATTCCATTGGACGATGGACGCTATTTGGCGTCAGGACCAGATGCAGTGCATGTACCCCGAGTATCTGAGAGCCCGCGAATCTCTCGCGAAGCTGGGGCATAATTTGTTGGTGACTTTCAGGAAAATTGATCAGGAAGAACGTCGGCTGAAGACACCCAGATCAGAAACTCAGCTGAGTCACGAGATAGGAGTGACTCTGGAAAACGGCCTCGATTGGCTGGCGAAGATTTTCGAGTGGAAGGCCGTACAGGAGCAAAAATCGGAGTAGGAAGATGAGCAAACGGGCGATCGTTGAGGGGG
>JAXEEN010000109.1:0-12229 GCA_034104065.1 Sutterella sp.
CCGATCCAGTCATTGCCACAGCCATTCAGCGCGGACCGCTGGTCTGCGTCTACGACATGAAGCGCTATCAGCTTTTTTGCGTGACCGGCGAGCTGATGGGCTACACGGCGAACACCGTGACCGTGAAGAAGAACAGCGTGATCGTTGTGTACAACAGCCGCAGGATGACGATCAGCACCCATACGGCCAGATGACCGGATGCGTGCCGCGCTGCCGGCATCATTCGGAACGGAACTGAGATCCTGCTGAGGAGTTCTGCATGAGAGTTCGCGACTGCGGTCTGCGCATCGGGGTTTTCGAACCCGGTCCGCACAATGCGCTGACGGACGTGTCCGGCGTCCTGGTCGGCCACGTCACGCTGAACGACGACGGGAAGGGCATGCATACGGGCGTGACGGCGATCCGGCCGCATCCGGGCAATCTCTTTCAGGAAAAGGTGCCTGCCGGGATCTTCATCGCCAACGGCTTCGGCAAAATGACCGGCTATCCTCAGATCCGGGAGCTGGGCAATCTGGAGACGCCGATTGTTCTCACCAATACGCTTTCCGTGGCGGCCGGTCTGGACGGACTGATCGACTGGACGTTTTCCTATCCGGAGAACGCCGGCGTTCGAAGCGTCAACGCCTTCGTCGGAGAAACGAACGACGGCGGCGTCAACGACATCCGCGCACGCTTCGTCAGACCGGAACATGTCAGAGCGGCGCTTGAAGGCGCTTCTGCGGGCCCGGTTGCGGAAGGATGCGTCGGCGCGGGCACGGGGACGAAGGCCTTCGGCTTCAAGGCGGGCATCGGCACGTCCTCGCGCGTTCTGCCGTCCTCGGCCGGCGGATGGACGGTCGGCGTTCTCGTTCAGGCCAATTTCGGCGGACTTCTGAGCGTTGCCGGAACCGAAGTCGGCCGGCGGCTCGGCGGCTGGCCCTGGCAGAAGGCCGTGGAATCGGCCGACGGCTCCGCCGTCATCATCGTTGCGACGGATGCGCCGCTCGACGCCAGAAATCTCGAACGCCTGGCCAAGCGCTCCTTCATGGGCCTCGCCAGAACGGGCGGCGTCGGTTCCAACGGATCGGGCGACTTCGTGCTGGCCTTTTCAACAGCCCCGGAAAACAGAATCGCTCACGGTGCGCCGGCGCTCAGCTGCCCGACCTTCCGAACGGTCAGAAACGACGACATGACGCCGCTTTTCATGGCGGCGATCGAAGCGGCGGAGGAGGCGATCTTCAATTCCCTCTTTGCGGCGACGCCGGTACGCACGTTTGACGGTTCGGTCGCGGAACCTGTACCGCTTGAAACGGTGCTCGCCATGCTCCGGGCGGAGGGTAAAATGCCGTAAAAATCCCGTTCGGGAAAGAAAAGGCGGATCGTGCAGGACGATTCGCCTTTGTGCTTTCTGCAGCCGCAGGGAAACGTGTGCCGTCAGAGCGGCTTGTACCAACCCATGCGGGCATCGGTGCGCAGCGGGCATTCGGCCATGACGGTGCGCACGGCAGCCTCGAAGTCTTCCAGGGTTTTGGCTTTGAAGATGGCTTTGCCCGGCTTTTCGCTTTCATCGAAAAGGCTCAGCTGATAGAACCAGTATTCCTTCATGCGCATCATGGTGTTCTTGAGACTGCCGAAGGCGTCGAGATAGGACTCGAAGAGGGCGTGACGGAACGTTTCGAGTTCGTCGAGCGTCGCTGCCGGTCCGCCGCGGATCTTGCGCAGAAGCGCCGGATCGGCCATCAGGGCGCGTCCGATCATGACGTGGGCGAGATTCGGATAGCGGTCGATCGCGGCGAAGCAGTCGGCCGGCGTCACGATGTCGCCGTTGTAGCCGACGGGCATGGGAAGAGACGCGTAGACGCGGTCGAGCGTGCCGAGGCGCACCGTTCCCTTGTACTGATCGGTCTTGAGCCGCGGATGGATCGTGAGCGACTTCATCGGATAGCGCGCATAAATGCTGCAGAGACGGTCGAATTCGTCTTCGTCGGCAAAGCCCACGCGCGTCTTGACGGAGATCGCAATCGGCAGATCGGCGGAAAAAATGTCGGTCAGGAAATCATTGAGCGCGTAGGGTTCGCGAAGAAATCCGGAGCCCTTCCCCTTGGCGACGACGGTGCCTGCCGGACAGCCGAGATTGAGGTTGACTTCGTCGTAACCGAGTTTGGCCAGCGCTTTGGCGGCCCAGATGAAGTCCTGGGAGCGTCGCGTCAGCAGCTGGGGAACCGCGCGGAAGCCCTCGTTGACTTCCGGGCGCAGTTCGCGCATCTGACGGTCGGTGAAGTGGGGAAGTGCGGTCGGCGTGACGAACGGAATCCAGTAGCTGTCGGCGCCCCCGAAAAGGCGGGCGTGAACCCGTCGGAAGGGAAAGCCCGTCAGTCCCTCCATGGGGGCGACGGCAAGGGGCGGCACCGGGCGGCTCTGTGTCATATGAAAAGCGAAGGAAACAATCGAAAACGCAGATTGTAGCCGAGACCGGTCCGCGCTGACGAACGGAAGGGATGCCGTCAGCCGCCCTTGCTTTCCCTGGTGTCGCGGCCGGGCGGATTGCCGAAAAGCCGCTTGTAGTCGCGGGTGAACTGCTGCACGCTGACATAGCCCACTTCGAAGGCGGCGTCGGCGGCCAGCGTCACGTAGCCGAGTTCGGCGAGACGCTGGGCATAGAGGCCGACCACCTGTTCCTTCACGCCGCCGTTCGGATGGGCGACGACGGCAGCCGGTTTGTCTTATGCCGAACCGGCGGCGGACAGTCCGCGTTTGGCGGACGCGGCGTCGGTGAAGGCGGTGAGAGCGCCCGCCAAACGCTTTACGGGAACGGCCTTGGTGAGGACGCTCTGGCGCGCCGAAGCGCCGATGACCTCCTACGGCGGCCTCGTCACGTTCGAGCCCGGCCCCCGCATCACGGTGCGCGCGGGTGACACGGTTCGCTGTCCGTCCGACGTCGTTCACTGGCACGGCGCGAGCGATTCAAGTCCCATGACGCATTTGGCCGTCGGCGAGCGCGTCGAAGGGAGAAGCGTGTCCTGGTTCGAGGCCGTTTCGGACGACGACTATCTGGCCGTGCAGCGTGCGCCCTGAGGGGCCCGCGGATGAAGGAGCGGGAATTCGCCAAAAACGTATCGCTTCTGAATGTCGGAGGCGTCTTCAGGCCGGCCGACGCTGCGTCCGGCGTCGGTCGGGACGGCCGATTTCGGACGGCCGTGATCTTTCTTTCGGTGACGGGCCATACGGCTTCGCTGGCCGAGGCGGCAGCCCGGGCGGCCGGGGCGGATCTTTTCCGGCTGGTGCCGCAGCCGCCCTACCCGGACGCCTGGCTCGACGCCGCCCGCGAAGTCGGGCGCGAGCAGAAGACCGGCATCGTCAGAGCGGTCCGTTGTCCGCCCTTTGATCCCGCGGACTACGATGCGCTGATCGTGCTGACGCCGACCTGGAACGGACGGGCGGCGGGGCTGCTTGCCGCGTGGCTGAAGGCGAGGAATCTTCCGGGGCGGTTTGCCGTAACCGGCATCACGCACGGCGGAGGCGGCGTCATGAAGACGCGTTCGGACCTCAGGGCGGCGCTCCCTGGCGTGCGTCTCGGCACGCATCGGGCGGTGTTCGATTCGGTCGACCCCCGGATGAACGGGTGATCAGTTGGCTGCGCGAAAACGGTCTGACGGCAAGGCGCTGAAGGACGCTCTTCAGCGGACCCGGCGCCAGGCCTGCTCGAAATCACCGTTTCGAACGCGCAGTTCCTCATCGGTGAGCTTCACAATGAGAAGGCGCTCTTCAAAGGGGATGGTCTGTCGGTTGCCGATGCTCTTGCCGGTGAGCACCAGCGTTCTGCCGTCGGAGGACCAGCGTTCGTAGACGAGGGAGGCCATGCTGAGGGAGCGTGCGCTGCCGTCCGGCAGCAGTTCGAAGCCCTGTTCGGCGCCGGGCATGCCCGGGACGGGCTGCAGCCAGCGTCCCGCCAGCGCCGGTCCGGCAGGCCGGCCCGCGCAGGCGGCAAGAAGCGGAAGAGAAAACGAGGCGAGAAAAAGGCGCCGCTGCATAAGGCGTTCTCCGAACGAACAAAGGATCCGGCCGACTTTAGCAAAGTCGGCGCCGACGGGGCCGTCTAAAATAGCAAGCAGACATTTCCGCCGGAAAATCCGTTTTTCGTTTCTCAGTTGTTTCATGGCCGCCGATCAATCCACCCGCACACGAATGCTGACGGCACCGGTTTTTCCGCTGGTGCTTCGCCTCGGCATCCCGACCATGATCAGCATGCTGACGCCGGCGGTGTACAACACGGCGTCGACCTACTTCGTGTCGTACCTGGGCACGGCCGCGGTCGGCGCGCTCGGCGTCGTGTTCGCCCTGCAGACCCTGATGGGCGCCATCGGCATCATGGTGGGGCAGGGCTGCGCGTCGCAGACCTCCCGACTGCTCGGCGCCGGCCGGGTCGACGAAGCCGGCCGGATTGCCGGCACGGGCTTCGTCATGGTGCTCACCGGCGGTTTCCTCTACCTGGTGCTGGGCGAACTCTTTCTCGACCCCCTCCTGAGGGAGGCGGGCGCCACGCCGGGCATCCTGCCCTGGGCGCGGGCCTATTCGGAAATCCTGCTTCTCGGCGCGCCGGTGATGTGCGCGTCGTTCACGCTCAACAATCTCCTCAGAAGCGAAGGCCTGGCCTTCATCGGCATGATCGGCCTGGTGTCGGGCGGCATCCTCAACGTGCTGCTGACGCCGCTCTTCATCTTCACGTTCGATCTCGGCATCCGCGGCGCCGCCTGGGCGGCGGTGCTTTCGCAGATCGTCAGTTTTGCCGGACTGCTGTCGCACTACATCCTCGGCCGGGGACTCATCCGTCTCGAGAGGCCGACGTTTGCCCGCATTCGCGAGCTCGCGCCGAGAATTCTCGGCAACGGCATGCCGAGTCTCACGCGCAATCTGCTGGGCGCGGCGGCCGCTTCGGTGCTCAACCTGTCGGCGGGCGCCTTCGGCGACGCCGCCGTGGCGGCCATGAGCATCGTCGGGCGCGTGCTGATGAGCGTGAATGCGGTGATGATCGGCCTCGGCCAGGGCTTTCAGCCGGTGCTCGGCTTCAACTGGGGCGCCCGTCAGTTCGCGCGGATTCGCCTGGCTTTGGTCTGCACCGTGTCGGCGGGGTTCGCCTTCATGTGCTCGGCCGCCGTCGCCGCCTGGATCCTGGCGCCCGACATCATCGGTCTTTTTGAAATCCGCGAGCCCGAGGTGCTCGCGATCGGCGTCATGGCGCTGCAGTATACGGCCCTCGGCTTTCCCTTCATCCCGATCAGCATGATCGCCAACATGACCTTCCAGGTGCTCGGCAGAGCCCGCACGGCGACCTTTCTCGCCAGCCTGAGACAGGGCGTCTTCTTCCTGCCCGCCGTGGCCGGACTGCCGCTCGTCTTCGGCATCGAAGGTCTCTGCGCCGCCCAGGCCGTTGCGGAATGCCTGTCGTTTTTCGTGTGCGCGGTGATTCTCGAGCGCTTTCGCCGTCAGGTCAACGAGGCGCAGACACGGGAAGCGGCTCAGTAGGTCAAACGGTGCCGATGCCGGCGGGCCGGGAATGCCGGGCGGGCGGAAACGTATCCCGGACAAAAGAATGCCCGGCCGCAGCGGGACTGCGGGCCGGGCATCGGTTCAGAGGCCGGAAGGGAAGCGGTCAGGCGAGCATGTCGCGGACCGTCTTCTTGTAGATTTCAAGGCAGTTGAGGACCTGTTCGGGCACGCCGTATTCGTTGTCGCCGTGCATGTTGCCGCCCGACGGACCGAAGGTGACCACGGGAATGCCGAGCGACACCGCAAGGATGTTCGAGTCGCAGACCGAGGGGTCGTACTCGATGCGCAGTTCCTCTCCGGTGACTTCGGCGAAGTTGCGGCGCAGCGTCGTGACGAGCGGATGATCTTCCGGAATCGCGAAGGACTGCATGTAGGGGCTCTTGCGGGGCTTCAGGCGGATGTCGCACTTGTCTCCGAGTCCGAGCTTCTCGGCGGCTTCCTGCATCTGGGCGATGCAGGTTTCGGCGGTTTCGCCCGGCACGACGTAGCGGTCGACGAACATGTAGCAGCTGTCGGGCACGACGAGCACGCCCGAATGGCCGCCTTCGATGTAGCGCACGCACCAGGTGCCGTGATGAAGCTTCGGATGCGTGAGCGTCGGGAGCGCCTCGATGGCGGCGGCGAGACGCCCGGCGCTGATGAGGGCGTTTTCGCCGACTTCGGGATAGCGGCTCGCATGCGCGGCCACGCCCTTCACGGTGATCTCGAAGCTGTAGCGGCCGCGAAAGCCCACGGCGACGTTGTCGTAGCGGCATTCGGCCATGATGGCGCAGTCGGCCTGAATGCTGCCTTCGTCGACGAGCTGGTAGGTGCCCTTGCTGAGGCCTTCCTCGTCGGCGACGAAGCAGCCGAGAATGCGGCCGCTGAATTCATCGCGGTGGGCGGCGAAGTATTCCAGCGTCGAGAGAATGCAGGAGATGCCGCCCTTCATGTCCATCGAGCCGCGGCCGTAGACGAGACCGTCGATTTCGGTGGCTTTGAAGGGGTCCGTGCGCCAGTTGGCCGGATTCACGTCGACCGTGTCGATATGGCCGATCAGCATCATGGTCTTGCCGGGACGGCCGCTGTCGAGCACGCACCAGACGCTCGGGCGCTCCCTGGCGGTGTCTTCGGGGAAGTAGCTGCGGTGGGCTTCAAGACCGAAGCTTTCGAGCACGCCCGCGACGTAGTCGGCGGCGTCGACTTCGCGGCCCGTGACGGACTTGATTCCGATGAGTTCGTGCCAGCGGCGGATAACGGTTTCCATAATGGGTTCCCTATATTGAGTAAAACGGTTTCAGCGGTGTCGGATTCAGGCGGCCTGCGGCTTGGCGGATTCGTCGGCGGGTTCGCGGAGCTTCGCCATGCCGATGCCGGTGAGGGCGTAGAAGACCGAGAAGAGAATCGAGAGCCAGAGCATTGGCGCAAAGGGGAGGAAGGCCATGTTGGCGACGCCGAGCGTGGAGGCCGTGTAGGAGCCGGTGGTCGACCAGGGAACCAGCGGCGCGAGGCCCGTGCCGGTGTCGAGCATCATGCGCATGAGGTTCTTGCGCTGCAGACGGTATTCGGGGAACATGTCCTTCGTCATCGCGCCGATGACGGGATAGCTCACGTAGTAGGCGCCGGTGATCGTGAAGAAAACGGCATGCAGGCACATGACGAGGAAGCTCATGATGCGGCTGTTGCGGGCGGCCTTCTTGACGAGGTCGAGAAGAACCTGGGCGACGCCGGCCGTGCGCAGCGGAGCGCCGAACATGGCGGCCGCCATCAGAAGACCGATCGTGGAGAGCATCGAGGTGAAGCCGCCGCGGTTGAGCATATTGTCGACGAGCGCGGAGCCGCTGTGGCCGGAATAGCCGGAATACATGTAGGTGAGGGTGCTCTTGAGGCTCACGTCCTGCAGCAGCATGGCGAGAACGGCGGCGACGGCGATGCCGGCGACGAACGTGGGCAGCGTGGGCTTCTTCCAGCAGATGAGCGCGATCACGACGGCAACCGGAAGCAGGGTGATCGGGTTGAGGCTGAAGGTCTTCGCGATCGTCTGAAGAATTTCGGAGTAGGCCGCGCTTTCAACCGTGCCGCTGCCGAAGTTGAGACCGTAGATGAAGAAGAACATCAGGCTGATGATGTAGGCCGGACCCGTGGAAATCAGGGCGTGGCGGATGCCTTCCATCAGCGGCGTGTCGGTGACGGTCGCCGTGATGACGGTCGAGTCGCTCAGGGGCGACATCTTGTCGCCGAAGAAGGCGCCCACGCAGATCGCGCCCGCGGCGGCTTCGAGCGGCACGCCGAGACCTTCGGCCACGCCCATGCAGGCGACGCCCACCGTGGCGAGCGTGCCCCAGGAGGTGCCCGCGAAGGTGCTCATCAGCGTGCACAGAATGCAGGCGACCGGCAGGAAGAGGGCCGGCGTGATGACCTGCATGCCGTAGTAGATCATGACGGGAATCGTGCCCGCGGCCATCCAGGAGCTGATGAGCACGCCGACGGCGAGCAGGATCAGCATGGCGATCAGCATCGAGGCGATCGTGTCCTTGATGCCCTTCTGAAGGGCGTCGTAGGGAATGCCGAAAAGGCAGGCCATAAGGCACATGACGACGCCGTCGACCGCCAGCACGATGCGGGCGTTGACGCCGAGACCCATGAGGCCGAAGAAGATGATGAAGACGCCGACGGCCAGCATCAGCATGGCCTGCCACGGCGAAACGGTGTGTTCCTGAGTGTTGTTCTGCACAGCGGGTTCCCCTGTCTGCAAAGAGTGAAAAAACAATAAAGGCCGTGAGCCTTCTTCCGGACTCACAGCCCCATTGGCAGTTCTTCGCGGGTACGACAAAGGACCGCCGTCAAACGGCAGGACTGAAAAGTATCCGGCAGCGCTCCGCATTTCTGCGACAGTCTGCAGGATGTTCTCCTGCAGCCCAGGTCCGGCATGCAGGGATGCAGTGCCGTCCTTCGGCGGTGCTCCCTTTCCGCTTCACTCCCTCCCCAGGGTTTGTCAGCAAAGCGTACTGATGAGAACCGCGCCTCTACCTTGATGGTTTCAAATTGTAAGCCTGCGGCAATAAATGTCCATAGAGCAAAGTGCCTATGAGGGCGGGGCCTGCAGGCGCCTCGGTAAACGGGAAAAAATGGAGTTCGGCGGCAGGGAGGGTTCGGAGGAGGCGTCCGGCTGCGGACTGAACGGTCCGCAGGACTGCGGCATCGGCCTGCGGGATCGGTGTCAGCAGCGCATGATGAGCCATTCGCCGAACGGTCGGCGCTGGATTCGGGCGCCGTCGGCGGACGGCGGCGTGCTTGCGCCGTCCGGCCGTTCGGGTTAAAGTGTGTCGTCAGACTTTTTCCGACCCTGTGCAAAAAATGCCCCGACGCGACAAGTATCTGCTGGTGAAGACCGGCATCCGCCGCCGCATTGCCGACGGCGAATGGAAACCGGGCGAGAAGCTTCCCGCCTACGATCGTCTGGCCGAACTCTTCAGGGTCGGCATCGGGACGGTGCGCCGCGCCGTCGAGACGCTCGAAGGCGAGGGCGTCATCATCTGCCGCCACGGCAGCGGCACGTACGTGTCGAGCTACATCAAGGGCGGCTACTGGAATCGTTTTCAGCGCTTTCAGCGGCCCGACGGCTCGATCATCGAGCGTTTTCGGGACCGGATCCTCCTCTTTGAAGTCATTCCCGCGTCCGCCGACATCGCGGAAAAGCTCTGCATTCCCGAAGGGACCGAGGTGGTGCACTGGAAGCGCAGGATGCGCTTTGACGAGAAGGCGTCCGGACTCGACGAATCCTATCTGGTCCGGTCGATTTTTCCGAGGATATCGGCGGAGGATTTCGAAAATCGGGAGTCCGGTCAGAACCTCTACGCCCTGCTCGAGAAGACCGACGGGGTGCTGATCGCGTCCTCGAGCGACTACGTGCGCGCGGAGATGCTTAGCGAGGAGGACGCGCAGCTCATCACGCTCCCGGCGGGCATTCCCATGCTCGTGGTGACCCGCATCACCTACGATGCGCACGGAACGCCCTGCGAATACCGCATTGAAAAGGCGGACAGCCGCTACTGCAGAATCCGCCTCTGACCGTCTGGCGGTCAGCACAGACCGAGCGCTCTGCCGAGGCATTCGAGCGCGTCCTTCACGTCGAAGCAGCGAAGCGGCTGCGCGCGAAGCGAGAGCATGCTTTCCGCCGCGCCGCTGCCGAGCTGCGTGAGGCGGTTTTCCTCGAGCATGGCGCGGGCGCTGCCGCGCAGCGCCAGACGGCAGGCCGTGACGGTCGGATCCGCGTCGGCCAGACGGTCGTCGCGAAAGACGTCTCTGATGACGAGCCGGTCTTCGGCCCCGTCGGCCGAGGCTTCGGCGGCGAGGGCGGCGATCGTGCCGAGCAGGTCGTCCCTCAGGGGCAGCGTCGTCACGAAGAAGCGGTCGTCGGCCGCGGAGCGGCTGAAGCCGGAAACCGCTTTTTCCGTGCGCATCCGGATCACCGTGCCCGTTTCGGCGCCGGGCCAGCGTTCTCTGAAGGCGGGGTTCAGGGACGTCCCGAGCAGCAGCGCCAGACTGCGGCGGCTTTCGCCGGTGTCAGCAGCTTCGCCGGCTTCCTCATCGCTGACCGGACGGGGTCTGCTGCGGTTGAAGAGCTGGCCCGCGGCCTTGACGGCATGGGCGCCGGTGAGCGGAATCAGATAACCCGCGCCGTCGGCGAGCAGCGACTCAAGCAGACGGTTCGGAATGCGGGCCGATCCGGTCGTCATCACGCAGCCGTTCACGCGAAAGCCCTCGATGAGCGAGGGATCGGCTGACTGACCGGAGAGTTTGAAGCGCAGCAGGGCGCGGCCCCGGCCGTCGCGTGAAACACCGAGCGCGCTCTCGGCCGCCGTTCTCTCGAAGGCGTGCTGCAGAACGGGTCTGATCAGACGAAAGGCCGTTTGTTCAAAAGTCTTCGGATCGATGAAACGAAGAACGTCCGCTGCATGACGTTCCGTGAGGGCGGCGAGCGACAGGCCGGGGACGGCTTCCTTCAGCATGGCGCCCCGCCGGCGCACGAAGTCCTCCGTCGAACCGTCGCTGCCGGTGAGGGCCTGAAGGTAGAGCGCGGTCAGAAGATGAGCCGGGGAAAGGCCCTCCCGAGCCGCCAGACCATCTTCATTGCCGGTCGGTGCCGGGACCTCCAGGGCGTCGGATGTCGGTTCTGCGTCCGCAGGGGCCGTATCCGCCGGGGTTTCTTCAGGCCGTGCGGCGTCGCCGGCCTGCGGTTCCGTTTCAGAGCCGGCGTCGCCGTGATGACTGCCGTCGGCGGGAGCGCCCGCATCGGAGGACGTTTCCGAAGATGCACTGCATCCTTCTGCGGCACAGTCAGATTCAGGGATG
This sequence comes from Sutterella sp., assembly GCA_034104065.1. Taxonomy (GTDB): domain Bacteria; phylum Pseudomonadota; class Gammaproteobacteria; order Burkholderiales; family Burkholderiaceae_F; genus Sutterella. The sequence goes on from JAXEEN010000109.1 coordinate 10,861, forward strand.
AACGCATCGTCTGAATCCGGCGCGGGGGTTTCTGCCGCGGCAGGATTTTCGGCGGCGCAGGGAGCGGCCGGCTCTTCGGCGGCTCCCTTTCCCTCGGCAGCGTCGGCGGCGGGTACGCAAGGTGTTTCCTCGAGAGGAGAAACGGCGGGGTCGGCGTCGGAGGCCGCGGCAGCCCTCGCGAGCTCGGCGGCTTCTTCGGCTTTGGCCTCTTTCTCGCTGATTTCCGCAAGCTTCTGAGTCAGCAGCCACTGCTTGCTCGGGGTAAAGACGCCCTTGCGGATGGTGCCGATCGATTCCCTGCGTTTGGTGCAGCCGGGCGAGCGGTGCTTGCCTTCCCGGAAGACCTGATAGAGGCCCTGTTTCTTGTTTTCATTGAGCTGACAGCCGGGCGGGATCTCAGGGAACTTCTCGTAATCAACCTTCATCAGAGAACGCTCCTATAAAAAAGGGAGGTTGATTGTACAGCATGAGAGACCGTCGGCCGGGGTTTTGAGGGAAATCCTATATTTAATAGGTGCTCGGCCGATGCCGGCCGGGGGCATTGGGAAATGCCCCCGCTCCTGGCGGCAGGACGGGCATCGGTACGGCTGCAGCGCTCCGCCGCTTTTCCATCGAAGGAATCGGACCGTTGGAAGCCCGTCCGTCAGGGCCGCAAATCAGGCATCTCGGTTTTGTGCGGCCCTTTCTGATCGGACCGCTCAGCCTCTGACGAACTTCACCATGCAGTCGCCGGCCACGATGCCGCTTGTGAAGGCAAGTCCGAGCGCGGCGCCTTCGTTTTCATAATAGGGCGAGCAGTAGAGGCTTCCGTTGTCGACGCCGGCAACGTAAAGTCCCGGGATGGGCTTCTGGTCGGGCGTGAGCGCCCGGCAGTAGGCATCCGTCTTGACGCCGCCGAACGTGCACCAGATGGAGGGTTCGTATTCGACGACCCGGAATCTGCCGGGCTTGAGCGCTTTGAGCAGATAGCCGCTCTTGAAGAAATCATCGTCGGAACCGCTGCGGCAGAGCTCGTTGTATCTGGCAACCGTTTTTTCGAGATTCTCCAGACCGAAAGTCTTTGCGCACTCGGCGAGCGTTCCCTCGGCAGCATACCCGCGGGAGACGGCCTCCGCCATGTCCCTGTCGAGATTCGGGAGCTTTTCCTTCGCAAAGCCCGTTCTGCCGACATACCAGTCCCCGGGACGTCCGTAGTAGCTGAAAATGCCTTCATCGCGGCAGCAGCGGTACATGTCTTCGTCGAGAACCGCATAGTAGCGGGCTGCGCGCAGGCTGAGCTCTCCGCCCAGAGCGAGCGGACGGTCGGAGAGATACTGCTCGTTCATGAAGCGGTCGCCGCAGCCGTCGACGATGAGGCCGCCGTAAATGG
>JAXEEN010000110.1:0-17661 GCA_034104065.1 Sutterella sp.
TCAACGACTTCGCCGTCGTCAACAAGGTAATGCAGGAACTCGTCCCGCAACCCTTCCCCGCCCGTTCGTGCTTTGCCGTCGCGGCGCTTCCCAAGGGTGCGCTCGTCGAAGTCGAAGCCATTGCCGAGATTCCCTGATCCCTCGCAACAGCCGACGGGCAGCTGACAGATGGCAGCCGCAGGGAACCTCCTGCCGACAGGCGAGATCAGACAGCAGAAGCTCGACCCGCTCAGCGTCAGACTTGAGCGGCTCGGGCTTGTGCGCGACTGGGACTTCGCCCTTCATCTGCCGCTGCGTTATGAAGACGAAACCCGTCTGACGCCGATCGGCTCTCTGCTTCCCGGCGTCACCGCGCAGTTCGCCGGCAGAGTCACCCGCTCCCAGTTCATTCAGACGGGCCGCGGCCAGCAGTTCTGTGCCGACGTCTCCGACGGGAGCGGCACGATATCGCTGCGCTTCATCCACTACTACCCCTCCGTACAGAAGCAGCTCTCTGAAGGCGCGCTGATCCGCGCGTACGGAGAACCCAGAACCGGCTACTTCGGCTCGCTCGAAATCGTTCACCCGCGGTTCAAAACCGGCCGGGCCGCCGAGGAAACCCTGCCTCAGTCGCTCACGCCCGTCTATCCCGCGGGAGAAGGCATTCAGCAGCGCTGGCTCAGAAAGCGCATTGCCCGGGCGCTGATGGATCTCGACATCCGCGACCTGCTGCCGAAGGATTTCCGCGACTCTCTTGGACTGCCGGGCCTTCGCGCCGCCGTCGAGTATCTCCACAATCCGCCCTCCGGCGCCGATACCGAAGGGCTGCAGAACCGCACCGCGCCCGCCTGGCGGCGCCTGATCTTCGACGAGCTTCTGGCCCAGCAGATCACGCTGCGGCGCACCCGGCTTCTCAATGCTGAAAAGCGCGCGCCCCGGCTTGCGCCTTCATCCCCCGGGACGGCCGAGCGTTTTCTTGAATCGCTTCCCTTCAGCCTCACCCGCGCTCAGCTTCGCGTCGCAGCGGAAACGGCCGAAGATCTGGCGCAGGAAAAGCCGATGCACCGTCTGATTCAGGGCGACGTCGGGAGCGGCAAGACCGTCGTCGCTGCGCTGGCCGCGCTCCGCGCGGTCGACTCGGGCTTTCAGGCCGCCGTCATGGCGCCGACGGAAATTCTGGCCGAACAGCACTACAGAAAATTCCGCGACTGGCTGACGCCGCTCGGCATCAGGGTCGTATGGCTGACCGGACGCCTGAAGGCCCGCGAGAAGGCGGCGGCGCTCGACGACATCGCGTCGGGGAGCGCCCAGATTGCCGTCGGCACGCATGCGCTGATTCAGGAAGGCGTGTCCTTCAAATCGCTGGGGCTCGCCGTCGTCGACGAACAGCACCGCTTCGGCGTCGCACAGCGGCTCGCGCTTCGCTCGCCGGGCGCCTCCGGCCTCGTTCCCCACCTCTTGATGCTCTCCGCGACGCCGATACCGCGCACGCTCGCCATGAGCTATCTGGCGGATCTCGACGTCTCGGTCATCGACGAACTGCCGCCCGGCCGGACGCCCGTCATCACCAAGCTCGTCCGCCTCGACCGGCGTGAGGACGTCCTGGGCGTCGTTCGGGCCACCGCGGCGGAAGGCCGGCAGATCTACTGGGTCTGTCCGCTGATTGAAGAGAGCGACAAGCTTGATCTCACGCCCGCCGTCCGATGCCGGGACGATCTTGCCGCCCGGCTGCCGGAACTCAGCGTCGGTCTGATTCACGGCGCCATGGCGCCTCTTGAAAAGGAAGCCGTCATGGACGACTTCTCGGCGGGCAGCACGCAGGTACTTGTCTCCACCACGGTGATCGAGGTCGGGGTCGACGTGCCGAACGCCTCGCTGATGGTGATCGAGCACGCCGAGCGCTTCGGTCTTGCGCAGCTCCATCAGCTTCGCGGCCGCGTCGGACGGGGCTCGGCCAAAAGCGCCTGCATTCTTTTATATGACGGAGAGCTCTCCGACACCGGACGGGAACGTCTGAAGGTGATCCGCGAGAGCACCGACGGTTTCGAAATCGCCCGGCGCGACCTGGAGCTTCGCGGCCCCGGCGAATTTCTCGGAGAGCGCCAGTCCGGCATGCCGCTTCTGAGGTTTGCCGATCTCGGGCGCGACGAAGCGCTGCTCGCGGCAGCCTGCCGCTTTGCCGACGAATGGCTTCGTACGGACTCCGAGAGCGCTCTGACGCACGCCGCCCGGTGGTTTGAGCCTCAGACGGATTTTCTGACAGCCTGACCCTATTATTAATACAGCACACTCGAAGGACCACATCTATGACTCTCACCGAACTGAAATACGTCATCGCCGTCGCACGCGAACGCCATTTCGGCCGGGCTGCGGAAGCCTGTTTCGTCAGTCAGCCGTCGCTTTCTGTGGCCGTCAAGAAGCTTGAGGAGGAGCTCGGCATCGCGATTTTCGAACGCCGCACCTCGGACATCGCGCTGACCCCGGTCGGAGAAAAGATCGTCGAGCAGGCCCAGAAGGTCCTCGAAGAAAGCCGGCGCATCTCGGAAATCGCCCATCAGGGCCAGGATCCCCTCTCCGGGCCGCTTCGTCTCGGCATGATCTATACGATCGCCCCCTATCTGATGCCCGGACTCGTCCGCGAGATGGCAGCCCGGGCTCCGAAGATGCCGGTCTACCTTGAGGAAACCTTCACGTCGGAGCTGGTCAACCAGCTTCGCAACGGCACGATCGACGTGGCCATCATGGCCGACACCATCGCCGAAACCGGCTTCATGTCCCAGGCGCTCTATCAGGAAGACTTCGTGGTCGCCGTGCCTTCTCACCACCCCTGGGTGAACCGCAACTACGTCGGCACCGACGAGCTGAAGGATCAGACCATGCTGCTGCTGGGCGCCGGCCACTGCTTCCGCGATCAGATTCTCGGCGTCTGCCCGGATCTGGCCCGATTCAATACGGGCGCATCGGACGTCCAGCGCACGGTCGAAGGCTCGAGTCTGCAGACCATCTGCCACATGGTCGCCCAGGGGCTCGGCATCACCGTCCTCCCGGCGTCCGCGGTGCCCTATCTCCAGGGCACGGCCAATTCGCTCAAGATGATTCCCTTCAAGTCGCCCGCACCGAACCGAAAAGTCATCATGGTCTGGCGCCGCAGCTTTACGCGTACCGCCGCCATCAACGCCCTGGCTCAGGCGGCCCGGCACGTTTCGCTCAACGGCTGCTTCCTGCTTGACGAACAGCCCGTTTCGAAGTAACCCGCGTCAACACGCTCATTTTTAGGAACTGTCATGGACGAGAACGACAGGCTCAGGCCGGAGAAGGACTCCGAACCGGATCAGGCGGGCGGCCGCTCGGGACTGCGCTCGATGCTGAGCTTCAGCGAACGCATCGATCTGATCATCCGCATTCTGCTGGCAGTCGCCGTTTCCATCGGCTGCTACTTCATCGTAAAGCCCTTCCTCACGGCCATCGTCATTGCGGCCATTCTTGCCGTCGTGACCTGGCCGCTTTTTGAAAGCGCCCGCGACTCCATGCGCGGCACGACCACGGTCCCCGCCATTCTGATGGTGACGCTGCTGATCGTCTGCGTGCTGATTCCGTCGAGCATTCTTCTCGTGGTTCTCGCCCAGCAGCTCCCCAAGGGCGTGATGCTGCTGAAACAGTGGATCGCGAGCGGATTTTCGCTCCCGCCCTGGATTACCGACATTCCCTACGTCGGTCCGTGGCTGCACGATCAGCTCACCTTCGCCATCGATCCGGCGACGATGGCGACGACGATGCAGAAACTGGTGGAACCGCTCACCAGCTGGGTGCTCAACGCGGCGCTCAATGTCTCGAACGTGCTCCTGCAGCTCGCGCTCGTCACCTTCATCGTCTTTTTCTTCTACCGCGACGGTCCCTGGTTCGCCGAGCGGATTCAGACGCTTCTCAGACGCGTCAGCGGCGACCTCTCGAACGAGCTTTCCGGCATTCTCGTCAAAACCACCCGCTCCGTGGTTTTCGGCCTCGCCGGCACCGCGCTCGGTCAGGGCATCGTGGCCGGCATCGGCTTCTGGATTGCCGGCGTGCCCGGCGTGCTGCTCCTGAGCTTCATGGTCTTCGTCCTTTCCATCGTCCCGATCGGACCTCCGCTCGTCTGGGGCACGGCCGCCGTCTGGCTTTACTCGCAGGGCGAAGTCGGCATGGCGGTGTTTCTCGTTCTCTGGGGACTGCTGGCCGTCTCGAGCGTCGACAACTTCCTCAAGCCCGTTCTGATCGCCAGAGGATCCTCGCTTCCGCTCGCGCTGATCTTCCTCGGCGTCTTCGGCGGCGTGATCGCCTTCGGCTTCCTCGGCCTCATTCTGGGTCCGATTCTCCTGGCCGTCGGACTCTCCATGCTCCAGGCCTGGCTCAAGCATCCCATTCTGGCGGGCAGACTTCCCGTTTCCGACAGGGACGGCCGCTGAAACGGCTTGGAACGGTCAGCCGACGGTACATAAGGGAAATTCCTTATGTACCGTTTTTGTTGCTTATAGTAATTACGGATACCCCGTATCTCATTAAATAACAACGACTTGCACACGCTTTTCCGGAGTTATTTTTATCCCGGACAAACGACGGTTTCAGTAAAAACCTATAAGGACTTTCCCTTTCATGTGGGGCATACTACAGCTGTCCTAACAAAATGCTGCGCCGGGCACCTTTTGTCGTGCCCGTCCTCAGCAGACGTCTTCCAACAAAGGATACTGGAGTTCATATGTCGATTCTCAGCTGGGTCGCCGTTGCCGTCGTGTTCGCGACGGTGTGGGCCCTTATTAAGCGATATGAGACCCGCCTGGTGCTGATTGCTGCAGGCCTCTTCCTCTGCTGCATTTCCCTCGCGCCGATGACCGGCCTTAACGCCTTCGCCAAGTCGATGACGAATAATTCGCTCATCATGGCCATCTGCGGTTCGATGGGTTTTGCCTTCACCGCCAGCTACACGCAGTGCGACCGCTCTCTCGTGTACTACCTTGCCACCCCGATTCGCGGGCTCGGCATCTTCCTCATTCCGATCTGCACGGCCATCACGTTCTTCGTGAACATCGCCATCCCGTCCGCTGCGGGCTGCGCGGCCGCCGTGGGTTCCACCCTCATCCCCGTGATGCTGCGCGCCGGCATTAAGCCTGCCGCCGCCGCTGCGGCCGTTCTCGGCGGTACGATCGGTTCCTACCTCTCGCCGGGTACGTCCCACAACCCGTACGTCGCCAAGATGGCCAACATCGACGTCATGGACTTCATCGGCTTCCATGCCACGTACTCCGTCATGTGCGGCGCCATCCTCGTGATCGGCGTTCTCATCGTTGCCTTCCTCCTCGGCGACCACAAGGGCGACAAGAACGCTCAGGTCGACCAGTCCAAGCTCCAGAAGAACGACGACTTCACGCCGAGCCCGATCAAGGCCATCGTTCCGCTCGTTCCGATCGTCATCCTCGTCTGCGGCAACCTCTGGATCCCCGCCATCAAGATGGGCGTTGCTCAGGCCATGCTGATCGGCGCAATCTGCGCTCTCGTCGTCGCCCGCGCCAACCCGCAGGACTTCACGAAGCAGTTCTTCTCCGGCATGGGCAAGGGCTACGCTGACGTGATGGGCATCATCATTGCCGCCGGCGTGTTCGCCGCCGGTCTGCGCGCCACCGGCCTCATCGACACGGCCGTTGCCGCTCTGAAGGAATCCAATGAAATCGCCCGCTGGGGCGGCTCCATCGGTCCGTGGCTCATGGGCGTGATCACCGGTTCCGGCGACGCTGCGACGCTGGCCTTCAACGAAACCGTGACCCCGCACGCCGAAAGCTTCGGCATGACCATCAAGGGCCTGGGCGGCCTCGCCTTCCTCTGCGGCGCTCTCGGCCGTACGATGTCCCCGCTCGCCGGCGTGACGATTCTCGTCTCCGGTATCGCCATGGTCAGCCCGATCGAAGTGATCAAGCGCACCGCCATCCCGTGCATGATCGCCGTGGTCGCCTGCGCGCTTCTCATGGTCTGACGACCTTTTCCGCGGAGGCCGCTGCTCGGGCGGTCTCCTGCTCAGTCAGGACGAAAAAAGCCGAACCGTTTCCGCGGTTCGGCTTTTTTTCATATTTTCTCGTAGGGCTCAGATCTTCATGATCGTGCGGCGGTAGTGCCGGAGCTCGTCGATGCTTTCCTGAATGTCGGAGAGCGCCTGATGGCGGGTCGACTTGGGAAAGCTCTTCACGTGTTCGGGCGCCCAGCGGCGGGCAAGCTCCTTGAGGGTCGACACGTCCACGTAGCGGTAGTGGAAGTAGCGTTCGAGATTCGGCAGCCAGCGCGCCATGAAGCGCCGGTCCTGACCGATCGTATTGCCGCACATCGGGCTTTTGCCTTCGGGAACGAAGCGGCGGAACGTTTCGATGAAGATGCGCTCGCATTCGGTCTCGTCGATCGTGCTTTCGCGCACGCGCTTCACGAGACCCGAACGGGTATGCGTTTCCGTATTCCAGTCGTCCATGCCGTCAAGCACCTCGTCGGACTGATGCACCGCCACCACGGGACCCTCATGCAGAATGTTGAGCTCCTTGTCGGTGATGATTGCCGCCACTTCGATGACGCGGTTCACCTCGGGCTGCAGCCCCGTCATTTCCATGTCGATCCAGATCAGATTGTCTTCGCTGTAGGAAGGATCCCGTTCAATTTCGGTCATAGCTGTCCTGATAATAGTGCTGGAGTTCGAGCCCGCCGGGACTTTTCCCGACGAAGGCCGGCGCGGCGACATCTTCGTTCGCCGATCGGCCATAATAGAGAATTATCTTCCTTTTTGCCTCCCTTTCCCGCTCTGCGACATGACCGTTTCGGCTAGCCTCATCGAACATGCGTTTCTGAGCATCCTCGCGCTCTATGCGGTGCTCGAATGCGCGCTCGCCATCATGCAGACGCGGGCGGCCGAACGCTCGAGCGACCGGGTGCCCGAAGGGTTCGAGGGCCGTCTCTCGCTTGCCGCCTTCAGAAAAGCCGCCGACTACACGGGCGAGATCACGCAGGCCAATCTTCTGCTGGCCTTCGTCGGCGCGGCCTTTGCGCTGGCGATGACCAAGGGCGGCGGCCTCACCGTGCTCGCCGGCTTTTACGAAACGCTCTTCGGTCCCGGCATCGGCGCGCAGTGGTGCGTCATCGTCACGGTGCTTGCTCTGATGACGGCGGCGGAACTCCCGTTCGGCTGGTGGGCCCGGTTCCGGGTGCGGGAGCGCTACGGCTACATGCGCGAGGCGAGACTCGAGTGGCTCGGCAGGACGGTTCTCGAAACGACGGCGGGCTGGCTCATCGTCCTGCCGCTTGCAGCCTTCACGCTGACGGTTTTCGAATATGCGGGCGACTTCTGGTGGCTCCTTGCCTGGGCGGTCTGGACGTTCCGGCTTTTCTGGCGCTGGCAGATCACGCGCGTCGAAGGCATCTTCTGGCGCCGCCGCTCGCGTCCCTTCGAGGACGAAGCCGTCAGGACGCGCACCGACGAATACCTCCGGCGCCACGGCATCGTGATGACGGACATGATCGTCATGACGCGCCCGATGTCCTGGGACCACGCCAACGTCGTCCTTGCAGGCTGGGGCAGGAAGCGCTGCGTCGTCGTGTTCGCCCACGCGGCCGCGCAGCTCACGCCCGACGAACTGCTGGCCGCGGTCGCTCATGAAACCGGCCACCTGAAGCACTTCCACTCCCTCCTGCGCATGATCGTGTTTTCCGCCGTCGGCTTCGTCTGCTGCCGGCTCGCCGGCTGGGCCGCCGCCGAACGCATCTTCTTCGAGGGCATCGGTTTTTCACCCGTGCTCACGAGCGACATGCCCGGCACGCATGCGGGCTGGGTGCTCGCCTTCGTCATCGTGGCCTTTCCGGTCCTGATGTATCCGCTCGCCCCCTTCGTCAATCTCTTCTCCCGGCTTCTGCAGTACGATGCCGACCGGTTCGCCGCCCGCACCGTCGGCACGGGCGCGATGATCGGCGCCATGGTGCGGCTTCACCGGGACTATTCGATGACGCTCACGCCGTCGCGTCTTTATTCCCTCTTCCATTACCGGCGTCCCCATGTCGGGATGCGCGTGGCGGCGCTTCGCCGCTACGGACCGCGCGGCCCGCTTGACGCAGGCGCCGCCGAAACCGCCGAATCCTCGGTTTCCTGAGTCCAGCTTCTACCGGAATTCCTTTTTATGGCCAAAAAATCCACTGCCCTCAAACCCCGCCGTCCGAACAGGGGCGTCTCCGAAGGGGGACCGCTTGTCCGGGGCCGCGTCACTGCGGCGCACGGCCGCCACTCGATCGTCACGCTCGAATCGGGCGGCGTCGTCGAGGCGCACCGCCGCGGCAAGAAGGGCGACGTCGTGGTCGGCGACATCGTGCAGTGCACCGAAGCGGTATCGGGCGTCGCGGCGGTCGAAGTGATCGAGCCGCGGAGAAATCTGCTCTACCGCTCGGACGAGTGGCGCATCAAGTCGCTCGCCGCCAACGTGGATCTGGTCTGCATCGTCTTCGCCTCCCGTCCCACCTTCAACCCGTGGTTCATCTGGAAGGCGCTGCTCGCCGCGCACGAGGCCGGCATTCCGGCGCTCGTGATCCGCAACAAGGACGAGCTGACGGAAGGCGCCGAAGAGGCCGAAGCCGCCGTCCGGCTGCTTCACGGCATCGGTCACGACGTGCTCAGCATTTCCGCCGAAGCAAGACCCGGGGAAGCCCGGCGCGTGCTGATCGAACGGCTGTCGGGAAAGGCTGCTCTGCTCGTCGGTCAGTCCGGCATGGGCAAGTCCACGATTCTCAACCTCCTCGTTCCCCACGCCAAGGCGGCGACCCGGGAATTTTCCGAAGCGCTCAATCTCGGCAAGCAGACCACGACGGCCGCCCGCTGGTACAGCGCCTCGGACGACGACTGGGAGGGGTCCGTCATCGACACGCCGGGCTTTCAGGAGTTCGGTCTCGCGCACCTCTCGCTCAACGACATTCTGAGGGCCATGCCCGACATCGCCAGATACGTCGACGGCTGCCGGTTCTTCAACTGCCGCCATCTGGCCGAACCGGGCTGCAGCGTGAAGAAGGCGCTTGAGGACGGGCTCATCGATCCGGCCCGCTACGCCTTTTACGTCAGTCTTGCCGAAACGGCCGATACGCAGGCGCTCTGACCTGCGCGAGGCTACAATCTGCAGACCGTCATTTCCCTTTTGAATTCTTCGCCATGAGTTCCAGCGACGAACGCGTCATTCCCATCACCAACGAATCCGCCGTGCGCAGTCTGCCGGTGCCTCAGACGGGCGAGATCCGCCGTGCCGGCGGACACTGGCTCGACATGCGCGGCCGGCCGCTTCGCGACCTGCGCATCTCCGTGACGGATCACTGCAACTTCCGCTGCCGCTACTGCATGCCGAAGGAAAAGTTCGACAAGCGTCACGCGTTTCTCGCCCATACGGAACTGCTGACCTTCGACGAGATCTACCGCATTTCGCGGCTCGCCGTGCGCAACGGCATCGAAAAACTCCGTCTCACCGGCGGAGAACCGCTTCTTCGCAAAGGACTCGAACAGCTCGTCGCCCAGCTTCGCACGCTGACGACGCCCGACGGCCGTCCCATCGACATCGCCCTGACGACGAACGCGTCCATTCTGAAGAAGAAGGCGGACGCGCTGAAGGCGGCCGGCCTCGACCGCGTCACCGTGTCGCTCGACGCGCTCGACGAAGCGATCTTTCAGGGCTTCAACGACGTGGGCTTTCCGGCCGCCAAGGTTCTCGAAGGCATCGAATACGCCGCGGACCTCGGCTTCAGGGTGAAGGTCAACACCGTGGTGAAGCGCGGCGTCAACGAAGGCGAAGTCGTCAAAATCTGCGAACGCTTCCGCGGCACCGGCATCATTCCGCGCTTCATCGAATACATGGACGTCGGCACCGCCAACGGCTGGCGCATGACCGACGTCGTGCCGTCCGCCGAAATCGTCCGGCTCATCGCCGAGCGCTGGGACGTGGTGCCCGTCGGCGCCAACTATCCCGGCGAAACCGCCTCCCGCTGGCGCTACGCGGACGGCGCAGGCGAATTCGGGTGCATTTCCTCCGTCACCCAGGCCTTCTGCGGCGAATGCTCGCGTGCCCGACTCAGCATGGACGGCCGGCTCTATCTCTGCCTCTTCGCCACCGAAGGCTACGACATCCGCACGATGCTTCGCGGCGGCGCCACCGACCGTGAAATCGAGGAGGCGCTCGGACGCATCTGGGCGCAGCGCGGCGACCATTATTCGGAACTTCGAAGCCTGGGCCTCGCGCCCGAGCGGGCCAAGATCGAAATGAGCTACATCGGGGGCTGATTCCGCAGCGCGCCTTCGTGCGCCGGACGAGACGGCCCTTTTCGGTCGTCCGAAGCCTCCGCACCGCTCCATTTCCTTACTGCCTATGCCTTAGCCGGCGCGCTTTCCCGTGCCCTTCGGGGACACCTCGCCCCGTCAGACCGTATACTTACCCGTCAGCGGCACGTTTAAGTGCATAACCCTCAGCGGTTTTTCCCCGTTTACCGCACTCCTCAGAGCGTGCGACACCGATAAGAATTAAAGAGCACCTTATGTTTTCGAATCCCACTGCCGTAACGTTCATCGGCTACCTGATCCTGATGGTCGCCGTGGGCGTCTTCGCCTACTACTACACCCGCAACTACAGCGACTACATTCTAGGCGGCCGCCGTCTCGGCGGCTTCGTGACCGCGCTTTCCGTCGGCGCCTCCGACATGAGCGGCTGGCTTCTGATGGGTCTGCCGGGCGCCGTTTATCTGAGCGGCATCTCGCAGTCGTGGATCGCCATCGGTCTGACGGTCGGCGCCTACATCAACTGGTGCATCGTCGCGGGCCGGCTTCGCGTCTATACGGAAAAAACGCACAACGCGCTCACGCTGCCCGACTACTTCACCCACCGCTTCGAGGACAGGGGCAACCTCCTTCGCATCATCGCCGCGGTCGTGATCCTGCTCTTCTTCACGATCTACTGCGCTTCGGGCGTGGTGGCCGGCGCCCGCCTCTTTGAAAATACGTTCAGCATGCCCTACGAATGGGCGCTCGTCGTCGGCGCCGTCGCGACCATTCTCTACGTATTTCTCGGCGGCTTCCTCGCCGTTTCGTGGACCGACACCATTCAGGCGTCCCTGATGTGCCTCGCGCTCATCGTGACGCCGATCGCCGTCATGATGGACCTCGGCGGCTTCTCCGCCGCGTGCGACCAGATCGCGAGCATCGATCCGAAGATGCTCAACATTCTCGAAGGCCACACCTTCGTCGGCATCGTCAGTCTGATGGCCTGGGGTCTCGGCTACTTCGGTCAGCCGCACATTCTCGTGCGCTTCATGGCGGCCCGCTCCATCAGCGTGATCCCGAACGCCCGCCGCGTCGGCACGCTCTGGATGATCTTCTCGCTCGCCGGCGCCATCGGCGTGGGCTTCTTCGGCGCGGCCTTCTTCAGCCAGCATCCCGAAACCGCGGGCCTCGTCACGCAGAACCACGAACGCGTCTTCATCGTGCTCTCGAGCGTGCTCTTCAATCCGTGGATCGCCGGCATTCTGATGTCCGCCATTCTCGCCGCCGTGATGTCGACCCTCTCCTGCCAGCTCCTCGTTTGCTCCTCGACCCTCGTTCAGGACTTCTACCGCGTGTTCCTGCGCAAGGACGCCTCGCAGCGCGAACTCGTCTGGGTCGGCCGCTCGATGGTGCTTCTCGTCTCGGTCGTCGCCGTCTGGATCGCCAGCGATCCGTCGAGCCTCGTGCTCTCTCTCGTGTCCTATGCCTGGGCGGGCTTCGGCGCGGCCTTCGGTCCGGTCATCATCCTCTCGCTCTGGTGGCGCCGCATGACCCGCAACGGCGCGCTCGCCGGCATGGTGACGGGTGCGGTGACGGTTCTCGTCTGGAACCACTACGCCTGGCTCGGCCTCTATGAAATTCTTCCCGGCTTCGCCTTCGCCGCCGCCGCGATCGTCATCGTGAGCCTTCTCGACAGAAAGCCTGCCAAGAGCGTCGACGACACCTTCAGCGAAGTGGCCGCCGTCGTTTCGAACGCCGCGAAGAACTGATCGATTCAGTTCTCCTTCGCCTCCCCGACATCGGGCCGGACCATCCGGCCCGATTTCCGTTTAGAATGACGCATTTCGGTTTTACTCATCAGGCTTTCATGGCTCGACCCAAATCCCTCGCGGCGCAGCGCCGCGAACTCTCCTACATTGTTCACCGTCTGACGAGCTATTCCTCGGTCGCCGACCGTGAAATTCTCGAAGGGCGTCTCGCCAAACTGCTCTCCGAAGAGCTCTCCGGCGCCTTCTACGACATGGCGGACGATGTCTTCGAAAAGCTCCGTCTGACCAATCCGCCGCTCGTCGACGAAGCCCGCGGCGTCTTCTACAGCATGCTCTCCGAGGTGAAGTACGAGCTTCGCACGCCGAAGGAAACGACCACCATGATGACGGTGGGACTCTTCATGAGCGCCATCTTCAAGACCGAACCGCCCACCAACATCCTCTCGGCCGACACGGCTGAAAAACTCGCAGCTCTGCTGAAGAAGCACTATCTGCATCCGGAAGCCAGGGTCGTGATCTTCCACGAACTCCTTCGCAGCAATCAGGGCCCGGTGAACAACACGGAACTCGCCCGCCCGATGCTCGAACGCATGAAGGCGTCGAAGTCCGTTCTTTATACGGGCGAGCATCTCGACATTCCCGAAGGCCCTGACGATCCGATCCTCGCGCAGGAGGAGGACCGCAGCTATTCGCTCTTCCTTCGTCACGCCGTCATTGCCGTCACGGTGCCCGCAGGCGAGCTGACCGTCGTTCATCCCTACAGATGGAGCGAAAATCCCTTCGCCCGTCAGACGGAGGACGCTGCGGTGTTCGATCCGAACCGCATTTCGCGCAACGCCTGGGCCAACGAAGCTCAGGAGGTGCTCCATGAAAACATCCGCGGCTTCAACACGATCGTGACCGAACCCTTCCCGATCATCCGCGGCATGGACTTCCTTGAGCAGGTGATGGCGCCCTTCCGCATGCTTCCGCTCGTCATGAATGCGGTGCATTCCCTCAACTGCGAACCGAAGGACATCTGCGCCTCGATCGCCCTCTTCTGCTCCCGTCCGGACGCCGTCAAGGTCTACGCCAACGAAATCCGCATCGCACTCGCCCGCACTTCCGATCGGGGCCGGCCGTTCAGCGGCGACTGCATTACGCTGCACGACGCCGGCGAAGACATCAACATCATCAGCGGCAACATGGAGCGCTTCCTGCAGATGCTCGGTCTGACCGACATCGTCTTTCACGAGGAACCCCGATACTTCGAGGTGGAGGACGGCTCGGGGCGCATCTACGTCAACGCCGAAGGCATCTCGACCACGCTCTCCGCGCCGGACACGCACGGCGCGCCGAAGATCCCCGAGCACCTGCTCAACTGAGTTAAACCGAACGAAAAGCTCATGACGGGCGCGCCGGATGGCGCGCCCGTTTGCGTCAGCGGCAAATGAAAAAGGGCATCTGCCGTCCGCGGGAGCTTCCCGGAGACGGCAGACGCCCTCTGTTTCCTTGCCTTCAGGCGCTCAGGCGCCCGTCAGCGTCACGCAGCGGAGGCTTCGGCCTTCTTCACGTCGAACGTGAATTCGTGGCCGGAGGCGCCCACGCGGATCGTGTCGCCCGGACCGGCGCGGCCTTCGAGCATGACCATGGCGAGCGGATTCTCGACATGCTCCTGAATGGCGCGCTTGAGCGGACGGGCGCCGTAGTGCGGATCGAAGCCCACCTTGGCGATTTCGTCCATCGCGGCGTCCGACACCTCGAGACGGATGTCCTGCGCCTCGACGCGGGCGCGAAGGCCCCTGAGCTGAATCGCGGCGATGCGGCGGATGTCTTCGGCGCCGAGCGCGTTGAAGACCACGATCTCGTCGATGCGGTTCACGAATTCCGGACGGAAGTGTTCGCGCACCTCGGCCATCACGGCCGCCTTCACCTTCGAGGCCGGTTCGCCGATCATGTCCTGAATCTCGTTGGCGCCGAGATTCGACGTCATCACGACGACCGTATTCTTGAAGTCCACCGTGCGGCCCTGACCGTCCGTCATGCGGCCGTCGTCGAGCACCTGGAGAAGCACGTTGAAGACGTCCGGGTGAGCCTTTTCCACTTCGTCGAGCAGAATCACGGCGTAGGGATGACGGCGGACGGCTTCGGTGAGATAGCCGCCTTCCTCATAGCCCACGTAGCCCGGAGGCGCACCAATCAGACGCGCCACGCTGTGCTTTTCCATGAATTCGCTCATGTCGATGCGAACGAGCGCCTCTTCGGAGTCGAAGAGGAATTCGGCGAGCGCCTTCGTGAGTTCGGTCTTGCCGACGCCCGTGGGCCCGAGGAAGAGGAAGCTGCCGTAGGGCCGGTTCGGATCCGAGAGGCCGGCGCGGCTTCTCAGAATCGTTTCGGCAACGCGCTTCACGGCCTCGTCCTGACCGACCACGCGCTCGCCGAGCGCCTCCTTCATGTGCAGAAGCTTCTGGCGTTCGCCTTCCATCATCTTCGAGACCGGAATGCCGGTCGCGCGGCTCACCACTTCGGCGATTTCCTCCGCGCCCACCGTCGTGCGAAGGAGCTTCGGCTTGCCGGCAAGGTCGTCCTTTTCCGCCTTCTCGGCCTTCTTCAGACGTTCCTCGAGCTTCGGAAGCACGGCGTACTGCAGCTCGGCGAGCTTTTCATACTGCGCCGTGCGGCGGTACTCGTCCATCATGTGGCGCGTGCGGTCGATTTCATCACGCACGCTCTTTTCGCCGAGCGCCTCGCTCTTTTCCTTCTTCCAGATTTCCTCGAGGTCGGAGTATTCGCGCGAGAGCCGGCCGATTTCGTCTTCGATCGCCTGCAGGCGCTTCTTCGACGCGTCGTCCGTTTCCTTCTTCATCGCTTCGCGTTCAATCTTGAGCTGGATGAGACGGCGGTCAAGCTTGTCGAGCGCCTCGGGCTTGCTGTCGATTTCCATCTTCACGCGGGCGGCCGCTTCGTCGATCAGGTCGATCGCCTTGTCGGGAAGGAAGCGGTCGGTGATGTAGCGGTGCGAGAGTTCGGCTGCGGCCACGATCGCGGGGTCGGTGATTTCGACGCCGTGATGAGCCTCGTAGCGCTCCTGCAGACCGCGCAGAATGGCAATCGTGTCCTCGACGCTCGGTTCGTCCACGAGCACCTTCTGGAAGCGGCGTTCGAGCGCCGCGTCCTTTTCGACGTACTTGCGGTATTCGTCGAGCGTCGTCGCGCCGATCACGTGCAGTTCGCCGCGAGAGAGCGCGGGCTTGAGCATGTTTCCCGCATCCATCGAGCCTTCGGTCTTCCCTGCGCCGACCACCGTATGGAGTTCGTCGATGAAGAGAATGATGCGGCCTTCTTCGGCCGTCACTTCCTTCAGAAGCTTCTTCAGACGTTCTTCGAATTCGCCGCGGTACTTGGCGCCCGCGATGAGGCCGGCCATGTCGAGCGACAGCACCCGCTTGCCCTTGAGGCTGTCGGGCACTTCGCCGTTGACGATGCGCTGCGCAAGACCTTCGACGACGGCGGTCTTGCCGACGCCCGGCTCTCCGATCAGCACGGGATTGTTCTTGCTGCGGCGCTGCAGAATCTGCATCGTGCGGCGGATTTCATCGTCGCGGCCGATCACCGGATCGAGCTTGCCTTCTCGGGCGCGTTCGGTGAGATCCACCGTGTACTTCTTGAGCGCCTCGCGCTGGCTTTCGGCATCCGGATTGTCGGCCTTGTCGCCGCCGCGCACGGCGGCCACTGCCGCCTCCATGGCCGAACGCACGAGCCCCGCCTTCTTCGCAAGGCGTCCCGCTTCGCTCTTGTCGTCGCAGAGCGCAAGGAGCAGCATTTCCGTCGAAATGAATTCGTCGCCGCGCTTCATCGCCTCCTTTTCAGTAAGGTTCAGAAGATTCATGAGGTCGCGGGACACCTGGACGTCGCCGCCCGTGCCGGACACCTTCGGCAGGCGTTCGACGGCCGCATTGGCATCGCGGGCGAGCTGCGCCGCGCTGACGCCGGCGCGCTCGAGCAGGCTCTTCGACGAGCCTTCGCCGTCGGCGAGCACCGCCGCGAGCAGATGAACCGGTTCGATGAACTGGTTGTCGTGCGCGAGGGCCTGCGACTGAGCCTCTGCAAGCGCTTCCTGGAACTTCGTTGTGAGTTTGTCCTGACGCATTGTTCTTTTCCTCTTGAGGCGGCCGGGCCGCCCCTTCAATCACTGTCTCTTCCTATATGGGGAGCCCGGGCCCGCTTTTCAAGGGAAGCGAAACCCTGGAATTGCTACAGACTTTTTCAGACTCGAAGCAGCGGAGAAATCCGTCGCTTCTGTGAAATTCCTTAAGCACTCCTGCCGATGCGGTTTGCGGCTCGGCAGTAATCCGGCGTTTAGTTATTTCAGCATGAAGAAAATTGGGGGCTTTGTCTGATACTCGAGCAGGTTATGGCCGAGTATGTTGAATGTGAAGAGGCTGTGTTCGCCGCCGCCGGCTCGGGATTCCGCCGCACATCGGACTCCGGCAGCCCGAACCAAGCCGCTTCGTCCCCATTAAAACAAAACCGATACCCCTCTCAACCTCACCCGGCTCGGACCGTTCCGTCCGATGCCGGCGAAGATATTCCCTGGAGGCACCATGGAATCCATTGTCAATGCCGTCAACGACCTGGTATGGAGCCCGGCGCTGGTCTTTCTCTGTCTGGCCACCGGTCTTTACTTTTCGGTCCGATCGGGCTTTCTTCAGCTGCGTCTCATCAGGGAGATGTGGCGTCTTCTCTTCCAGTCCCGCGAGGACGACCACGGCGTGAGCTCCTTTCAGGCGCTCTCCATGACGCTGGCCGGCCGCGTGGGCACCGGCAACATCGCCGGCGTGGCCACCGCCATCTGCTTCGGCGGTCCGGGCGCGCTCTTCTGGATGTGGATGGTGGCCTTCCTCGGCTCCGCGAGCGCCTTCATCGAATCGACGCTCGGTCAGATCTACAAGGAAAAGATCCGCGGCGAATACACCGGCGGTCCCGCCTTCTATCTTGAAAAAGGCGCCGGCAGCCGTCTGCTCGGCTGGATCTTCGCGATCATCACGATCATCGCCTGCGGCCTGCTGCTCCCGTCCGTGCAGTCTAACTCCATCGCCGCGGCCGTGAACAACGCCTTCGGTATTCCGAACACCATCACCGCTGCCTGCCTGACGACCCTTCTCTGCTTCATTCTCTTCGGCGGTCTGCACCGCATCGCCAACTTCACGACGATCGTGGTGCCCTTCATGGCTCAGGCCTACGTGATCGTTTCGCTCATCATCGTCTTCTACAACTATGAGCAGATCCCGCACGTCGTCAGCATGATCTTCTCGTCCGCCTTCGGCATGGACTCCGCCTTCGGCGCCATCATCGGCATGGCGGTCTCCTGGGGTGTCAAGCGCGGCATCTATTCAAACGAAGCCGGTCAGGGTACGGGCCCGCACGCCTCGTCCGCCGCTTCCGTGTCGCATCCTGCCAAGCAGGGTCTCGTTCAGGCCTTCTCGGTCTACATCGACACGTGGTTCGTCTGCTCCGCCACGGGCTTCATGATCCTCACGACGGGCTGCTACAACGTGATCAATCCCGAAGGCATGTCCCTCTTCCAGGGCCTGCAGAACATCGAGGCCGGTCCCGTCTACACGCAGATGGCCGTTGAATCGGTGATGCCGGGCT